>NZ_CAKUCL010000057.1 GCF_934643405.1 uncultured Actinoplanes sp.
CGACGGTTCGGCCGTGCCGGCACCGGTACGGCGACCGCGCGCCGGCGTCTCGGCCGACGTCGAGGCCGTGCCCGAGCCGGCGCGCCGGCTGCGGACCTGCGTCTCAGCCGGGCGGGACGAGGTATGACCGCGACCACGGCCCGGGCGGGCGTGGGCACCCGCCGGCGGGGTCGCCGGAGCGGCCGGCGCCGGGGGAGTTATGAACCGCCGCTCGCCCGGGGCGAGCTCGGCCAGCAGCGGGTCGCCCGGCCGGGTCCGGCTGGTGGTCGGGCGGACACCCGCGCGGCGGGTCAGGTCACGCACCTCGGCCTGCTGGTCGTCGGTCATCAGGGTGATCACCGTGCCGCGGGCGCCGGCCCGCGCCGTCCGGCCGGAGCGGTGCAGGTACGCCTTGTGCTCGACCGGCGGGTCCGCGTGGATGACCAGGGCCACGTCGTCGACGTGGATGCCCCGGGCCGCGATGTCGGTGGCCACCAGCGTCTCCGCGGTGCCGTCGGCGAACGCGGCGAGGTTGCGGTTGCGGGCGTTCTGCGCCAGGTTGCCGTGCAGCTCGACGGCGGGCACCCCGGCCGCGACCAGCTGGCGGGTCAGCACCTTGGCGCGGCGCTTGGTGCGGGTGAAGACGACCGTGCGGCCCGGCGCGGAGAGCAGGTCGACCAGCACCGGGAAGCGGTCGTCGCCCCGGACGTGCAGGACGTGGTGGGCCATCTCGACCGGCGCCTCGTCCGCGGCGTCCACGGCGTGCGTCACCGGCTTGCGCAGGAAGCGCTTGACCAGCACGTCCACCCCGTTGTCCAGGGTGGCCGAGAAGAGCAGGCGCTGGCCGTCGCGCGGGGTCTGCTCGAGCAGCCGCCGCACCACCGGCAGGAAGCCGAGGTCGGCCATGTGGTCGGCCTCGTCCAGCACGGTGATCTCGACCGACTCCAGCGAGGCGTAGCCGTTGCGCAGGTGGTCGTCGAGCCGGCCGGGGCAGGCGACGAGCACGTCGACGCCGGCCTTGAGACCGCGGATCTGCGGTTGCGCGCCGACCCCGCCGAACACCGTGAGGGTGCGCAGGCCGAGCTTGGCGGCCAGCGGGGCGAGGGTCGCGTCGATCTGGGTGGCCAGCTCGCGGGTGGGCGCCAGGATCAGCGCCCGCGGGCGGCCGGGACGGCGGGGCGTTCCGGAGGCGGCGAGCCGGGCCAGCAGGGGCAGCGCGAACGCGTACGTCTTGCCGGAACCGGTGCGGCCGCGGCCCAGCACGTCGCGCCCGGCGAGAGTGTCGGGCAGCGTCGCGGCCTGGATCGGGAACGGGGTGGTGATGCCGAGGTCAGCGAGTGCCGTGGTCAGGACGGCGGGCACGCCGAGCTCGGTGAAGGTGGTCATGTAGCGGGAACTCCCAAAGGTCGAGGGGTCGTCCTGCCCGGCGCAGACTTTGTCACCCAGTCGCGGCGCGTGGTGGCCGATCCGAGAGACCGACGCAAGCGGCGTCGATCGTGGCGGCCCGAGGCAAGACCGGGCGGGCCGCGCGATCAAGCATACCCGCTCGTCCCGGATGTACTCGACGCAACCGAACCGCACCCCGGAGAGACCTTCTCCGCACTCAGCGCGGCTCACCGTTCTTCTCGGCGCCGGATCACCCCTGCCCGGCCGGTACCCGAGGAGTCCCCCACCATGAACGGAGCCACCCCCGCGTCCGATCGTCGTCGCTCGGACGTCGTCACCGATCACATGCCCCTGGTCGGGCACCTGGTCCGCGAGATGCTGGCCCGGGTCCCGGCGCACGTGAACCGCGACGATCTGATGTCGGCCGGCTACGCCGCGCTGGTGCACGCCGCCCGCGGCTTCGACGACGACCGCGGCGTCCCGTTCGCCCGGTTCGCCGCAGCCCGGGTCCGCGGCGCCCTGCTCGACGAGCTGCGCGGCCTGGACTGGGCCAGCCGCTCGGTGCGGCAGCGGGCCCGGCGCACCGACGGCGCCCGCCAGGAACTCACCGCCGAGCTGGGCCGCACGCCCACCGCGCAGGAGGTCGCCGGCAAACTCGGCGTGCCGGTCGAGGACATCACCTCGGCCGACGACGACGTGCAGCGGGCCGTGGTGTTCAGCCTCCAGGGCTTCGCGACCGCGACGGCCGACGACATGGTCACCGAGCCCGGCGCCGGTCCGGAGGAGATGCTGATCCGCCGCGAGCGGCTGGGCTACCTGCGGCACGCGATCGACGCGCTGCCGGACCGGCTGCGCGCGGTGGTGCAGGGCTACTTCTTCGAGGAGCGCCCGATGGCGAGCATCGCCGAGGACCTCGGTGTGACCGAGTCGCGGGTCTCGCAGCTGCGGGCCGAGGCGCTGAGCCTGCTGCGCGACGGCCTGAACACGCACCTCGACCCGGCGCTGACCGCGCAGGCCCAGCAGCAGGGCTGCGTGGCCCGCCGCCGCCAGGCCTACTACGACCAGATAGCCGCCCGAGGCACCCTGCGAACCCGCCTGGCCGTAACCACCCCCGACGGCTTGGCCGCAGCCGCCTGACCCACCGGGAGGGGAGGGGTTCCGGAGGTGACCCCGCCGTTGTTGACCGGTCCCGCCCGGCAGCGGTGCGGGTTCGGCAGCGCCTTGTCCCGCGCGCCGGCGGCGCGCGTTGGGGACGCCTTGTCCCGCCTGCTGGCGGGGCGGGTTGGGGACGCCTTGTCCCGCCTGCTGGCGGGGCGCGTTGGGGCACGGCCCCCACCCCGCAATCGCCGCCGGTGAGGGGGCACTCGATTGTCCGACGCTGCGGGGTTTGCGGCGGCGGGAAATCGCGTGCCCCCTCACCGGTTACAAGGCGATTGCCGCGGAGCGAAGCGAAGCCAAATTATCCAGCGCAGGTCCCGGCCTTCTTCTGGGCCGCGATCGCCTTGGCCGCGCCCTGCTTGTACAGCGCGAGCCCTTCCTTGGCGGGTTCCAGCTTCCAGGCGTTGCCCTCGTAGACCATCGTGTACGACTGCGCCGCCACCAGCTGCTTGGCGATCACGATGGCGCGGTCGGTGCCCTCCATCCGGGCGCTGGTGAGCTGGATGGCCAGGCCCTTGCGGGAGCAGGCCTCGTTGAGCTTGACGTAGTCGGCCTTGCTGATCGCCTGCTTGCCGGCCTGGGTGTACATCTCCCAGGCGCCGGCGAAGTCCCCGCCGGAGAAGCGGTCGAACACGGTCTGCGCGGCGGCGCGGGCGCCCTCGATGGTCTTGGGCTCGGGGCCGCCCGCGGCGGCCTGCGCGGCGTTGCCGGCCGGGGTGTCGTCGTCGCCGGAGCACGCGGAGGTGAAGGTGAGGGCTGCGACGGCGATGAGCGCCAGCACGCCGAGACGTCGGAACGGGTGGATGTGGTTCATGCCGGGACTAATTCCGATGGGGCGTCCCGCGTAACGGCTCGCCGGAGATGTTGACGGATTCCGGACAGTTCCGCGCCCGGCCGTAACCTGCATGACACTCGTGGAGGAACGACGGTCGATGAGCTAATCTGGGCGTTTGCCGAGCAATAAAAAAAGCGCCTATAAAGGCGCTGACCCGCCGAATGATATCACAAAGGGGAGTGGCTTTGTCAAGCTCCGCCGCGGTGACGCGAGACGACGACCTCCGTTCCGAACAGGCGTATCTCACCACCCTCTACGAGCGGCTGGACCGCCTGCGGGCCAAGGCCGACGAGCGGTTGCGCGCGATTCTGCTGGAGTCCGGCGGCACCCCGCAGGGCCGCACCCAGCGGGAGGCGACGCGTAGTCACTATGCGGAACAACTCGCTCAGATGAATTCCGTGGAGAACGGATTGTGTTTCGGCCGGCTGGATTTCACCGCCGGATCTCCGCGGTACATCGGCCGGCTCGGCCTCTCCGCCGAGGAACACGATCGTGATCCGTTGCTGGTCGACTGGCGGGCCCCGGCGGCCCGGGCTTTCTACCTGGCGACCGCGGTCTCGCCGGACGGCGTCACCCGCCGCCGGCATCTGCGCACCAAGGGCCGGAAGCTGACCGGCATCGACGACGAGGTGCTCGACCTGGAGTCCGGGCAGGCCGGCGGCCGGGAGGACGTGACCGGCGAGGCGGCTCTGCTCTCCGCGCTCACCGCGAACCGGACCGGCCGGATGCGCGACATCGTCGAGACCATCCAGGCCGAGCAGGACGAGGTGATCAGGGCCGGGCTGCCCGGCGTGATGGTGGTCCAGGGCGGACCGGGCACCGGCAAGACCGCGGTCGCCCTGCACCGCGCGGCCTACCTGCTCTACACGTACCGTCAGCAGCTGACCAAGCAGGGCGTGCTGATCCTCGGCCCCAATCCCACGTTCCTGCGGTACATCTCGCAGGTCCTGCCGTCGCTGGCGGAGACCGGGGTGCTGCTGGCGACGCTGGGCGACATGTTCCCCGGCGTACGGGCGCGGGCCGCCGAACCAGCCGCGGCGGCGGCGCTGAAGGGCCGTCTCAGCATGCTGGACGTGCTGGCCCGGGCGGTCGCCGACCGGCAGACCGTGCCGGCCGATTTCGTCGAGGTCGACCACGACGGCTACCCGCTGCGGATCGAGCGGGCCGTGCTGGAGGACGCCCGCGCGGCGGCCCGCAAGTCCGGCCGCCCGCACAACGTCGCCCGGCAGATCTTCGTGACCGAGGCGATCCACGCCCTGTCGTTGCAGATCGCCGAGCGGATCGGCGCCGACCCGCTCGGCGGGGAGAACCTGCTCTCCGAGGCCGATCTCGCCGAGACCCGCCGGGAACTGCGCGAGGACATCGACGTGCAGCGCGCGCTGTTCGACTTCTGGCCGGTGCTCACCCCGCGGCAGGTGCTGCGCGACCTGCTCAGCGACGCCGACCGGCTGGCCTCGGCGACGCCGGAGCTGACCGGCGAGGAGCGGGCGTTGCTGCTGCGCCCGCGCGAGGCCCGGTGGACCCCGGCCGACGTCCCGCTGCTGGACGAGCTGGCCGAGCTGCTCGGCGTGGACGACACGCTCAAGGCCCGGGAGGCGGCCAAGCAGCGGCGCGAGGCGATCGAGTACGCGGAGGGCGTGCTGGAGATCGTCGAGGGTTCCCGGTCGCTCGACTTCGAGGACGTCGAGGAGGAGATCCTCTCCGCGATCGACGTGGTCGACGCGAGCGCGTTCGTCGAGCGGCACGAGGTGCTCGACACCCGCACCGCGGCGGAGCGGGCCGCGGCCGACCGCAGCTGGGTCTTCGGTCACGTGATCGTCGACGAGGCGCAGGAGCTGTCGCCGATGGCGTGGCGGCTGCTGATGCGGCGCTGCCCGAGCCGGTCGATGACCGTGGTGGGCGACGTCGCCCAGACCTCCGAGCTGGCCGGCACCACCACCTGGGACCAGGTGTTCGAGCCGTACGTCGGGCAGCGCTGGAACCTGGTCGAACTGACCGTGAACTACCGCACCCCGGCCGAGGTCATGGCGGTCGCGGCGGACGTGCTGGCGGCGGTCGACCCGGCGCTGCAGCCGCCCCGCTCGGTGCGGTCGGCCGGCGTGGACCCGTGGGCGCTGCGCGTGCTGCCGGCCGCGCTTCCCGCGGAGATCATTGCGGCCGTACGGCTGGAGGCCGCCGAGGTGGGTGAGGGGCGCGTCGGGGTCATCGTCCCGGAGGACCGCGAGGCGGAGCTCGGCCGGCACCTGGTCGAGGCGGTGCCGGGCGCGGCCGTGGGCGAACAGCCGGACCTGCTCAATCAGGTCGTGCTGATGACGGTCCGGCAGGCCAAGGGTCTGGAGTTCGACTCGGTGGTCGTGGTCGAACCGGACCAGATCATCGCGGAGAGCCCGCGCGGGCTGTCCGACCTGTACGTGGCGGTGACCCGGGCCACCCGCCGGCTCGGGGTGCTGCACACCGCCGATCTGCCGAAGGTCCTCACCGCGTTGGCGGACTGACCACGGCGTACGGGAAAGGGGGTCCGGAAACTCGGACCCCCTGGTCGCGCGAGTGTCAGGCGGCCCGGGCCACCGGGCCGCTGCTGTACGCGGTGTGGCCGTGCGCGTTGCTCATCGCAAGCCGGCTGTGCATCGACGTGCTGCTGGCGATGGTGGCGTAGTAGCTGGCGCGGCGACGGGCCGTGATGCTCTCCGGGTTGTCCGGCACCGGGGCCAGCTCCGGGCTCAGGTGCGTGTTGAGCCCGTCCTTGAGCAGCGACAGCGCCTCGGCCCGCAGCTGGCTGATCCGGCTCTCGGTGACGCCCAGCTCGTCGGCGATGTCGGCCATCGGCCGCTCCTGGAGGAAGTACTCGGTGATCACGTACTGCAGGCGCTCCGGCAGCGAGCCGATCGCGTGGTGCAGGTAGCCGATCTGCTCCCGGCGCAGCAGCATGTCCTCCGGGCCCGGGGTCTTCTCGGTGACCAGGTCGTCGGCGCTGCTGGTGGTGAAGCCCTGCAGGGACAGCACGGTGGCGCGCTGCACGTCGGTGTCGGTCTGCTGGAGGTTGCCGGTCGTGGTGCCCAGCGCCTGCGCCAGCTCGTCGTTGGTCGGCGTGCGACCCAGCGTGGTGGTCAGCTGCTGACGGGTGGTGTCGGTGGCGCGGGCCTTGGTGCGCACCGAACGGGTCGCCCAGTCCAGGGCGCGCAGCTCGTCCAGGATGGCGCCGCGGATCCGGGTGCTGGCGAAGCGGTGGAACGGGATGCCGCGGTCCGGGTTCCAGCCGCGGGCCGCGGTGACCAGCGCGTGCAGGCCGGCGCTGGTGAGGTCGTCGCGGTGGATGTGGTTGGGGATGCGGGTGAGCATGTCCCGCACCAGGTGCCCGACGAGCGGCATGTGGGTGCGGATCAGTTCCTCCTGCTCGGCCGCGGACAGAACCGTCACGGCGGGCGCGGTGTCGGCGGCGAGGTCGGCAACGGTCGTCATCACGGTGCTGGTCATGGTCAATCCCCCGGTTTGTTGTCGGCGGGCCGCGGCGGCGGCCTACCGGCTGACAGGGAGAACTTTGGGCGACCGGGGTTGACGGTTCAGGTCACGCGCGGGTGCACGACGGTTGCTCTGTCTCCGTCTCGTCCCGCCGCCCACACCATCGGCGGCGCACCCGCCCGACTTGATGATTTGCCCGGGACTGGCACGGTGGACCCATGGATCTGACCGACAGCGGCGGCACCGTCACGCTGATCTCCGGGATAGTGATCGCCCTAGGCGTGGTGGGCGTGGTGATCCCGGTGCTGCCCGGACTGCTGCTGAGCTGGCTCGGGGTGGTGCTGTGGGCCTTCCTCAGCGACGCCGGCGGCGCGGTGAAGTGGGTCGTGCTGGTGGTGGCCACGGCGGTGGCGGTGATCGGCGCGGGCGTGAAATACCTGCTGCCCGGCCGGAAGATGAAGAGTGCCGGCGTGCCCAACTCGGCGCTGCTGGCCGGTGGGGTGCTCGGCTTGATCGGCTTCTTCGTGATCCCGGTGGTGGGCCTGATCCTCGGCTTCGTGCTCGGCGTCTACCTGGTCGAGCGGGCCCGCCTGGGCGCGGGCCGGGCGTGGCCCTCGACGAAGCAGGCCATGGTGGCCGCCGGGATGGCGATGCTGATCGAGTTCACCACGGCGCTCGGCATCGCCGTGGTGTGGGTCTTCGGCCTGCTCGCGACCTAGCGCTGCGGAACCTGGTGATCCGCTCGCGGCCGCAGCCGCGGGCGCCTGCGCCGCCTCTGGGTCAACAGCAGCAACAGCGGCATGCCGGCCAGCACCAGGGCGACCGAGCCGGCCGCGAGCACCGACATCGCCGACGGGTCCGCGTTCCGGGCCGGCCGCGGCGCCGCTTCGCCGGTGGCCTGCGTGGTCGCCTCCGGCCGCTTGCGGGCCAGGTCCTCCGGCTTCACCAGGGTGCCCACCGAGGCGTCCTTCGGCAGCGAGAAACCCCAGTTCAGCAACGTCCCGCCGATGTCGTAGACGCGCCGGTCCGGGGTCACCTCGGCGCCCAGCACGGTCACCACCAGCCGGCGGCCGTTGCGTTGCGCGGCGCCCACGTAGCTGTGCCGCGCCAGCGTGGTGAAGCCGGTCTTGCCGCCCATCGCCCCGGGGTACTTCAGGATCAGCTTGTTCTCGTTCTGGAACTGGAAGCCGCCCTTCTTCAGCTTCGGCTGGGCGGGCATCTGCGCGGTCCGGGTGAGCGCGTACTTGCGGAAGTCGGCGCTGGCGAAACAGACCCGGGCGATCAGGGCCAGGTCGTAGGCGCTGGTGAACTGACCCTTGCCGTCCAGCCCGGACGGGGTGACCGCGTGCGTCTGGAACGCGCCGAGCCGCTTCGCCGTCTCGTTCATCGCCGCGACCGTTCTGGCGACCCCGTCCGGTCCGCCGCCGCCGGCCAGCCGGGCGAGCGCGTTCGCGGCGTCGTTGCCCGAGTTGAGCAGCAGGCCCAGCCAGAGCGTGGAGATCGGGTATCGGCCACCGACGACCAGGCCGACCGCGGAACTACCCGGTTCGATGTCCAGGTCGCTCGGGACCACGGTCATCTGCTTCGCCGGGTCCAGCTTGTCGATCACGGTGGCGGCCAGGAGCGTCTTCTGCACGCTGGCCGGCGTCTGGTAGACGTGCGGACCGCACGCGCCGAGGACCTCGCCGCTGTCGAGATCGGCGACCAGCCAGGTGGTCGCGCTGACCGCGGGCGGCGCCGGCGAGCCGGCCGGGACCACCAGGCCGTGCGTGGCCAGGGCGTCCCCGCCGACCGCGCTGTTCACCGGGTCGTCCGGCGGCGGCACCGGGCGGGGCGGGATGGCCTTCGGCTTGGCGATCTTCGGTTTGGGGCAGGGGATGTCCGCTGCTTCGGCGGCCGTTACCGGGGTGGCGGTCATCAGCGAGGCGGCGGCGAGCACCGCGAGCACGCGGCGCCGGGTGGAACGGATCAAGGCCAGGAGACTCCTGCGTCGAGCCGTTGATCGAGCAGCTGGGCGAGGGGGACGGTCTCGCCGTCCCCGCCGCCGGCGCCGACGATCAACCGGGGCATGCTGGGGGAGAGGTCGGCGCCGGTGAACCGGGCGCGCAGCGAGGCCGGGACGGTCAGCACGTAGTACTCACCGTCCTCGCCGACGGCCACCGAGCGGTTCGACTTCAGATACCAGCCGCGGACGTGGGTCCGGTAGGTGGCACGGCCGTCGAAGGTGCGGGCGGTCAGGGGATGCGGCGGTAGGCCTCGCTCGGTGGCGCGGCGGACGAAGTCGTCGAGCAGGGCCGCGGCCTCACGGGCCTCGGCGGCCCGGCCCGCCTCGAGCGCGGCGGCGTGCCCGGCGATCGCCTGGCGGCGCCGCTCGGTCCAGTCGGCCCGCTCGTCGTCCATGGTTGCGACCCTAAGTGATCCGGGCCGGGCGGTGCCACCCGGCGGCGGTGGTGATTCCGGTGAATGCCCGGGACGCCATTTCAATAGGGTGGCCGAAAGAATTGCAGATTATCCGGCGATGTGTTGCGCGGGACGGCCGTTCCGAGCCACACTTGGGCGCGGCCGATCGGATTTGACCAGGGAGTCATTATGGCGCGTCAGGTAATCACCACTCTGATCGACGATCTGGACGGAAAGAAGGCGGACCGCACGGTCGAGTTCAGCCTGGACGGCATCAACTACACGATCGACCTTTCCGAGGCCAATGCGGGAAAGCTGCGGAAGGCGCTCGATCCCTACATCGCCGCGGGCACCCGGCTGGGCCGTTCCGCGACCGGCCGCATCCCGGCCCGCCGCACGGTCGCCGGCCGCACCGCGACCTCCCGCGACGAGAACCGGATGATCCGGGAGTGGGCACAGGCCAACGGCCATCAGATCTCCGAGCGCGGGCGCATTCCGCAGAGCGTCGCGGATGCGTATCGCGCGGCCCGCTGAGCCGCGCCGGCGCGGCCCTTCGCAGGGCCGCGCACGGTCCGCGGAATGGGTCAGGAATGGCGCAGGCGGGGCAGTCGGGCGGCGACCGATTCGAGCACCTTTTCGTCACCCGCGTACCAACTGGACGACCGTGGCCAATGCGTGATCGCGTCGGTGAAGCCCAGGGCCGCGGCACGTCCGGCCGCGTCCTCGAAGGCGTCCACACTGGTCAGCGAATAGACCGGTGACGAGTCCAGGTTCAGATAGCGCGGCACCGCGTCGCGGGGGCGGCCGGCGGCGTCGAGCGCCTCGTCGAAACGGGACGACACCGCCTCGACCGAGCGCCACCACTCGTCGGCGTCGTCGGTGACGACCGTGCCGGTGGTCGCCCAGCCGTCGCCGTGGGTGGCGGCGTACCGCAGGGTGCGCGGGCCGTTCGCGGCGACGATGAACGGCGGCCGCGGCTGCTGCACCGGGCCGGGCAGGGCGCGCGCGCCGACCGCGGCGTAGTGCTCACCGCGCCACGTGGTCGACGGGCTGGTCAGGATCATGCCGAGCAGGTCGGCGAACTCGGTGAAGCGGTCGACCCGCGTGCGCGGCGTCAGCGGCGGCCCGCCCAGCACCTCCGCGTCGAAGGCGGTGGTGCCGGCGCCCAGCCCGAGAAGCAGCCGGCCCTGCGAGATGTCGTCCAGGGCGGTCACCTCGCGAGCGAAGTGCACGGGGTGCCGGAAGTTGGGGCTGGCGACGAAGAAGCCGAGCTTGATCCGCCGGGTCACCATGGCGGCCGCGGTCAGGGTGGGTACCGCGTCGAACCAGGGTCCGTCGATCAGGTCGCGCCAGCCGAGGTGGTCGTACGTCCAGGCGTGGTCGAAGCCGTACTCCTCGGCGCGCTGCCACCGACGGCCGGCGACCGACCACCGCTGGTCGGGAAGGATCACGATGCCGATGCGCATCGGGAGAAGCTATCTCAACGGCTCACGCCGTACGCAAGCTGTCACCCTGGGCCGTGGCGTCCGCGGCGTCGGCGAACGCCGACAACGCCTCGACCAGGCCCTGCCGAGCCGCGGGAGACATCCGGTCGAGCACCGCGCGCAGCGCTTCCTGGCGGCGTTCGCGCAGGTCGTCCAGCAGGCGGCGGGCCGACGGGGTGAGCACCAGGCGCACCTCACGACGGTCGCGCGGATCGGGCATGCGGCGCAGCAGGCCGGTCGCCTCGAGCCGGTCGCACAACCGGCTCGCCGACGAGGGCACCACGTCGAGCGCCTCGGCCAGCCGGCTCATGTTGGTGTGCTGGTTGCCCGCGATGATGGTGAGAACGCGCAGCTGGGCGGGTGGCACCGGGGGCGACTGGGCGAGCCGGGCCGTGTCCAGGACGGCCACCAGCGACTCGACCGTTGACTCGACGGCCGCGGCGACGTCGGTGACTCGCTCCATCGGCGGTGGTATCCCGTCTGCAGACCTGCTCGGCGATCAGCCGCACTGCCACTACCCGGTGCCCGGCCAAAGCATGCCGTCTATCGAAGCCAATCCAGGCAGACGATGACCGCGTCGTCTTCCAGGTCGGCGCCGGAGTGGTATTCGCGCAGCCCTCTCACCACCGTACTCACCGCCTCGGCCGGTGGCTGCAACCGCGTCCTGCGCAATGTGGTGAGCAGGGCCGCATCTCCGTACGGCGGGCGGCCGCCCGGCGTCGCCGAATGCACCCCGTCACTGACCACGAGCAGACGGTCGCCGGGCTGCAACTGGAACTTCTGCGTCTCGTACCGGCCGTCGCCGAACATGCCCAGCGGCAGCTGTTGCTCCAGCATGACCGGCCGGATCTCGCCCTGGTGGGCGATCATCGCGCGGGGTGAGCCGGCGTCGACCGCCTCGACGAAGCCGTCCGACAGATCGATCTCGAGCAGCAGTGTGGCGACGTGCGCGGCGCCGCCGTACCGCGAGTAGACGGCGTCCGACGCCAGCTCGGCCTGTTCCACGATGCCCGCCCCGGACCGGCGGGCGTTGCGCATCGCGTTGACCGCGACCGTGGTCAGCAACGCCGCCTCGATCCCGTCGCCGTAACCGTTCAGCACGGTCAGCGTGAGCCGGTCACCGGTGACCGACCAGTCGTAGTGATCGCCGTACATCGCGTACGCCGGTTCCAGCGCGCCGGCCAGCCGGAATCGTTCGCCGTAGAGCGAGCGCCCGGGCAGCAGGTCCCACTGCAGCTCGGCGGCCATGGTCAGCCGCTGCCGGCGGGTGACCCGGCGGTAGCGGTCGGTGTCCTGGGCGGCGGTGCGCAGCGCCATCGCGAGCTCGCCGGCGATCTCCGTCAGCTCGTCGGCCAGGCCGCGGGCGGGTGGCTCGGACAGCTCGACGCGCAGCACGCCGAGGCGGTCGCCCCAGACGGTCAGCGGCAGCAGCACCCGGGTGCCGTCCACCACCGGTTGCTGGCTGCCGAAGCTGCGCATCTCGAGCGATCCGCCGGGCGCGCCGTCGGGGTCGACGACCGGCCACAGGCCGTTCATGGTGAGGTCGCTGAGCAGGATCTCGGTCCGGGTCGCGCCGTGGCTCACACTGAGCTGCCCGAGCAGGGCCTCCGGGAGGCGATCGGGCGGCGTGGCGCGCAGGAGCGCGCCGACACTTGTCGGGCGGCCGGACACTCGATCTCCTTTCCGGCAAGGCAATAGTTGCTGGAGAGCAAGAATGATAGAGACTTGCTCTCGCGACCGCGCAACAGGTCCCGGGGTTGCCCGGCTTGTCTCAGGCGAACGACTTCTCGAAATGGATCAGGCTGCCCTGGCGCGGAACGGAGTGCATCCGCACGTTCTCGCTCAGGGCCCGGATCAGGAACAGCCCGCGTCCGCGCTCGCTGCCCGCGCCCGGCGCCTCGGCGGCGACCTGCTCGGGATCGAACCCGGGTCCGTCGTCCCGCACGTCGATCGAGCAGCGGTCGTCCGCGACCTCGAGGCTCACCTCGAAGGTGTCCGCGCCGGTGGCGTGATCCACCACGTTCGCGCAGGCCTCGGTGATGGCGATCTCCAGGTCGTTGCCGTCGTTGTGGTCCACGTGCAGGACGGAAAGGGCGCAGCGCAGCAGCCGGCGTACCGCGGGGACGCTCCCCGCCTCTCTCGGCAGATCCACCCGGACTGTCATGCGCATGACCGGAGAATTCCCGCTCGGCGGCCTGGTTAATCGCGGCTCATCCGCCGGCTCCTGGAAAACGTGTTATCGGTGGGCGGCCCGCACCGTCTCCTTCCGCGTTGCCCGCATTCCGCCGACCCGAGGAGATCAGGATCATGGACCACGCCACCGTCGTCGCGGCCCGGGACGGCGACCCGGCCGCCGTGGACCGCCTGGTCGCCGGCTGCCTGCCGCTGGTCTACACGATCGTCGGCCGGGCGCTGGAGGGGCACGCGGACGTCGACGACGTGGTGCAGGACGTGATGCTGCGGGTCCTGCGCGGCCTCGCCGACCTGCGCGATCCGTCGGCGTTCCGGTCCTGGCTGGTGGCGATCACGGTGCGGCAGCTGCGGGAACGGTTCCGGGGCCGCCGCGGGGCGCCCTCGGCGCTGGTGCACGAGGACCTGCGGGATCCCGGCGCGGACTTCACCGACCTGGCGATCACCCGGCTCGAGCTGTCCGGGCAGCGCCGCGAGACGGCCGAGGCGACCCGATGGCTGGACGAGGACAACCGGGAGCTGCTCTCGCTCTGGTGGCTGGAGGCCTCGGGCGAACTGACCCGGGACGAGATCGTGTCGGCGACCGGGCTCACCCGGCAGCACGCGGCGGTGCGGATCCAGCGGATGAAGGGGCAGCTCGAGACGGCCCGGGTCGTCGTACGGGCGTTGGCCGCGCAACCGCCGTGCGACGACCTGCGGTTGATCACGGTGGAGTGGGACGGGCGGCCGGGTGCCCTGTGGCGCAAGCGGATCGCCCGGCACACCCGTGATTGCGGCCACTGCTCGTCGTCGTGGAACGGGCTGGTCGCGGCGGAGCGGCTGCTGGCCGGGATGGCGTTGGTGCCGGCGCCGGCCGGTGTCTCCGGGCACGGCGGCATGCACCTGGCGGCCAAGATCGGATTCAGTCTCTCCCGGAAGGTGCTCACCGCGGCGTTGTCCACCACCGCGGTGGTCGGCGGCGTGGCGGTGGTCGTAATCCATGCGGCCGAACCACCCGCGGCCGGCAACGCCGCGGCGGTGGTTGCCGGCGCGACGGTCTCTCCCGCCGCGGTGCGACCGTCGCCGTCCGCGTCCGCTTCCCGATCGGTGCCGGCGTCGCCGTCTTCCTCTCCGCCCCCGACGAGGACGAGGCCCGTGGTGATCACCGCCACGGCGAGCCCGAAGAAGGGGGTCGGCGTCTGGGCGTTCGCCGGGGCGAAGGCGGCCCTGCACGACGTCGGCGCGGGCTGGTACTACAACTGGGCGTCGGACAACGACGACCTGCCCGGGCCGGCCGACGTCGAGTACGTGCCGATGATCCGGGGCAAGGCGAACGTCACCGACGCCACCCTCGAGCAGGCCCGATCCGAGGGCCGCCAGCTGCTCGGCTTCAACGAGCCGGACATGAGCGGCCAGGCGAACATGACCGTGGCGGAGGCCCTCGCCGCGTGGCCGAGGCTGCAGGCGACGGGCCTGCGGTTGGGCAGCCCCGCCGTCGCGTACGGAGCAGACCGGCCGGGCGGGTGGCTGGACCGTTTCCTGGCCGGGGCGAGGTCGAAGGGCTACCGTGTCGATTTCGTCACCCTGCACTGGTACGGATCCGACTTCGGCGCGGCCGCGGCCGACCAGTTCCTGAGGTACGTGGACGCGGTGCATCAGCGGTACGGCAAGCCGATCTGGGTCACCGAGTTCGGGCTGATGAACTTCTCCGGCACGCCCCGATATCCGGCGCCCGCCCAGGCGGTGGCCTTCATCAAGAGAAGCACCAAGGGGCTCCAGAGCCGCTCGTACGTCGAGCGGTACGCCTGGTTCGGTCTTCCCGCGGTGGGCGACAGCGTCGACTTCGGTCTCTACCGCGACGGCGATTCCCCCACCGAGGCCGGAAAGGCGTATCGGGCGGCGGGCTAAGGTCAGGGACATGATTCGGTTCGGCTACAAGGCATCGGCGGAACAGTTCCCGCCGGCAGAGTTGCTCGGGTACGGCGTACAGGCCGAGCAGCTGGGTTTCGACTCCGTCTTCGTCAGCGATCACTTCCAGCCGTGGCGGCACGACGACGGCCACGCCCCCGCCGCCCTGCCGTGGCTGGGCGCCCTCGCCGCCCGCACCGAGCGGATCATGATCGGTACGAGCGTGCTCACCCCCACGTTCCGGTACCACCCCGCCGTGATCGCCCAGGCGTTCGCGACCCTCGGCATGCTCGCCCCCGGCCGCATCGTGCTCGGCGTCGGCTCGGGCGAGTCGCTCAACGAGGTGCCGCTGGGCCTGGACTGGCCGGACGGCAAGGAGCGGTTCGCCCGCCTCAAGGAGTCGGTCCAGCTGATCAAGCAGCTCTGGACCGAGGACCGGGTCTCGTTCGACGGCCAGTTCTACCGCACCGAGCTCGCCACGATCTACGACAAGCCGGAGCAGCCGGTGCCGATCTACATCGGAGCGTCGGGTCCGGCGGCGACGCGGCTGGCCGGCCGGATCGCCGACGGGTTCATCACGACCAGCGGCAAGGGCCGTTCCCTCTACACCGACACCCTTCTCCCGGCCGTGCGCGAGGGTGCCGAGAAGGCCGGCCGCGCGCTCGACGACCTGGACCTGATGATCGAGGTCAAGGTCTCCTTCGACGACGACATGGACAAGGCGTTGAGCGACACCCAGTACTGGGGTGCGCTGGCCCTGTCGCCGGAGGAGAAGACCGGGGTCGAGGACCCCATCGAGATGCAGCGCCGGGCGGACGCGTTGCCGGTGGAGCGGACCGCGACCCGCTGGATCTGCTCGTCCGACCCGGACGACCACGTGACCCGGGTCAGCGAGTACCTGGACATGGGCTTCAAGCACCTGGTGTTCCACGCGCCGGGACCGGACCAGTCCCGCTTCCTCGAGACGTACGCCGAGCGGATCCTCCCGATGCTGCGGAATCGCTGACCCGCTCAGCGACCCCGGGGCCGGTCCGGGCGACCCTCGCCGTTGATCACCCGGAGGTCGGGGCGGGGCTGGGCGTAGAGCTCCAGCCGGCGGCGGCTGGTGCCCACCTCCCGGCGCGGCGCCGGAGCCGGAGCAGGTGGCGGCGGCGTGCCCACCTCCCGGCGCGGCGCCGGGGCCGGGACCGGGCCAGGCGGCAGCGGCGGCGGAAGATGGACGACGGGGGCCACGCCGGCGTCCGGCGCCGCGGCCGGACGGGCGGCGAGCGACGGGCGGTGACGGCCCGGGGACCAGATCGGGTCGCCGGCCGCCCGGCGATCCGCGGCGGCCCAGTCGGGCCGGGTCGGATCCACCGTCGACCGTGTCCCGCGCGGAATCTCGGTGACGGTCAGGCCGCTGGTGGCCGCCACGCGCCGGAGGTCACCGGCGCACCGGGCCACGTGCGGGAGCGCGGCCCGGCGGAAGGCCACGCAGCCGGGGTCCGGGTCAGTGCGCCGGAGGCGATTCAGCAGCCGGCGCCGGCGGGAGGCGGAGCCGACGGCGATGTCGGCGCCGGCCAGCAGGGCGGAGATGTACCGCGGGATCTCGGCGGGGTCGGCCGAACCGTCGCCGGGGAACGTCACCACGAAGTGTCCCGTGGTCGCGGCTATTCCGGTGGCCAGCGGGTCGCGCGAGCCGGTGGGACGGATCAGCAGCAGGTCGGGACGGGCCGTGCAGACGAACGGCGCGGACGTCACCACGACGACCTCGGCGACGGAACGTGGAATCGCCCGCAGGATGTGTGGCAGAGCCGACGGATCCCGGGCGGTTATCACGACGCTCACCGAGGGCAAGGATGGGGAAGGAAGCATGGCGGTGCTCCTCTGGCTGGATGCTGATCAAGGAAGCTACCGGCCGCCGGGCGCGTCGCGGCTCGGCGGAACGGTGGAGTACGGCCACCTCAGTGGCCCTTTCGGGGCACGAGGGCGGACCGGCGAACAGGGCGGGAGCCCGGAAGGAGCCCGGTTGTGAGACTTGGCCTGCACATCGCCGACTTCACCTGGCCGGAAGGGCCGTCGCGGCTGGGCCCGGTGCTGGCGGACATCGCGTCCAGCGCCGATCAGGCCGGCTTCGAGCGCATCAGCGTGATGGATCACGTATGGCAGATCCGGGGACTGGGTCCGCCGGAGCACGAGATGCTCGAGGCGTACACGACCCTGGGCTTCCTCGCCGCGCACACCCGCACCGCGAAGCTGCTGACCCTGGTCACCGGCGTGACGTACCGCGACCCGGGGCTCCTCGCGAAGATCGTGACGACGCTCGACGTGCTGTCCGGCGGCCGGGCCGTGCTGGGCATCGGCGCCGCGTGGAACGAGGAGGAGTCGGCCGGGCTCGGGCTGTTCTTCCCGTCGACCGCGGAGCGGTTCGAGCGGCTCGAGGAGACCCTGCGGATCTGCCGGCAGATGTTCGACGGCGACGACAGCGCGTTCGAGGGCAAGCATTACCGCCTGAGCCGCCCGCTGAACTCGCCGGCGCCGCTGAGCCGGCCGAGACTGCCGATCCTGGTCGGTGGCAGCGGGGAGAAGAAGACGCTGCGGCTGGTCGCGCAGTACGCGGACGCGTGCAACCTCTTCCTGAACGACGAGGTGCAGCACAAGCTCGACGTGCTCAAGCGGCACTGCGAGGACGTCGGCCGCGACTACGACGAGATCGAGAAGACCGTGGTGTACCGGTTCGACCTCGGCGAGAAGGGCGAGCGGGTCGGTCAGATCATCGAGGACCTGCGCGGACTGGCCGCCCTCGGCTTCAGCGTCGCGCACGGCGGCCTGAGCAACCCCTGGGACACCCGGCAGTACGAGATCTTCGCCACGGAGATCATTCCCGCGGCCGAGGCGCTGTGAGCGGGATCGAGGCCGTCGTCTTCGACCTGGACGGCGTGATCATCGACAGCGAGGAGGTCTGGGAGGAGGTCCGCCGGGGGTACGTGGCCGAGTACGGCCGCGAGTTCCTGCCGGACACCCAGGACCGGATGATGGGCATGAGCACCGGGGAATGGTCACGCCATCTGGCGGAAGAGGTCGGAGTTCCCCGTACGCCGTCGCAGGTCGCCGATGATGTGCTGGCCCGCATGGCCGGCCGTTACCGGGCCGATCTCCCGCTGATCCCCGGCTCGGTCGACGCCGTACGCCGGCTCGGCGCCCGTTTCACCCTGGGCCTGGCCAGCTCGTCGGCCCGCATCCTGATCGACCAGGTGCTGCGGACCGCGGGCCTGACCGACGCGTTCGCGGTGACCCTCTCGACCGAGGAGGTGCCCCGCGGCAAGCCCGCGCCGGACGTCTATCTGGCCGCCGCCGAGAAGCTGGGCCTGTCCCCGCGGTCGTGCGCGGCGGTCGAGGACTCCAGCAACGGTCTGCGCTCGGCGGCGGCGGCCGGCATGGCGGTGGTCGCCGTCCCGCACGGCGTCTACCCGCCCGCCGCGGACGCCCTCGCCAAGGCGAGCCTGGTGATCACGTCGCTGGCCGAGTTGTCCGTCGAGGCGGTGGCGGGCCTGGCCGGGGCGAAGGGGCCGGATCAGGCGGAGTAGTCGGGCAACGCGACCGCGGTCGACCGGTCGGCCGCGATCTTGAAGGTCAGCCGGATGAACCAGTCCTGATTGTTGAACCAGTTCCGCATCCGGATGCCCCGGGCGGTCCGGGGCGCCAGGAACCGCCCGGTGGTGTCGCCACCCTTCTGCGTGCCCCGGGCGAACCGCGCGATTCGCCGCTCGTAGCGCTCGAAGGCCGGCCGGTGGTCGCCGTGAGCGGCGGCGAGCTCCCCGGCCAGCACGTACGCCGAGACGATCGCGGTCCCGCTGCCCTGGCCGCCGATGGTGGCCCCGCACGCCGCATCCCCGGCCAGCGCGACCCGCCCGGACGACCAGACCGGGTCGTCCACCCGGCAGATCTGGTCGAAGTACACGTCCGGCGCGGTGTCCAGCACCTCCAGCAGCCGGGGCGCCAGCCAGCCCATCGCGCCGAAGACCGACCGCAGGATCGCCTTCTGCTGCGCGAGGTCGTGCCGGTCGTAGCGCAACGGCGGCGACGCGAACGCGGCGAACACCCGCGCCCGCGCCGGATCCCGATGGTCGCCGCCCACGCTGATCATCCGGCCGGGCGTGTTGTGCAGCAGCATGTCGCGGCCCAGCCCCCACTCGTTGGGCACGTCCCAGCCGGCCACGTAGTACCCGAGGTGCTTGACGAACCGCTCGTCCGGCCCGAAGGTCAGGCCGCGGACCCGGGAGTGCACCCCGTCGGCCCCGACCACCAGGTCGAACGTGCGTTGCCGGCCGCTGGCGAAGGTGACCTCCACGCCGTCCGCCGTCTGCCGCAGCGTGCCGATGCTGTCGCCGAAGAGGTACTCGGTGTGGCCGGCGCCCGCCTCGCACAGGACCCGGGCCAGGTCACCGCGCAGCACCTCGAGGTCGCCGCCGGCCAGCCCGGCCGGCCACTCCATCAGCTTCTCGCCGCGGGCGTCGACGAACCGCATCGCGGTGCCGCCGGTCTGCACCCTTCGCAGCTCGTCCAGGACGCCCATCTTCTCCAGCACGCCCAGGTGCAGCGGGCCGCGGAAGTCGACCGCGGCGCCGCCGGTGCGCACCGACGGGGCGATCTCCACGATCGTCGGCCGGAAACCGAAGCGGCCCAGCCAGTACGCCAGCGCCGGCCCCGCGATGCTCGCTCCCGAGATCAACACGTCCATGTCCCGCTCCCCAAACTGTGTCCACCGGACTCAATTATTTCTGTGTACGGTAGACACGGTTTAAGGGAGGCGCAAGATGACGGCCGAGTTCCTGTGGCGCGAACGGTCCCGGCCCACGCGCGGGCCCAAGCCGGCCCTGACGCTGGACCAGATCACCGACGCGGCGATCGCGGTCGCCGACGCCGAGGGACTGGCCACCGTCTCGATGCAGCGGGTGGCGGCCGAGCTCGGCTACACGAAGATGTCTCTTTATCGGTATCTGCCGGGTAAGTCCGAGCTGGTCGCGGCAATGGTGGAGCGGGCCGTGGGAGAGCCGCCGAAGCTCGCGGGCCAAGGCGCGGCGGGGGCGGGCGAGGGTGCGGCGGGCGAAGGGACGGCGGCGGGAGCCGGCGAGGGCTGCGGTGGCTGGCGGGCCGCACTGACCGAGTGGGCCGAGCAGCTGTTGCGGCGGATGGCCGGCCGCGCCTGGGTGCTGGAGGCCACGGCTGCCGGCGGCCGCCCGGTCGGGCCGAACGAGGTCGCCTGGATGGAAGCCGCGCTGACCGCCCTGCCCGCGGGCCTGACCGGCGCCGAACGCATGGACGCGGTGGCCACCCTCGCCGGGCACGTCCGGATGATCGCCGGCCAGGCGACCACCCCGGAGAGCGAGTTCACCGCCGCGATCGGCCTGGTTCTGCGCGAGCACGCCGACCGGTTCCCGGCCGTCGCGGCCGCCGTCGGGGAGGCCGCCGCCGAGGGCCGCGCCGACGAGGCGTTTCACTTCGGACTGGCTCGGTTCCTCGACGGCCTGGAGGCGTATGTGTGGCGTGCGCGACCTCGCTGAGGTGTGCGTGTGTGAAATTGATTCACCCCGGGTAGTAGCCGCCGCGACTACGCCCCTGGGAGGTGCCTGTGGAGGTACTGGCAGCAGCGAGTGAGCTACGGCTCGATCTGGATGTTTTCGACTACCTGATCCTCATCCTGTATTTCGGCACCGTCCTGGGCGTCGGCTTCGCGGCTCGAAGAGCGATCAAGACCAGTGCCGACTTCTTCCTCTCCGGCCGCTCGCTGCCCGCCTGGGTCACCGGCCTCGCCTTCATCTCGGCGAACCTGGGTGCCTTGGAGATCCTCGGCATGGCGGCCAACGGCGCGCAGTACGGCATCCTGACCGTGCACTACTACTGGGTCGGCGCGGTCCCGGCCATGGTCTTCCTCGGCATCGTGATGATGCCCTTCTACTACGGCTCGAAGGTGCACAGCGTCCCGGAGTTCCTGCGGCGCCGGTTCAACAACTCGACGCACCTGTTCAACGCGGTCACCTTCGCGATCGCCCAGGTGCTGATCGCGGGCGTGAACCTGTTCGCGCTGGCGCTGATCCTGCAGGCCCTGCTCGGCTGGCCGATGTGGGTCTCGATCGTGGTGGGCGCCGCCATCGTGCTGGTCTACATCAGCCTCGGCGGCCTCTCCTCGGCGATCTACAACGAGGTGCTGCAGTTCTTCGTGATCCTGGCCGGCCTCATCCCGATCACCATCGTCGGCCTGGTCAAGGTCGGCGGCATCAACGGCCTGTTCGACAAGGTGCGCGACAGCAAGCTCGGCGACGCCGCGTTGCACGCCTGGTCGAACACCGGCTCCTCGGGCGACAACCCGCTGGGCGCCAACTGGTTCGGCATCATCTTCGGTCTCGGCTTCGTGCTCTCGTTCGGGTACTGGACGACCAACTTCGCGGAAGTGCAGCGGGCCCTCTCGGCCAAGGACATGAGCGCAGCACGCCGTACGCCGATCATCGGCGCCTTCCCGAAGCTGCTGATCCCGGCGATCACCGTGATCCCCGGCCTCATCGCGGTCGTGACCTTCACCCAGCTCGGCGCGCAGTCGGGCGCCTTCACGTACAACAACGCGATCCCGCTGCTGATGCGCGATCTGCTGCCGAACGGCGTGCTCGGCGTCGCGGTCACCGGTCTGCTGGCGTCGTTCATGGCGGGCATGGCGGCGAACGTGAGCGGTTTCAACACGGTTTTCACGTACGACATCTGGCAGGCCTACATCCGCAAGGGCCGCAGCGACGAGTACTACATCCGGGTGGGCCGGATCGCGACGCTGGTCGGCGTGATCGTCGGCATCGGCACCGCCTTCATCGCGGCCGGGTACAACAACATCCAGAACTACATCCAGGCGTTGTTCTCGCTGTTCAACGCGCCGCTGTTCGCCACGTTCATCGTCGGCATGTTCTGGAAGCGGATGTCCGCCGCGGCCGGCTTCTGGTCGCTGTTCCTGGGCTTCCTCGCCTCGTTCCTGCTCTGGATCCTCTACCTGGCCGACGTGATCCACTTCAACTCGGACCTGGACGAGAGCTTCTGGGGTGCGGGCACGGCGTTCGTCGTCGCGGTCGTGGTGGCGGCCGTGGTCACGATGTTCACGCCGGCGAAGCCGGAGCACGAGCTGCGCGGCCTGGTCTACGGGTTGGCCGGCGGCAGCACGTCGACCGAGGTGATCGTCGCGGGCGAGCGGGTCTGGTGGCGCAACCCGGTGCTGCTGGGGGCCATCGCGGTCGGGCTGGCCATCCTGTTCTACATCCCGGTCTGGTAAGGAGACGTCATGGCTGAGCAGTCCGAAGGCGCCGCCGGCACCAAGCGCGCGGCCCGCCTCTTCGACGTGCGCCGGGTGATCGGCGGTCTCTTCGTCGTGTACGGCGTGATCGTCACCTTGCTCGGGATCTTCGACAGCAAGGCGGAGATCGACAAGGCCGAGGGCGTACGGATCAACCTGTGGATGGGCATCGCGATGCTCGTCGTCGGGTTGCTGATGTTGCTCTGGCTGCGGCTGAACCCGCCGGAGACGCCGGCCGGGCCGGCCGACGAGGACGACGATCGCCCGCGGGTCGAGTGAGCGACGGCTGATGGTGGGGGCGGTGCCGGACCGGTGCGATCCGGTTGCACAGCTCCGGCATATGTTCCAGTGGAGGGTCTGACCTTCCGATACACAGGGACATGGAACCTGTCTCAGCCATCAGCTTCGCCACCAACGGGGGCAACCGGCCCGTCGGCTGGCAGCAGCAAGTCCGAGTCGACTACGTCGTGAACAAGGTGATGCAGACCCACCGAGGGCAATCCGAGGACCAGATCGCCCAGGCCATCCACGACCAGCTCCGCGCCGTCGGCGTGGTGCCCAACGGCCGCCAGATAGCCCAGTACGCCTCGGCCATCTCTGCCCTGCCCGAGCTACCGCCGAAGAAGCACTGACCCCGCCTCGCGTGGGGACCTACGCCGCCCCGGGCGGCGTAAATCCCCACGCGGGTGGGTGGTTCGGTTGCGTGGGGATGTGGGCCGCCCCGGGCGGCGTTGGTCCCCACGCGAATGGGTGGTTCGGTTGCGTGGGGATGTGGGCCGCTCTGGGCGGCGCACATCCCCACGCACGTGTCAGGTGGGCGGGAAGCGCAGGACGCGGTCGTCGCCGTCCTTCGGGTCGATCTTGCCGTCGTGGTTGGAGGTGCTCAGCCACAGCGCGCCGTCCGGGGCCACGGTGACCGTGCGCAGCCGGCCGTACTTCTCATTGAACTCGGCCTTCGGAGCGCCGCCGCCGAGCGGGACGGTCCACAGCCGCTGACCGCGCAGTGCCGCCACGTAGAGCGTGTCGCCGGCGACGGCCGCGCCGGACGGGGACGCCTCGTCGGTCGACCACTGCACGATCGGGTTCTCGAACGTCGGGTCGTCCGCCTTGCCCTCCACCTCCGGCCACCCGTAGTTCTTGCCCGGCTTGATGACGTTGACCTCGTCCCACGTGTTCTGGCCGAACTCGATGCCGTACATCGTGCCCTTGGCGTCCCAGGCCAGCCCCTGCACGTTGCGGTGGCCCAGGGACCACACCGGCGAGCCGGCCACCGGGTTGCCCGGGGCCGGCTTGCCGTCGGTGGTCAGTCGCAGGATCTTGCCGTTCGGGTCCTTGGGGTTCTGCGACTCGGAGCCGTCGCCCGCGTCACCCGTCCCGGCGTAGAGCATCCCGTCCGGCCCGAACGCCAGCCGGCCGCCGTTGTGGATGCCGGCCTTGGTGATGCCGTCGAAGATCACCCGGGGCTGCTTGTCGGACAGCCGGAATTTGACGATCCGGTTGTCGTCGGCGGCGGTGTAGAACGCGTACAGGAACTTGTTCTGCCGGTATTGCGGATCGACCGCCAGCCCGAGCAGCCCGCCCTCGCCGGCCGCCCGCACCCCGGGCATCTCGTAGACCTTCCGCGGATCGCCGCCGCCCGCCGGGATCTGCAGGATGTCGGCACGGTCGCGCTCGGCGACCAGCGCGCTGCCGTCCGGGAGAAAGGCGGTGCCCCACGGAATCTCCAGCCCGGTCGCGATAGTCTGCGGCTTGGACAAATCGGGCTTTCCGGGCTTCGCGCGGCTTCCGGCGCTTGCCGGGGCG
This sequence comes from uncultured Actinoplanes sp., assembly GCF_934643405.1. GTDB lineage: Bacteria > Actinomycetota > Actinomycetes > Mycobacteriales > Micromonosporaceae > Actinoplanes. The sequence continues at coordinate 23,891 of NZ_CAKUCL010000057.1, forward strand.
GCGGCCGAGGACGGCGACGGGGACGGCGCGGCGGCCGGAAAGGTCTCCCCGCCGCGGGGTGAGGCGTCCCCGTGGGTGGAACAGGCGGTCAACATGGCGGCGCCGGCCACGGCCAACAGCAGGCGGGAGTGTGATCGGGGACTCATGGCTCAACCGTGCCACGGCCCGGTGGACTTCACCCAAACACCGGACTCGCGATCTTGGATCGTCCGAAGATGGTGGTTTGCGCGGCTCGGCGGCCGTGCAGGGCGGAGAGACGGCACGGTGCGAGCTCTGGCGCGAGCGATCCTGGCAACCCTGGTGCTTCCGTACGGCGTGACGCCGGCCGTGGCGCAGCCACCGAAGGCCCAGGTGATCACGTGGGCCAAGTGTCCCGAGGACGAGACGGTGCAGTGCGGGACGCTGAAGGTGCCGGCCGACTGGGCGAACCCGCGCGGCGCGAGCACCACCCTGACCATCGCCCGCCTGCCCGCCACCGACCCCAGGCTGCGGATCGGGGCGTTGCTGGTCAACCCCGGCGGCCCGGGCGGGTCCGCGGTCAACTTCACCTTCGACGCGCCCACGTTCTTCGGTGCCGAGCTGCGCAAGCGGTTCGACATCGTCGGCATGGACCCGCGCGGCGTCGGGCGCAGCTCGCCGATCCTCTGCTCGCGGGACCTGGTCGACGCCAAGCCGGCGTTCCTGATCGACAGCCCCGCCGCGTACGCCGCGACCATCGATCACAACCGCAAGCTGGCCGCCGACTGCGCCGCCCGTACCGGACCGCACTTCGCCCATGTCGACACCGCCAGCGTGGTCCGCGACATGGACGCGGTCCGGGCCGCCCTGGGCGAGCAGCGGATCAGCTTCTACGGCGCCTCGTACGGCACGCTGATCGGCGAGCAGTACTCGCAGATGTACCCCGAGCGGCTGCGCGCGCTGGCGCTGGACAGCGTGATGGACCACAGCGCCGGCCTGGCCCGGTTCCTGATCCAGGAGACCGACGCGGCGCAGGACGGCTTCACCCAGTTCACCGCGTGGTGCGCGCGGGACCGGCGGTGCGTGCTGCGCGGCCAGGACATCGGCCGGATCTGGGCGCGGGTCATGGCCAAGGCCCGGGCGGGCACCCTGACCGACCCGTACGACCCGAAGGTCAAGCTGCGGCCGAGCGATCTGATCGGGGCCGCGTTCGCCGCCTTCTACGACCCGCAGTGGTACTCGTTCGCCTACTACCTGCGCGACGCCGACAAGCTCGTCGCGGGCCGCCGTGCGCCGGCCCCGGTCGATGTCACGCCGTACAGCTTCCCGGCGGTCTTCTGCGAGGACTGGTACCTGCCGATCACCGGGTTCCCCGATCTGCGCCGGCGCCTGGCCATCCTGGCCGGCCGGGCGCCGCAGATGCTCGCCTCGCCGCTCGCGCTGACCGCCACCACCGGCTGCCTGGGCTGGCCGTCCGCTCCGGACAACCCGCAGCGCCCGCTCACCCCGCCGCGCATGAAGGCCCCGATCCTGCTGGTCGGCGCGCTCCACGACCCGGCGACCGCGTACGGCTGGGCCCGCGAGGTGACCCGGCAGCTCGGCCCGCGCGCCACGCTGGTCACCTACAAGGGCTGGGGTCACGTGATCTACAAGAAGAGCCCGTGTGCCGCCGGTCTGATCGATCGGTACCTGATCTCGCTGGTCACCCCGCCGGCGAACTCGTCGTGCAAGGCGATCGAACCGGAGCCGTTCGGGGTCGGTTGATCGGCGGTCGGAGGAGTATCGTTAGCCTGGCTAACGACACCGCCGGCTCCAGGAGGCGCCTTGAGTCGCCGTGCCCCCAAGGCGTCCATCGATCCCGACGTTCGCAAGAGCTGGTTGCGCCGCGCGCTGCCGCTGGTCAAGGCACACCGCCGCCTGCTGATCACCTCCCTGGTCCTCTCCTTCGCCGGCCTGGTCATCCAGGTGCAGATCCCCAACCTGGTGCGGATCGGCATCGACCACGCCATCGTCGACCGCACCGCGAGCCTCACCACGTACGTCTGGTGGATCGTCGGTTTCGCCCTCGCCCAGGGCGTGGTCAACTATCTGGCGCGGCTCTATCTGCTGCGTACGGCGTACGAGCTCGAGTACGACCTGCGCAACATCGTCTACGCGCATCTGGCCCGGATGCCGTTCGGCTTCTACGACCGGGTGCAGTCCGGCGAGCTGATGTCCCGCTCGTCGTCGGACATCCGGGCCGTGCAGATGTACCTGTCGTTCGGGCCGTCGATCCTGGTGCAGTGCCTGATCGCGGTGGTCGCCTTCGGCCTGATGCTGTCGATCAACGTGCCGCTGGCGATCGTGGCGATGGCGACCATGCCGGTCATCGCGGTGCTCGGCGTCAGCATGCGCAAGGCGATCTTCCCGGTCTCCTGGATGATCCAGGCCCGGCTGGCCCACCTGGCCACCGTGGTCGACGAGAACATCCAGGGCGTCCGCATCGTCAAGGCCTTCGCCGCGGAGGGGCGGCAGCTGCGCACGCTGGCCGCGTCCGCCGACAAGATCCGATGGGCGTACCGGCAGGACGCGCGGATCCGCAGCCGCTGGAACCCGTTGCTGGACAACCTGCCCCGCCTCGGCCTCGCGCTGGTGCTGCTGGTCGGCGGCCTCATGGTGATCGACGGGCACGCCACGGTCGGCACGATCGTCGCGTTCAACTCCTACGTGCTGATGCTGCAGCCGCCGTTCCGCATGCTCGGCATGATGATCATGCTGGGGCAGCGCGCGTCGGCGTCGGCCGGCCGGATCTACGAGATCCTCGATACGCCGAGCGACGTGGTGGACGCGCCGGACGCGATCGACGTCCCCCTGCGCGGCGAGCTCGTGTTCTCCGGCGTCTCCTTCGCCTACCCCAACGGCACCGTCGCCCTCGACGGCCTCGACCTGCGCATCCGGCCGGGGGAGACGGTGGCCGTGGTCGGCGGCACCGGCTCGGGCAAATCCACCCTCGGCCGTCTCGCGGCCCGCTTCTACGACGTCACCGGCGGCCGGGTGACCATCGACGGGCACGACGTGCGCAGTCTCCGGCTGGCGTCGTTGCGCGAGCAGGTCGGCATCGTGCCGGACGAGCCGTTCCTGTTCTCCATGTCCATTCACGACAACATCGCGTACGGGCGTCCTTCCTCGGACCGTGATGCGGTGATCGCCGCGGCGGTGGCGGCCGGGGCCGACGAGTTCGTGCGCGCGCTTCCCGAGGGGTACGACACGGTCGTGGGCGAACGGGGGTACACGCTCTCCGGCGGCCAGCGGCAGCGGATCGCGATCGCCCGCGCCCTGCTGGTGAACCCGCCGTTGCTGGTCCTGGACGACGCGACCAGCGCCATCGACGTGACCGTGGAGCAGCGGATCCACGCGTCGCTGCGCGAGCAGATGCGCGGGCGCACCACGCTGATCGTCGCGCATCGCCTGTCGACGATCAGTCTGGCCGACCGGGTGATCCTGATGGAGCGGGGCCGGGTGATCGCCGACGGCACGCACGCGGGGCTGCTGGCGTCCGAGCCGCGGTATGCGCAGGTGCTCGCCTCCCAGGCGAAGTCGCAGGAGGCGGTCGCCGGTGCCGGGCGGCGTGCGACGGGAGACTCGGCATGAGCATGTTCGGTGGCGGGTTCGGCGGGTTCAACCCCGGCGGCCGGCCCTCGATGGGCGCGGCCGGGCGCAAGGGCAACGGCCTGCCCTTCGCCGGCATCCCGGACGACCTGGTCGAGGGCGTGGCCAAGCTGGAGGCGACCGAGCCCGACCACGGCGATCCGGGCGCGGTCTTCGACCCGGTCGCGGATTCCGGGCGGCGGATCTCGATCGGGCGCATCCTGCTCGGCCGGCCCGGGCTGCTGCTGGCGGCGTCCCTGGCGATCCTGGCCGAGACCTTGTTGCTTCAGGCCGGGCCGTATCTCGTACAGGTGGGAATCGACCATGGCATCGCCCGGCGTGACCTGCGCACCCTGATCGTCGCCACCGTTCTGTTCGTCGCCGCGGTGCTGCTCACCGGCGTGGCCACCGCGGTCCGGATGCGCAAGAGCGGCGTGCTCGCCGCGTCGGCCACCCGCGACCTGCGGATCCGCATCTTCGCGCACCTGCAGCGGATGAGCCTGGACTACTACACGACCGAGAAGGCCGGCGTCACCATGACCCGGATGACCTCGGACGTGGAGTCGCTGCAGAGCCTGCTGCAGGACGGCTTCGCGCAGTTCCTCATCCAGGCGCTGACCATGGTCGTGGTCACCGGGGTGCTGTTCCACTACGACGCCGAGCTGGCGATCATCACGTTGCTGCTGGTGGTGCCGCCGCTGACGGCCGCGTCGCTGTGGTTCCGGCGGGCGGCCGACAAGGGGTACAACCGGCAGCGGGACACCATTGCGGCGATGTTCGCCGACCTGTCGGAGAGCCTCAACGGCGTACGGGTGGTGACCGCCCACAACCGCCAGGAGCGCAACGTGGTCGCGCACCGCTCGGTGGTCGGCGCCTACCGCGACGCCAACGACTGGACCGGCCGGATCAACGCGATCTACGGCCCCGGCACGTCGGTGATCGGCTTGATCGCCATGGCCGTGATGCTGCTGATCGGCGGCCGCCTGGTCCTGCGCGGCGCCCTGACCATCGGCGAACTGACGGCTTTCGTCCTCTACATCAACGCGTTCTTCCAGCCCGTCCAGCAGCTGGTCCAGCTCTACACCCAGTACCAGCAGGCCAAGGCGGCGGTGGGCAAGATCCGGGGCCTGCTGAGCACGCCGTCCTCGGTCCCGGAGAGCCCGGCCGCGATCCCGTTGCCCCCGGTCCAGGGCGAGATCGTCTTCGACCACGTCACCTTCGGCTACACCCCTCCTGTCCCCAGCACCGCCACCGCCGCCGCCTCCCCGCCGTCTCCCCAGCCGGTCCTATCCGACATTTCCCTCCGGATCGCGCCCGGCGAAACCGTCGCCTGCGTCGGGCCGACCGGCGCCGGCAAGTCGACACTGGCCAAATTGGTCACTCGCTTCTACGACCCCCAATCCGGACAAATACGCATTGACGGGCATGACCTCCGCGACGTGACGCTGTCGTCGCTTCGCAGCCAGATCGGGGTCGTGCCGCAGGAGCCGTTCCTGTTCGCCGGGACGCTGCGGGACAACATCGCCTTCGCCCGGCCGGACGCCACCGACGAGCAGGTGTGGGCGGCCATCGACGCGGTCGGGCTGCGCGAACTGGTCGAACGCTCGCCCGAGGGCCTGGACACCCCGCTGCACGAGCGCGGCCAGTCCGTCTCCTCCGGCGAACGGCAGCTGCTCGCCCTGGCCCGCGCCTTCCTCGCCGAGCCGCGCGTGGTCGTGCTCGACGAGGCCACGTCCAGCCTGGACCTGCGTTCCGAGCTGCGCGTCGAGGCGGCACTGGACGCCCTGCTCGAGGGCCGCACCGCGATCCTGGTCGCGCACCGCCTCTCCACCGCGATGCGCGCCGACCGGATCATCGTGGTCGACGACCACGGCATCGTGGAGTCCGGTTCCCATGCCTCGTTGGTGGCGGCCGGCGGGCGTTACGCGGCGATGTTCGAGACTTGGGCAGCGCACTCCTGAGTTCTCTGGTAGGCAGGGATAGACATTCAGCGCTGCCTCTTCTACGGAGGATCGATGCGGATTCTGCCGGTACTAGCTGCGTTATCGCTCACGACCGTGTTCTCCGCGGCGCCCGCCTCGGCCGCGCCGGCGCCGGCTCTCGGTCCCACTGCCACCGGTTACGGGGGAGCGGTCGCCTCGGTCGACCCCACCGCGACCGCCGTCGGCCTCGACGTCCTGCGCCGCGGGGGTAACGCGGTCGACGCCGCCGTCGCGACCGCGGCCACGCTCGGCGTCACCGAACCGTTCTCGGCCGGCATCGGCGGCGGCGGCTTCTTCGTCTACTACGACGCCAGGCACCGCACCGTCTCGACCATCGACGGCCGCGAGTCCGGTCCGGCCACGATGACGTCGACGTACTTCATCGACCCGGCGGACGGCCAGCCGTACGACTTCCCGGAGGCCCGGGTCAGCGGCCTGTCCGCCGGCACGCCGGGCACGCTCGCCACGTGGGAGGCCGCCACCCGCAAGTGGGGCACCCGCTCGCTGGGCAGCCTGCTCCGGCCGGCCGCCGAGGTGGCCGACCGCGGCTTCCCGGTGGACGCCACCTTCCGCCAGCAGATCGCCGACAACGCGGCCGCCTTCGGCCAGTTCGGCTCGACCAGCGAGCTGTACCTGCCGAACGGCGCGCCACCCGCCGTCGGGTCCACGCAGCGCAACCCCGATCTCGCCGACACGTACCGCCTGATCGCCCGGCGCGGCATCGACGTCCTCTACCGCGGCCCGGTCGGCGCCGACATCGTCCGCACCATCCAGCACCCGCCGGTCGCGTCCGACCCGATCGGCGCCTGGCAGTACCCGATCCGCCCCGGCAACCTGACCGCCCGTGACCTGGCCTCCTACCGTGTGCGCTACCCCGCACCGACGAAGTCCGACTTCAAAGGCTTGCGGGTGTACGGGATGTCGACTCCCTCGAGTGGCGGAGTCGCCGTGTCGGAGGCGTTGAACATCCTGGAACGGGCCCGGCTCTCGGCGCAGGACGTCACCCAGGTGCTGCACCGGTATCTGGAGGCCTCGGCGTTGTCCTTCGCCGACCGCGGCCGCTACGTGGGGGCGTACACAAGGGAATCGGTTTTGCGGAAGTTGGTGTCCGATTCCTGGGCCGCTCAGCGTGCGTGCCAGATCGACCCGGCTCGCGCTCTGGTCAAGCCGGTGCCGCCGGGTGACATCACCGCGCGCGGCTGCACGCCGGCCAAGGTGGGTGGCCCGACCGAGCAGGGCCAGAGCACCACCAACCTGACCGTGGCCGACAAATGGGGCAACGTCGTCGAGTACACGTTGACGATCGAGCAGACCGGCGGCAACGCGATGGTCGTGCCCGGCCGCGGCTTCCTGCTCAACAACGAGCTGACCGACTTCAACTTCACCGGCACGCAGGGCGACGCCTACGACCCGAACCTGCCCGGCCCGTCGAAGCGCCCGCGCAGCTCGATGTCCCCGACGATCCTGCTGAAGGACGGCAAGCCGTTCCTGGCCCTGGGCTCGCCCGGCGGCGCCACCATCATCACGACGGTGCTGCAGATCCTGGTGAACCGCCTGATCCTGGACATGTCGCTGCCCGAGGCGATGGCCGCGCCGCGCGCCTCGCAGCGCAACACGCCCGGCATCCAGGCGGAGCCTGCTTTCCGCACCGCGTACGGTCCGGCCCTCACCGCGCTGGGTCACACGTTCGGCCCCGACGTCCCCGAACTGGGCGCCGCGACCGCCATCGAACTCACCCGCCACGGCGGTTTCATCGCCTCGGCCGAGCCGGTCCGGCGCGGCGGTGGAGCTGCGGGAGTCGTCCAACCTCGGTAGGTTCGGCATTGAGAGCCACCGCGGCCCCACGCTCAACGGCGAGCGCGGGGCCGCGGCGTATTTCGCTGGCCCGTCCGCGTGGATTCGCCTACGGTCCCGGCCATGCTGCTGAGGGAAGAACGGGTCCACGACCGTGAGACGGTCGGCTCGATCCATCGGCGCGCGTTCGGCGGCGACCACGGCGCCGTCGTGGCCGGCCTGGTGAACGATCTCCGACGCGACGACCCGGACGCGGCGTCCTTCGTGGCCGAGGAAGCCGGCCGTGTCGTCGGCCATGTCATGTTCAGCCGGTGCCTGCTCGACGCGCCGCGAAGGCTCGTCGAGGTCGCGTCTCTGAGCCCGCTCGCGGTGGTCCCGGAGCGGCAGCGTCGTGGGGTCGGTTCCGCGCTGATCCGCCACGGTCTGCGCCGGCTCGACGATCGGGGAGTGCCGCTGGTGTTCCTGGAAGGAGATCCGGCGTACTACGCGCGCGCCGGTTTCGTCCCCGCGGGCGAGCACGGCTTCCGTAAGCCGTCGCTGCGCATCCCGGATGAGGGCTTCCAGGTGATCAGGCTGTCCGCGTACGAGCCTTGGATGACGGGGACGTTCGTCTATTCCGACACGTTCTGGAGGCACGACTGCGTCGGCCTCCGCGACGCGGACGCCTGAGCCTCAGGCGGCGAACCCCGTCGGCCCCCTGTATCCGCCCGGCCGACCACCGCCGGCCGAGCGCCGCGCAAGGCGTGGCCGGCGGGCGGACAGGTCATCCGGCGTATGCGGCCGAGCCTGGGCCGGCGCCGGGCCGAAGTGTCGGCGGACGGCCAGGTTCAGAGAATGTGCTCGCGCCAGTCTTGGCGGGGTGCGCCGAAGAGCAGGCCGTTCTCGTCGAGGGCGTTGCAGATCGTCAAGTGGCGTGCCGGGAAGGCGAAACCGAGGGCGATGCTGCCGTCGGCCATGTCTCCGCCGGCGTATTCGAGGAGCTTCGCCTGGCGCAGCGTTTGTCCCCGGAGCTCTTCGAGCTGCTCGATCGGCTCCGCCCGCCAGGAAAGTTGGAATTCGTCGGAGGTCGGCCAGGTGACGTTCTGACGTGGGTCGATGCTGTTGAAGGTGATCGAGAGGTCGTCGAACTTCTGATGGTTGATCTCGACGCGCTCGTCGCCGAAGTCGAGCAGGACGGGGCAGTCGGTGAACCATTCGTCGGCGCGGAGGTCCCAGACCAGCCAGACATGGTGCAAGGTGCGGCCGGCGAGCCCAGCAAGACGACGGCCGTGAGTGGTGGCGATTTAAGTCCAGTCCCTGAAGCCAGCCGGGCCGGTAACCGGTGATCCCGAAGTCGAACACGTGATCACCCTGCCGTCCGCTGTCCGTTCGGCCGGTGCCGTCATTCACCGTGGTCACCAGCATTGGAGGCGACCCCCTGCGCCTGGGTTGGCAGATTCCCCTCCAACAGCCGGTGGGAGATGGCCGACTTCGTTTCTGCGTCCAGGGTTTCCGGCAGAGCTTCGAACGACGGTGGCCAGACATCCAGCAGGGAGAAGATCTCGTGATCGTGGCGAAGCGTCAGGAGCAGTGCGCAGCGCCAGTGAGGCGAGAACTCGGGCCGCCGTCCCGTGTTGTGAACCACCACCGGGTGCAGATAGTGGATCGCCGATGGCGCCGCGTTCGTAGCCAGCCATCCCGGCCCGTGATGACGGTTGAATCCCCGTTCCCGCGCCTCATCATCCAGCCGTACCAGCTCCGTGGTCCCGATCGACTTGACGGTGCGCGGAACGCTTGAGGACACCTCATGAGTCTTCCATGAGCCGAGCAACAGCATGCTGACCGGTGGCGCGCCGAGTAGGCGCGGGGCGTCGGCGAGATGACGTCCGGACCC
>NZ_CAKUCL010000058.1 GCF_934643405.1 uncultured Actinoplanes sp.
GGCCAGCTCGCGGGCCACGGTCGCGTCGGGACGGCCGGTGCGCAAGGCCTGGTGCCGCAGCGCCTGCACCGGGTCGACGGCGCCGGCGGCCAGGGTGGCGTGCACGGCGGAGCGTTCGGTCGCGCCCGCGTCCTCGGCGATCACCTGGGCGAGCAGCGGCGGGGTGAAACGGATCGCCTCGCCGTCGATCTCGACCACGCCCGCGGCGGCGGCCAGGCGCAGGTCCCGTACGGCGTCCTCGCGCCCCGCCCGGATCAGCACCGTGGTGGTCGGGCCGGTGGCGAGCGCGGCGGTCAGCAGCGTGCGCCGCACCTCGGCGGGCAGCGCGGCGAGCCGTTCACGCAGCAGCTCACGGGCCGTCTCCGGGATCGGCGCGGGCCGCCACGCCGGTCCCGGGGCGAGCGCGCCGCCCAGCGCCAGGGCCAGGAACGGGTTCCCGGCGCTCGCCTCGTGCATCCGGCTCGCCGTGCGGCACGGCAGGCCGCGCGCCTCGAGCAGCGCGGTCAGGTCGTCGGCGGTCATCGGCGGCACGGCCAGCTCCAGCACCGGGGCCGGGCAGAGCCGGGCGGCGCGGCGCAGCCCGGCCGGGTCGGGACGGCGTTGCGCGGCCAGGACACGGACGCGCTGGCCCGGGCGGCGGCGCATGGCGAAGCCGATCAGCTCGGCCGACTCGGCGTCCAGCCACTGGCAGTCGTCCAGCACCAGCAGCACGGCCTGGCGGCGGGCGCGGCGGGCGAGCAGCAGCGGCAGCACCAGGCGGCGGGCCAGCGCCGGCGAACCGGCCCGCGGCGGCAGGCCCTGCCGCAGGGTGGCGAGGGCGGCACGCTGACCGGGTGGCAGGGCGGCGGCGTCCTCCTCCGGCAGCTGCGCGATCAGGTCGGCGATCCCCGCGTACGGCAGGGACCGCTCGGTGCGCACCGGGCGTAACCGCAGGACCAGTTCGCCGCGCGCACCCGCCTGCGCCGCCACGGCGTCGAGCACCGCGGTCTTGCCGATCCCGGCCGGGCCGTGCAGGGCCACCCCGCCGCCGACGGAGAGGCGGCCGTCGATCGTGGCGAGGAGCTCGCCGCGTCCGCGAAGAGTGATCGCGTCGGACTGCAACGCGATCACCCCCCACCGTCCGAGCTGGACCCAGCCTAGGAATCCCAGGGGCGCTCATCAATGGGTTCACATATGACAATCATTTTCCGCCGCGCGGCGTCCGAGGTGGCCGTGACCCGCCACGCCCGATGCCGGGCGGCCCCGGGCGGAACCGCACCCGCAACTCACCGGCCACCGACGCCAGCTCACCCCGCCCACCGGCGGCCGGCTGACAAGCTCCGTGCCGGCGCCACCGCGTACCCCCACGACAACGGCGCCGGCACGGACCTCCTCACGCGGGCCGCTGACGGTCCAGCTGCTCCCAGCGGCTCGCCACCAGCCGGCGCCGGCCGGCGACCAGGTGGCCGGCCAGGATGGCGGGCTGCCCGCCGCGCACGCACACGTCGGCGCCCGCGGTCAGCACGCCGGCCACCACCTCACCGGGCGTCTGGCCGTCTACGAGAGCCACGATCAGCGTCCGGTGCGGCAGCACGGCCCGTGCGGCCACGATCTGCCCCACGGTCGCGCCGGCGAACAGCACCAGCTCGTCCGGCCGCACGTCGTCGAGGCCGGTCGCGGCCCGCATGCTCCACCCGGCCGGCAGATGCTGCGGCAGGCCGGCGACCCGTCCCCCGTGCCCGAGGACGGCCACCACCGGCAGCGGGCCACGGGAGTCGGGCAGACCCGCCGGATTGATCGGCAGGTCGGTCGCGGTGGCGGTGAAGGCGTGATCGGTGGTCTGCCGGTTCAATTTCAGGAGCATGGGGCCCATCCCCTTCGGGTATCTCTGGGACCCCTTCACCCTCTTACCGCGGCCTGAGTCACCGTTGTGCCGCGCCTGTGGGTTTCATGTAAGCCGGTCCTAGGCCGACGCCCTCGGGACGACCCGGACCACGTCGGCGACCGGGAGCTGCGGGGCGGAACCGCCGGCGACGGCCGCGACGACCGTGGCGGCCAGGTGGGCGGCGACCACGCTCTGGTCGGTGGTGACCGTGGTCAGGGCCGGTTCGGCCAGCCGGGCGGCGGGGATGTCGTCCACGCCGATCACGGCCGGTCGCGGCGGCGCGGTGCGGGCGCCGGCCAGCACGGCGAGCGCCACCTCGTCGTTGTAGCCACAGATCGCGGTGATCCCGCGGGCGTGCCAACGGCGTACGGCAAGCGCAGCCTGCGCCGGATCCAGCGCGACCGTCTCGACCGCCGGTGGCTCGACGCCGGCCGCCGCGCAGGTCGCGCGCACCCCGGCCAGACGCGGCTCGGCGAAGATGCGCAACCGGTCGTCGTCCGGGAAGGCGTAGCCGAGCCGGGTGTGCCCGGCGCCGAGCAGATGCGCGGCCTGGCGGCGGCCGATCAGCTCCTGGGGCACCTCCAGCTCGCGGGCGTCCTCGCGCTGCCGCCCCCGGCCGAGCAGCGCCACCACCAGAGCCACCCCGGCCGAGCGCATGGCGGCCATCTCGTGGTCGGAGAAGTCGGAGAAGGCGATCACCGCGGCCGGCGTGATCGCCTTCCACAGGTCGCTGATCGGGCGGTCCTCCCGGGTGCCCGGATGCACCACGAAGGTCAGCCCCTGCCGGGCCAGCGCGGAGGAGAGGTGCCCCAGCAGTGAGCCCACCTCGGTGCCGATCGGCCAGTCCGGCAGCAGGCAGAGGACCACGTCCGAGCGGCCGGTGCGCAGCGTGCGGGCGGCGGCGGACGGCGCGTAACCGAGCCGGGCGGCGGCGTCGAGCACGCGGGTGCGGGTGCCGGCCGAGATGGTCTGCCGCGGGGTGTCGTTCAGCACGTAGCTGACCGTCGCGCGGGAGACCCCGGCCAGGCGCGCGACATCGGCGCTCGTGACTCTGCGGCTGGCCGCCAAGCCGTCCACCTCCCTCTCGTGACATCCCAACTTACACGTGTAACCATGGAGCGATGACCCCCGACCCCGCCGCCCTCGTCAAATCCCTCGATCTGCCGGCCAAGGTGAAGCTGCTGACCGGCGCGTCCTCGTTCAGCCTCCATGCCGAGCCGTCCATCGGCCTGGCGCAGATGCACTTCTCCGACGGGCCCACCGGCGTCCGCGGGCTCAAGTTCGTCGGCGGCCGCGTGGTGACCCTCTTCCCGAACGCGACGCTGCTCGCCGCGACGTGGGACGAGGCGACGGCCTACGAGGTGGGGCGCCTGCTCGCCGAGGAGGCGATGGCGCAGGGCATCCACGTGGTGCTGGGCCCGACGATCAACCTGCATCGCTCGGCGCTGGGCGGCCGGCTGTTCGAGGCGTACTCGGAGGATCCGCTGCTCACCGGCAAGCTGGCCGCGGCGTACGTGCGCGGCCTGCAGGACCACGGGGTCGCCGCCTGCCTCAAGCACCTGGTCGCCAACGAGTCGGAGACCGACCGCAACACGATGAACAGCGTGGTCGACGAGGCCACGCTGCGCGAGCTGTACCTGCTGCCCTTCGAGATCGCCGTCGAGGAGGCCGACGCCTGGTCGATCATGGCGGCCTACAACGACGTGAACGGGGTGCCGGCGACCGAGCAGGACCACGTCAACAACGACATCGTCAAGGGCGAATGGGGCTATCCCGGCCTGATCATGTCGGACTGGTTCGCCACGAAGTCCGCGGCGCCGGCCGCCAACGGCGGTCTCGACCTGGTGATGCCGGGCCCGGACGGCCCGTGGGGCGACGCGCTGGTCTCGGCCGTACGGTCGGGCGCCGTCGACGAGGCGGTCATCGACGAACACCTGGCCCGTCTGCTGCGGCTCGCCGGCAAGGTCGGCGCGCTGGGCACCCCGCACGAGACCCCGCGAGACCTTCCCACCCCCGATTCCCCGGTACGCCGTGAGCAGCTCACGCGTCTGGCGGCCGCGGGCATCACGGTCCTCAAGAACGACGGTGACGTGCTTCCGCTGGACCGCGCCGGCACGGTCGCGCTGATCGGCCGGCACGCCGTCGAGACGATCGACATGGGCGGCGGCTCCGCCCAGGTGAACCCGCCGTACCAGGTCAGCGTGGCCGAGGGCCTGACCGCACTGCTCGGCGACCGGGTCACCGTGGTGGACGGCGTGGAGGTGCGCACCCGTCCGGTGCCGGCCCGCGGCGGGTTCCTCAGCGCGGTGTCGTCCGGCGAGCCGGGCATCGAGGTCACCATGTTCGACGCGGACGGCAACGAGCTGGAGAACCGGTACGCCGCCCAGTCCAAGACCATGATCGGCATGGACGACGACTTCGCCGGCACGGTGGCGACAGCCCGCCTGACCGGGCGGGTCACCGCGGCCGGTCCGGTCGAGCTCGGCGTGATGGGCGTCGGCGACTGGCGCGTCACCCTCGGCGACGTGACGCACGAGTTCTCGCTGCGCGCCTCGGGCAGCGGGATCGGCGAGGAGGTGCTGACCCCGCCGGTGCGGACCGACCCGTACGAGGCAGGCGAGGGCGACGTCCTCGACGCCACCGTGACGCTCACGCCGGGGCTGGAGGGCCAGGCCATCGGGCTGTTCGGGCTGATCGGGCGCCCCGCCTCCCGCGAGACGGTCGACGTGATCGACGACGCGGTGCGCGCCGCGGCCGCCGCCGAGGTCGCCGTGGTCGTGGTGGGCCTGACCGAGGAGCAGGAGACCGAGTCGGCCGACAAGTCCACCCTGCACCTGCCCGGCGCCCAGGACGCGCTGGTGGAGGCGGTGGCGGGCGCCGCACGCCGGACGGTGGTGGTGGTCAACGCCGCGACACCGGTGGTGATGCCGTGGCTGTCCCGGGTGGACGCCGTGCTGTGGGCCGGCCTGCCCGGCCAGGAGGGCGGGCACGCCATCGCCGCCGCGCTGCTGGGTGACATCGAGCCGGCCGGCCGGCTGGTCACCACCTTCCCCGAGGAGGACGGCAAGGCGCCCGCCTGGTCGGTGATCCCGGTGAACGGCGACCTGCGCTACGACGAGGGCACCTTCGTCGGCTACCGCGGCCACTTCGCCGGACGGGCCCCCGACCCGGCGTTCTGGCTGGGCCACGGTCTCGGCTACGGCAGGTGGGAGTACAGCGACGTGCGCCTGGTCCTGGGCGACGCGCCGTCGATCACCGCGACCGTGCGGAACGTCGGCAAGCGCACGAGCCGGGAGGTCGTGCAGGTCTACCTGCGGCCGGTCGAGGCGGACGAGCCGGTCCGGCTGGTGGGCTGGAAGGCCGTCACGGTGGCGCCTGGCGAATCGGCGCGGGTGACCGTCCACACCGACCGTCGCTTGTGGCGCCGGTGGGATTCCGCCGCCGGCACCTGGACGCGGCTGTCGGACGGCGGCGAGTTCCTGGTGGCACGCGGGCTCGGCGACATCCGCGCGGCGGTGTCCTGACGTTACGGGCAGCGGCGGACGGCGAGCACCGCGACGTCGTCCGTCGGCCGTTCCGTCCCGATGCCGGCCATCACCGTGGTGCACACCGTCTCGGCCGGCGCGGGCACGACGACGCGGGTCAGCCGGTCCAGCCCGTCGTCGATCACCTGGTCCCGCCGCTCGACCAGGCCGTCGGTGTAGCAGACCAGCACCGCCCCGGGCGGGAACGGCACCTCGGTCGTCCGGCGGGGCGCGTTGCGCCGGCCCACCCCGAGCGGCGGGTCGATCGGCAGGTCGACCAGCGCGGCCGGGCTCCCCGGCGCGGCCAGCACCGGCCGCAGGTGCCCGGCCGAGGACAACAGCAGCGTGGCGCGGTCCGGCGACACCATCGCGTACATTGCGGTGGTGAGGTTGCCCGCCTCGAAGTGCGTGACCTTCCGGTCGAGCAGGGTCAGCGCCTGCGCCGGGTCGTCGGTGACCAGCGTGTACGCCCGCAGCGCGCTGCGCACCCGGCCCATCACCACGGCCGAGGCCAGCCCGTGGCCGGCGACGTCGCCGATCACCACCCCCAGCCAGCCCGAGGGCAGGGTGAACACGTCGTACCAGTCGCCGCCGATGCCGAAGTCGTGGCCGGGCACGTAGCGGGCGGCGAGATCCACCCCGGCCACCCTGGGCAGGGTCGTGGGCAGCAGGCTGCGCTGCAGGGCCAGCGCGGTCGCCTGCTCCAGCTTCTGCGACCGGATCCGCCCGGCCACCCCGGCCCGGTCGGCGGCCAGCTCCAGCAGCTGGATGTCGTCGGCGGTGAAGGTGCGCGGCACCAGTGAGCCGATGTGCAGCACGCCGATCACCTCGCCGGCCGCGAAGATCGGCACGCCGAGCAGCGAGCGGATGCCCTTGTCCAGCAGGATCGGGTTCACCACGTCGTCCGGGGTGACCTCGGCGATCGCGACCGGGCGGCGGATCGCGGCGATCCGGCCGGCGAATCCGCTGCCGACCGAGACACGGAACCCCTGGCGTACCTCGTCCTCCAGGCCCTTGGCGGCGGTCGCCACCAGCTGCCGGGAGTGCACGTCGAGCAGCAGGATCGCGGCGGTGTCCGCGTCCAGCAGGTCGCGCACCCGGTCGAGCAGTTCGTCGAGCAGGTCGGAGGCATCCAGCCGGGACAGCGTGGCGTCGGTGACCGCCTCGAGACGGCGCAGCCGCTCCCCGTCTCGGTTCCCCATTCCATCGGCCACAGTCGCAGCCTAGAGGGTGGGGTGTCGATCGGGCCGCAGCCGGGGGGCCCTACGTGATGTAGGACCGCATTTCCTGGACGATCGGATGATGCCGGTCATCGGAATCGCCCGGCCGGCAGGAACGCCGAGGGCGCAAGAGCACGCTGGGTGATCCGCACGTCACCGATCCAGCCGTAGAAACCCTGCCCGTACGCCAGGTCGAACGAGGTGGCGCCCAGCACGAGCGGGCCGCCGGTGGTGGCGATGCCCCGTGACGGTTGTGTCGGGTTCCGGGCAATACGCGAACCGTTCACCCACACGGTGGAACGGCGGCCGTCGCCGACGATCGCGACGTGCTGCCACTCGCCGGTCGGGATGGCGTGGCTCCACGCCGTGGAGTTGTGATCGCCGTCGGAGGGGTAGAGCACGAACTGGAGGAACCGGTCCGGGGCCAGGTTCAGGCTGCACGTCGGTTCCAGGGTGGTCCAGCCGCTGTGCTTGCCGGCGTCGCCGCACCGCCCCTCGCGGCTGATGATGCCCATCCAGGAGTGATCACCGACATACGGCTGGGGCAGTTTGACGAACACCTCGATGGTGTACCCGTCGCGGAACGTCATGGCGTTCACCGGCGCGGCCGGGCCGGTCGTCAGCATCGCGCCGCGTCCGATCGCACCGTCGAAGCAGAGGCTCGCGTGGCCGGGGGCGCCCGGGTGATGGTCGCCGGACAGGGTCAGGACCTCCGGACCGCTGCCGGGCAGACGGCGTACGAAAAGGTCGTTGCCGTTGCCCGTCCGGTCCCGCACCGCCGCGCCGTCCGCCACCGCCTGACCGGCCGTGTCGAACCGCCAGTAGGCCACCGTGTCGCGATCGACGAGCTGCGCCGCGGGCCGGGACGCCGGGAGCGGGCTCCCCGGGAGGCGCCGCTCGAAGTCGACCACCAGGCTGAACCGGTCGGCGTCGCCGGTCAGCTCGGTGTTCTCCGCCTCCATCGGCGTGGGCGCGGTCTTGTCCCGCAGCCAGGGCGCGTACGTCTCGACGTCGATCCGGCCGCGCGTCAGGTCGAAGCGATAGAGCCGGATCATCGCCGCGCCGCCGTAGTACCGGTCCTGGTAGTTGGCGACGTGCACGTGGACGTCGTGGCCCGCGGTGTTGGTGAGCACGCCGCGCCCGGGCGGCCAGTCGTGCCCGTTGAGAGTGAGGAAGACCTGGTCGTGGTCCCGGATCAGCTCCGACCAGAGCCGGCGCCCGTTGCGTGACAGGAAGGCGCGCCCGGCGTCGTCGGAGTAGGCCAGATCGTGCGTGGTGACGACGGCCGGCAGGCTCCGGTGCTGCGTGAGCACGCCGTTCGCCCAGGCCAGCCCGTCGTCGGAGAGGCGCCAGTCCAGCGCCAGGAGCAGCCAGTCGCGCCCGGCCGCGGTGAACACGTGGGCCGTGTTGTAGCCGTCCGCGCTCGCGCTCCGCAAGGTGCTCTGCCGCCGGAACCTTTCCGGTCCGAAGATCCTCCGGTACGGCGTGGGCCCGCGGCGGTCATCGGTGGTCGAGGCGACGTCGTGGTTGCCCGCGAGGACGCTGTACGGGACCCGGCCGTCGACGATCCGGAAGGTCTCGCCGGCGAGGGCCATCTCCTGGTCGGTGCCGTGTTCGGTGAGGTCGCCGAGCTGCGCGAGGAAGACGATGTGATCCGCGGCCCGCCTGCTCACCACGTGGGCGAGCGTGGCCCGCAACGGCGCCGGGTCGGCGTTGTCACCGTCGAACAGATACTGCGTGTCCGGCAGCACGGCCAGGGTGAACCGCCCTCCGGCGGCCTCGCCCGGGCCGGTCGTCCCGGCGATCAGGGGCGCCGCCGGGGCGGCGCCCAGCACCTTCAGCAGATTCCGACGTTCCACGACCGGCAATACTGCCAGCCGCCCGCCTCCGGTTCAGATGTCACGCGTTCCAGTTGTCGATGGCCTCGCGGCCGTGCTCGAAACCGAGCGTCGACAGCGTCGCCGTCCCCAGTTTCAGCCGGCCGCCGGCGGCCGCCGGCAGGGCGATCCAGCGCGCCCCGGCCACCCGCAGCGAGTGCCCGTGCCCGATCAGCGCCACGTCACCCTCGTCGAGGTACGTGCGTGCCCTGGTCAGCACCCGGTCGAGCCGGGCCGCGACCTCCTCCGGCTTCTCCCCGCCGGGAGCACCGTCGGTCCACAGCCACCACGTCGGGTCGGTCTCGCGGATCGTGGCCGAGGTGATGCCCTCGTACTCGCCGTAGTTCCATTCGGCGAGATCCTCGGTGGTCTCGGTGACGGTGAGCCCGGCCAGCTCCGCGGTCCGCAGTGCCCGCTTGCGGGGGCTGGAGATCACCGCGACGAACCTGCGCCCGGCCAGCCGTCGGCCGGCCTCGCGCGCCTGCCGCTCTCCCTCGGCGGTCAGATCGAGATCCGTGTACGACGTGTGCTTGCCCGCCGCACTCCACTCGGTCTGCCCGTGCCGGATGAGCACGATCTCGCCCATGGTCTGACCCCCTCGCGTTCTTTGTACCCCGCCGAACCGCCGGGCAGACCAAGCTCTTCCGTTTCCCGCCAGTGCCCTCCGCCACATCAAGATCGAAAACCGGATCATCCGGCGCGACGGACCCGGGTCGCCCGAGTCCCACCGCGCGGCCGTGAAACGCGCGCACGCCCGCCGGTCCGGACGAGCGGAGCGAGGCGCCGGCGCGGCTGCCGCGGACGAGGCGATGCGGCTCACCCAGGCCTGGCCGGCCGTGGACGCCGGGATCCCCGCGCTGCTGCTGCCGGCGTGCCGCCCCGGCCCGGGTGGGTGGCCGCGGCGCGCGACGGCGACTGGCACCCGCCGGGACATGGGCAGACGAACGAAGCGGCTCCGCTGTGCTCAGCGGAGCCGCTTGGCGACGGCGACGGTCAGTCCAGCAGGTCCTGGAAGTTCGCCGACAGGGCGAAGGGGTCGAGCACCGAGACCGGTTCGCGGTGCTCCAGCTCACGCGCCAGCTCGGTGGCCGCACGATCGATGCGGCTCTGCAGCGTGCCGTCGGCCGAGTCGGCGCCGAAGTCGTCGGTCGCGGCGAAGACCGCGGTGGGCACGACGACCGCGCGCAGGTAGGTGAACAGCGGGCGCATGGCGTGCTCGGTGGTCAGCGAGTGCCGTGCCGTGCCCGCGGTGGCCCCGAGCACGACCGGCTTGTCGGTCAGCGCGTCCTTGTCGATCACGTCGACGAACGACTTGAACAGGCCGCTGTAGCTCGCCGTGAAGATCGGGCTGACCGCGATCAGGCCGTCGGCCTCGGCGACCGTGTCGAGCGCGGTCTTCAGCGCGGCCGGCGGGAAGCCGGTGAGCAGGTGGTTCGTGATGTCGTGCGCCAGATCACGCAGCTCGATCGTCTTGACCTCGAGCTGGATGCCCCGCGCGGCGGCCGCCTCGACCGCCGCCGCGGCGATCCGGTCGGCGAGCAACCGGGTCGACGACGGCTGGCGAAGACCGCCGGCGATGACGGCCACTGTGCGCTGGTTCATGCCTTGACCTCCTGAAGTGCGGCCTGCTTGGCGGCCAGCAGCGAGGCGTGGGTGGGTGCGTCCGGGACGTGGGCCGGCTTGAGGGCGGCGAACTCCTTGCGGAGCACCGGCACGACCTCCTCGCCGAGGATGTCGAGCTGCTCGAGCACGGTCTTCAGCGGCAGGCCGGCGTGGTCCATCAGGAACAGCTGGCGCTGGTAGTCGCCGACGTACTCGCGGAAGCCGAGCGTGCGGTCGATGACCTGCTGCGGGCTGCCCACGGTGAGCGGGGTCTCCCGGGTGAAGTCCTCGAGCGACGGGCCGTGGCCGTAGACCGGGGCGTTGTCGAAGTACGGCCGGAACTCCTTGACGGCGTCCTGGCTGTTCTTGCGCATGAACACCTGCCCACCCAGGCCGACGATGGCCTGGTCCGGGTCGCCGTGGCCGTAGTGCGCGAAGCGCTCCCGGTAGAGCTTGATCATGCGCGCGGTGTGCGACGCCGGCCAGAAGATGTTGTTGTGGAAGAAGCCGTCACCGTAGTAGGCGGCCTGCTCGGCGATCTCGGGGCTGCGGATCGAGCCGTGCCAGACGAACGGCGGCACGTCGTCGAGCGGCCGCGGGGTCGAGGTGAACGACTGCAGAGGGGTACGGAACTTGCCCTCCCAGTTGACCACCTGCTCGCGCCACAGCTGGCGCAGCAGCGCGTAGTTCTCGACCGCCAGCGGGATGCCGGCCCGGATGTCCTTGCCGAACCACGGGTAGACCGGGCCGGTGTTGCCGCGGCCCATCATCAGGTCGACGCGGCCGCCGGACAGGTGCTGCAGCATCGCGTAGTCCTCGGCGATCTTCACCGGGTCGTTGGTGGTGATCAGCGTGGTGGCCGTGCTGAGCAGCAGGGTGCTCGTCTGGGCGGCGATGAAGCCCAGGGTGGTCGTCGGCGAGGACGAGACGAACGGCTCGTTGTGGTGCTCACCCAGCGCGAAGACGTCGAGACCGACCTCCTCGGCGTGCTTGGCGATGGCGACGATGTTCTTGATGCGCTCACCCTCGGTCGGCGTCCGGCCGGTCGTCGGGTCCATGGTGTTGTCGCTGACGCTGAAGATTCCGAACTGCATGGCCCGCTCCTGGCTGCTCGACCGTTTTCCTGCCCGCCTCAACATGACAGACCGGCCGAGTATTTCAAAATTGTAGAACTTGGTCTGCGGCGGCCGTCACACACTCAGCCGCTCGGCCAGCCACCGGGTTGCCAGCGGGTAGCGGTAGTCGATCGCGCCGTGCCCGGCGTCGAACAGCTCGAAGCGGATCCGCTCCTGCGGGACGCCGATCCGGACCAGGCCGGCCCGGAAGGCCTCGGCGCCCAGGTCGAGGAACCACTCGTCGCGGGTGCCGGCGTCGATCCACACCGCGGTCAGCGAGCGCAGCGCGTCGGCGTACCGGTCGATCATGCGGACCGGGTCCCAGGCCAGCCAGCGGTCCCACAGTTCGGGGATCAGCTGCCCGGAGCGCGGGTCGAACGGCAGCCGCGGGGTGCCGTCCGGGTCGGCGGAGAACGCGGCGCTGCACCCCAGCGTCATCAACAGGGTCTGATCGTGCTGGTTGGTGAACGCCGTACGGGACCGGAAGTCGGTCCACCACTTCTGGATGTCGTGGCCGAAGTCCCGCAGGGCGCGCGCGGCCTTGGCGAACTCACCCAGGTAGCAGTACTCGTACAGGCTGTCACCGGCGTGCGTCGCGAGCGCGCCGAACAGGTCCGGCCGCAGCATCGGCGTGATCATGGCGCCGAACCCGCCGGAGGACTTGCCGCTGATCCCCCGCGAGTCCCGGTGCGCGATGGTGCGGAAGTTCGCGTCCACCCAGGGGACGACCTCGTCGCACAGGTAGGAGTGGTAGGCCCCGGTCCCCGGCGAGTCGACGAACTGCGACCCGCCGTACGACGTCCACGCGTCGACGTAGACCAGGATGCAGGGCGGCACCCCCTCGTCGGCGAAGATCGCGTCGGCGGTCTCGGGGAAGGTCTGCCGGTACGGCGTGCGGTTGGCCCACATCGCGACGTGACCCGTGTAGCCCTGGATCACGTAGATCGCCGGGTACCGCCGGTCCGAGTCGTCGTAGCCGGGTGGCGTGTAGACCCACAGCGGCCGCTCGTGCGGATCACCCAGCGGGTTGCCGCGCAGCAGCCGCGACGCGATCGTCTCGTGGTGCAACCGCCCGGCGAGTTCGGGTTCCCAGATCGACATGCCCGCCAGTCAATCACCCGTCCGGGGCCGGTGCCGGATCGGCGTGCGTCCCCCGCGACGGTGACCGGCGGGGTGCGCCCGTCACGCCCGGGCGGCGGAGCCGGCGGACCCTTCCCGCCCCGCGCGGGTGACGCCGCGGAACCCTCCCGCCCGGCGCGGCGACGCCGCGGAACCCTTCCTCCCCGGCGCGGGGACGCCGCGCAGCCCTTCCCGCCCCCGCGCGGCGAGCCCTCCGGGGAGCGCGACAGCCGTGAGCCCGCCTCGCGAACGACCGGATCCAGTGACACGAAATCGTCCCCGAAGGACTGAAATACCGCCGGAACAGATGCCCACCGGCGGTTGCGTAGTTCAGCCTCCCAGACCGAGCCGCGCGCCGCGGCATCGACGACAGACCTAGGCACGGGTAAAGTGGGAGGGGATCTCAGATGATGCTAATTGATCAATAACGCGCGAGTACTGCTCCTCGTTCACAGAATGCCTTATTGTGCTCACCTGCACCGTGTGTGAGCGAAAGTGATGCGGCGCTCGACGCCGAGTCATAAACTGGCGGGTACTGGCCGACTCCGGCAGCTCCCGCGCTCGACCGCCGTTGACCGCACCACTCTATAGCGCCGGAGGACCTCGTGCCCGTTCCCGATACATCCACCTCGGTCGCCCCGTCCGGGTTGTCGGTCGAGGTATGGCCGGGTAACGCCGATGTCGAGTGGGACAAGTTCGATTCGGACAAATACTTCGAGAGCAACTACGGCAAGCTGCTCCGCGAGGACGCCGAGATCATCGGCATCGTAGCCGACCACTTCCACCGGTTCGCCGGGCAGCGGTGGCGCAACCGGGCCATCGACGTGGGCTCCGGCACCAATCTGTACCCCGGCATGACGATGCTGCCGTTCGCCGGCGAGGTCGTCCTCTTCGAACGCGCGTTCACCAACCGCCAGTGGCTCGAGAAGCAGCTCAAGGAGCCGGCGGCGTCGTGGGACCAGTTCTGGGACGAGATCCGCAGAGGACGCCCGCAGTACGACCGGATCAAGAAGCCGCTGGAGCAGCTGCGCTCACGGGCCGAGGTGACCCGGGGTAACGTCTTCGCGCTCACCCCCAAGACGTACGACATGGGCACGATGTTCTTCGTCTCCGAGTCGATCACCACGCGAATGGACGAGTTCGAGCGCGCGACGCACCTGTTCATCGCCTCGCTGACCTCGCGGGCCCCGTTCGCGGCGGCCTTCATGAAGGACTCCGCGGGCTACTGGGTCGCGGGCCGGAAGTTCCCCGCCTGCTCGATCAACGAAAAAGACGTCCAAAGGTGTCTTGAGAACGTTGCGCTCATCGACGACATTCGAGTGGTGGAGAGTCACGATCTGCGCGAGGGCTACGGCGGCATGATCGTGGCGACCGGGCGGAAGAAGTAGTTCTCCGGCTCTCTCCTCTGGAACGTAACCCGGCCCACGGATGGGTAGGTGACGGCGTACCGTGCAGCTCAAGCCGCGACAGCAGATCCTCGACATCTGGCGGCACACCGCAAGGGTGTCCTATCACGACGGTGAATGGTTCCCCGGTGGTCGCGACGGCAGCAACTCGATCAGCGACGCGGAACAGTTGCTCTGCGTCATGGCCCCGGCGACCGAGGTGTCGCTGTTCCGGCTGGACCGGCCGGACACGGCCGCCCGCGACGTGCTCGACACCCTCAAGGCCCTGGGCGACGACATCCAGGTGCCGCAGCGGCTCGTGCAGGCGCTGACCCTCTACATCGACCGGTACACCGCGGACGACGGCACGCCGGTGTTCTCCGGCGGCTCGTACTACGACGCCGCCGACCCGGCGACCATCGACGAGATCAAGGACGAGCAGCGCGACCTGGACGTGGTCGACTCGTTCTCCATCTCCATCACGCTGATGCTCGCGGTCATCGGCTTCACCAAGACCTTTCGCGGCGTGGTCACCCGCGCCGCGCTGCTGCAGCAGATCGACGATCTCGAGGCGAAGGCGAACGTACGGCTCACCGCCGCGCTGATCGGCCTGCTGCGCAGCTTCTCGGTGAGCGTGTTCTCCGCCGACGACCCGCTGGGCCAGGCTCTCATCCGGATGGTCAACCAGGAACGCCGCTCGACGCGCGTGGTGGTCGACGAACTCCGGCTGGCGCTGGCCGAGATCAACGTGCGTCTGCGCGACGACGTCACGATCGGTTCCGGCGCCGCCGAGGGCAGCGAGCTCGAACTGACCAACCGGCTGTTCGAATGTGGATGGTCCTGGGGACTGGTCAAGGGCGCGCCGGTCATCGAGACGTCCACCGACATCGGCAAGCAGCGCGAGGGCGTGGCCGAGAACGCGCCGTACCTGTACTTCACCACCGTGGCACTGGACGCGATCCAGGCGCTCTCGTCGGAGCGCACCCGTCTGCTCGGCCTGCTCGACGTCGAGCAGGCCCGTCTGGCGCAGTCGTTGCAGCTGCGGTTCGAGCTGACCCGGTCGTACTGGGCGACGATCGGCACCTTCGGCAACGGCCGCTGGCCCCTGGAGGACCTGCCCTGGCAGCCCACCGACGGCATCGCGGCGGACTATTTCACGCTGCTGGTCGCCGGCATGGTCATGCAGAACATGGAGGCGGTCCGGGCGTCCAATGCGGACATGCGGCGGGTCGCCAGCGTGCTGGAGGAACTGGCCAACCGCAGCCGGATCACCCGGCGCTCGACACCGGGCGAGTCAGCGATCGACGTGCATCACCCGGGCCTGAACTTTCCGCTGGTCGGCAGCCAGGACATCGGCGGGCCGAGGTTGAGCTGGACGGTGACCGACATGGCGCCGACACTGCTCAAGCGCACACTCACGCTCGGGTCGCTCACCTCCGACGGCGGCATCCGCAGCTGGCTGCTCGACCTGTCCGGCGCGATCTGGTCGCATCTGGCCGAGCGGGTCGTGCACGACGGCGTCGGCGACGGTCTGTGGGACCAGCCGTCCGGCGTGTTTCCCGGGATAGACACGAAGTACGAAGAGCCGTCCTGGTACTACACCAAGCGGGTGGTCGACTGCCTGGTCACCGCGGCGCGGGTGACCTCGGGGCCACCGGTGCGCAGCGAGCGGCTCACCGGGATCGCCGCCGACCTGCTCAACGAGGCCGAGCACCTGTACGACCGGGAGCTGCTCAACGGTTCCACGTACAGCGGCCAGACGCTGCGCGACGAGCTCGATCGGATCGGCGTCGAGCTGGACCGCGCTCGCACGGTGCGGGCCGAGCAGCCCGGCGTGGCCGTCGCCATCACCGTGGAGGTGTTGCGCAAGCTGGACCGGTTCTCGGCGGCCCGGCGCGCGGACAGCGGAGGGAGCTGACCGGTGATCATCTTCGCGACCTCCGACAAGGGAGGCACGGGCCGGTCGGTGACCAGCAGCAACGTGGCCTACCGGCATGCGCTGCAGGGCCGCGACGCGGTGTACGTGGACTTCGACTTCGGTTCACCGACCGCCGGTGCGATCTTCGACCTGCCGGCCGCCATGGCCGGGGCGAGAACCGGCGACGGCACGCACAGTTACCTGCTGGGGACCTCGCCACGGCCGCAGCGGATCAACATCTGGGCCGACTCGCAGCGGGAGGTGCTGCGCAACCGGCCGGCCGGCGCGGGGCGCCTGACCCTGCTGCCGGGCGACGCCGGCGGGAGCGAGTTCAGCTCCACGCCCGCGATCGTCGGGCGCTGCGCCGACCTCCTGGTCCGGCTCGACGAGGAGTACGACCTGGTGCTGGTCGACCTCAGCGCCGGCCGGTCGTACGCCACCGAGATCGTGCTGGCGGCGACCGCCCGCCCGGAGCTGACCGACGTGCCGGCCCGGTGGGTCGTGTTCCACCGCTGGACCAGGCAGCACATCATCGCGGCCGGCAGCCTGGTGCACGAGGAGCACGGAATCCTGGAGACCGGGGTGGCCCACGGCCACGATCCGGCCAGGCTGCGCGAGTCGATCCGGTTCGTGCGCACCGCGGTGCTCGACCCGGCCGCACCGGACCAGGCCGGCCTGCGTCCGGAGCAGCTCGCCTGGCTGGACGTCTGCAATCGCGGCCTGCAGGACCTGGCCGGCCGCAGCAAGGTCGGCCGGGCCAACGTGCTCGGCGAGGTGCCGCTCGACCCGGTCCTCCAGTGGCAGGAGCAGCTGATCTCCAACGACGACGTGTGGCTGCACCGCACGGCCAACGCCCGTACGGTCAACGCGTTCGAGGAACTGGCCAAGAAGATCGTCGACGACAACGCGTGGGTGGGCCTGTGACCACGGCGGACGACCTGTTCACCGAGGAGAGCGCCACGCCGGTGGCCCGCTCGGTGGCCCTCTCCCATCTGTCGGTCGAGCTGGGCCACCTCTACATGGAGGACTTCCAGGAGGGCGAGGAGCGGCTGCGGGAGCATTTCCGGCGGGTGGCGCCCTGGGCGCGCGCGGCGATCGACCAGATCACCGGTGAGCTGGCCGGCCGCACCCCCCGGATCAGCACGTGCTTCCTGGTCGACGACTACTTCACGCACTTCTCCACGCCCGGCGAGATCATCACCTCGCTGGTCGAGGCGGCCGACGCCGCCGGGCTGCGGATCGACTACGTGGCGCGGGAGTCGGGCTGCGCCGAGGCGGACGACATCGACCTGGCCACCCTCGTGCAGCAACATCTGGTCGACGAGCCGCCGGAAGGCGCGAACGGTGGCCGGCCCGCGGCGACGGTTTCCGGCTGGCTGACCAACGGCGAGCGCTCGCCGGTCACGCAGGCGTCGGCGATGGCCGCACCCCGGCAGTGGATGCCGCCGAAGCAGAGCGCGGTCCGGAACCATTCGATCTTCGTGGACGTCGAGCTGTGGAGCGACGGCCCGGACGGCCGGCTCTGGTCGTGCCCGTTCCTCGCCTCGGTCTGGCAGCTGCAACGACTGGGCCTGCTGCGGCACCAGGGTGAGCCGGTCGCCGAGCCGGTGCCGATGACCCTGGCGGACCTGCCCGCCGAGTGGAAGTCGCTGCCGCCGGTCGTGCGGCTCAACCCGGCCGCGCCGCCGCTGCGCGCCTACCGCACGTTCAGCGCGCTGGACAGCCGCTTCCTGCCGGTCGAGGTGGCGGTACGCACGATTCTCGGCCAGGTCGCCGTGGACCCGGCGGTCGGCGACCAGGTGCTCAAGCGGGCTAAGGGTGAGGGCCTGACGCTGCCCCGCGAGACGGTGGACCGGGTCGCGTACGTGTTCCTATAGTTCGCCCTGCGCCAGAGGCCGGGAGGCATCCCACAGCTCGCGAAACAACTGCGAGCACTCCTTGACGCGTGCCTCGGTGAGCACGAGCCGGGTCTCGGCCACCTGCGCGTAACGCGGATCGGTCGTGGTGGGCGTGGTCTCGTACGCAAGAATGTCGTCGAAGAGGATCAGATCGCGCACCTGGACCTGCAGCGGGAACGGCACCGAGGAACGGTCCAGCAGGCGCACCTCGATCTGCATGCGCTGCTGCTCCTCGTAGGCCTGGCGCAGTTCCGGCTCGCGTTCCATCTCCGGCTTGTCCAGGACGAAGATGCGCCGCACCCGCCGCCCGTCGCGCGCGGCCCGCCGCTGGGCGTCCAGGTAACGCTGGCCGATCTCGCTGCGCCACAGGTCGTGGTCGGTGGCGGCCAGGCTGATCGCGTCGATGCTGGACATCGCGGTCCGGGTCAGCCCGAGCAGCCAGTCGCGGTCCTCGCCGTAATAGGTGACCGTGCCGCCCTCGGCGAGCTGTTTGATGAAGTCGGAGGTGTCCTTGATTTTGGACTGGACGAACCGGTAGACGATCTGCGGCGAGTTCGGAGAGATCTGGGTGGAGTTGCGGACCAGCTGGGTGACCATGTCGGTCTGCAGCGCGGACGCCTCCACCAGCCCGAACAGTTCGGTCGCCTCGCTTATCTCGCGGAAGGCGTGGCCGACGAGCTGCTGCATCTCGGCGATCCCCTCCTTCTGGAGGCGCTCCACCGCGGCGAGCCGGTTCTCGAAGTCGACGAGGAACCGCACGAGCAGAACGAAGCCGCCGATCAGGATCGAGAGGATGATGCAGATGGCCTGGGGCTGTTCCAGGCCGTTGGTGATCCCGAACGTGATGCCGCCGGTGACGATGGTGACGAGCGCTGTGCGCAGCACACTCGAACTGTCGCGGACCGGCCCGGCCCGTTCCGCCGTGCTCACGTTCTCGACGCCGCGTAGAGCGCGGTGGCGGCGCCGGCCGCGAACTGGTCGCGCACCCGGTTGGCCAGCAGAGCCCACTGCCGGCTGAACCCGGCCCGGCGTTCCAGCGCCTGCCAGAGGTCCTCGGCGAACTGCCCCGCGTGCGCGCCCGGCAACCACAGGTGAAGCAGGTAGTCGACCGCCGGTTCGAGCCTGGGCAGCGCCTGCTCACGCGGGATCATCCCGATCGCGGCCCGGCGCACCAGATCGGACACCGTGGTGAGCAGCCAGTCGTGCAGCGCCACGTCCGCGCAGACCGCGGCCAGCCGGTCCGCCGGTATCGCCTCACCGACGGTGAAGCGCAGCAGCCGCAACTCCTCGTCGTGCACTCCGAAGTGGATGCCCGACGGACCGGAGCCACCGGCCTCGACCTGCGCGGTCCAGCGCAGCCGGGTGCGAGCCGCGCGCAGCCGGGTGCCGCCGGCCGGCCGGGCGTCGCCGGCCTGCTTGACGTTGCGCTGCACCTGGCCGGTCGCCCAGTCGGCGATCGCGCCGAGATCGAGCGAGGCCCGGTCGCGTTCCGCGACGGCGAACGCGTCGGCCAGCTTGCTCCACTTCGTCCGGCCGATCGTCTCGATCACGCCCGGCCGGGCCAGGTAGTGCGACCAGGGCCGGCGGCTGCTGGCGGCGGCCTGGACCAGGGTGGCGTGGGCGGAGCCCTGGACGACGTGGCCGTCGGTGATCGTGGCGCGCTGCATGGCGGTGCCGACGCCACGCACCTGACGGGCCTCGCCGGGCTCGCCGAGCGGGCAGTCGACGCCGACCGGACGGGCCGGGGAGCGCACCTGCGAACGAGGCCGTTCGGAGACCAGCACACGTTCGCCGGCCACCAGATCGACCAGGTCCCGGGCCGTTTCCCCGGTGACCGGGTCGCGCCCGCGGAGCAGTCCGGTGTGCACCTCACCCACGATCAGCACGCCGGGACCCCCTATCCTCGACGGCGCGCAAACTCGGAGAGGTGCGCCGGCGAGTCAACCCTGCCTCCCCAGCGACGCGTCCCCGGCCGCATAGCATCAGCCGTTCGATTGGAACGCAAAGGTTCGCGTTTTGCAACACCGTGTGTGATCGAACATGAACCGTGAGTCGCATTGCCTATCATCCGATCGGGGGCTTGTGCAAGATGGACACGCCATAGTCCGCACTCGCCGCAGATTTCCGTTTGCCGGTACGCCAATGCATCGGCGGCCATTAGCGTCAGAAGGTGTCTGACCGACCCGATGTTCTCATCGTCGGCGCCGGTGTCTCCGGCCTGACCACCGGCGTACGCCTCGCCGAGAGCGGGCTGCGCGTGCGGATCCGAGCCGTGCGAAGACCGCGGGACACCTGTTCCGCGGCCGCGGGCGCGATCTGGGATCCGATCTATGCCACCCATCCCCACATGGTGGCGTGGGCGACCCGATCCTACGAGGTGTTCGCCGACATGGCGGCGCGCGGCGCGCCGGGTGTCCACGTGGTGGACGGCATCGAAGCCTCCCGCGAACCGATCGTGATCCCCTCGTGGGCGACCCGGCTGCCCGGCTATCGCGAGTGCGCTGCGGCAGAGTTGCCGGAGGGTTTCGTCCGCGGCTGGTTCTACCAGGCGCCCATCATCGACATGCCGTCGTACCTGGACACGCTGCTCGACCGGCTGGCATCGCACGAGGTCGAGATCGGCTACGGCACGCCGCTCGAGACGCTCGACGAGGCGTTCGACGAGGCCGGCGTGGTGGTGAACTGCACCGGCGTGGGCGCCCGCGAGCTGGTGCCCGACGTCGACGTGACGCCGGTACGCGGCCAGCTGGTCGCGGTCGTGAACCCGGGCATCCACACGTTCTTCGCCGAGCACACCGACGAGCTCGGCGAGATGACGTACGTGATCCCGCAGGGTGACGTGCTGCTGCTGGGCGGCAGCGCGGAGAAGGGCGAGACCGACGAGGACCCCGACCCGGTCGTGGCGCAGGGCATCGTGGCCCGGTGCAGCGCGATCTTCCCGCGGATCGCCGACGCTCCGTTCCTCGGCCACCGCATCGGGATCCGGCCCGGCCGCGGCATGATCCGGGTGGAGCACGAGGATCTCGGCGACCGGCATCTCGTGCACAACTACGGCCACGGCGGCGCCGGGGTCAGCGTGTCGTGGGGCTGCGCCGACGAGGTCACCGAGCTGGTGCTGGGCACCCGCTGAGCGACCGGGAGGACCGGACGCCCGGCCCTCCCCCATCCCTGCTCAGCGGCCCTCGAGACGCTTCACGTTGTCACCGAAGGTCCAGCCCTTGGAGCCGTCCCAGTTGATCGACCAGGTCATCAGGCCCTTGATGCCGCTGACGCTGTTGTACGCCTGCGTCACCAGGGACGGTGTCATGTAGCCACCGCCCGCGCCCGGTTGCGCCGGCAGACCGGGGACCTGCTTGTCGTACGGGACGCGGATCGTCGTGCCCTGAATGGTGAGACCGTTGTTGAGGCACTGGGTCTGGACGGTGAAGCCCTGCACGGTGCCGGCCGGGTAGGAGTCGCCCGAGCAGCCGTACATGCTGCCGTTGTAGTACTGCATGTTCAGCCACCACAGGCGGCCGTTGTCCACGTACTTCTTGATGATCGGCAGGTACGAACCCCAGATCGAGCCGTAGGTGACGCTGCCGCCGGTCACGTACGCCGTTTCCGGCGCCATGGTCAGGCCGAAGTTCGACGGCATCCGGGCCAGCACCCCGTCGATGATGCGGATCAGGTTGGCCTGCGAGGTGGACAGGGTGGTGATGCTGCCGCTGCCGGTCAGGCCGGTCTCGATGTCGATGTCGATGCCGTCGAAGTTGTACTGCTTGAGGATCGGCACGATGGTGGCGACGAACCGGTCGGCCACGGCGCTGGAGCTCAGGTCGATGCCGGCCGCGGCCCCGCCGATCGACATCAGGATCGTGGCGCCGGCCGCCTTGGCCGCGCACATCTCGGCCGGGGTGGACACCTTCACGCCGGCGTCCATGCCGTTCTCCCAGAGCACCGTGCCGTCCGAGCGGATCACCGGGAAGGCGGCCATCAGCACGTTGTAGCCGTGCTGCGCGATGCGGCTGTCGTTGATCGGGATCCAGCCGAGACCCGGGTGTACGCCGTTGGACGCGCCGTCCCAGTTCTCCCAGTACCCCTGCAGCACCTTGCCGCCGGGCCGCGACTTGACCGCGCACGTCGACCCACCCGGGGGAGCCGTCGTCGGCGGGGTGGTCACCGGGGGCGTGGTCGTGGGCGGGGTGGTCGCCGGCGTGGTGGTCGGGGGTGTGGTCGGGCCGCCGCTGCACGCCCCGAGGTCCTTCCACAGCGTCGGGGTCGTCGACGGCGTCCAGCCCGCGCCCGCCCACGCCGTATGGGTGACCAGCGCCTGGTAGTTGTGCCCCTGATAGGTGACCTGCTGGCCCGCCGTGTAGGTCGGCCCCTCGGTCCAGGTCACCGCCGCACAGGCGACGGCCGCCACGCCCGCGGGTGCGAACACCACCGCCGCTCCCAGGGCCACCACGGCCCCCACGACCAGCGCGAACAAACGACGTCGGACACCCATGGCCACTCCCTTGAACGAGAACGTGACGTGCGACATCCACATCATGAAGTTCACGTTCATAAATATCAAGGGTTCTTAACAGTCAGCGGCACTCCCAGGTAGGCGGCGAAGGGCTCGAGCGCCCGGGTAGCGGCGGCGAGGTCGACATCGTCGAGCGGCAGCACCGTGACGGTCACGCCTTTGCTGGTCAGCGTGCGTTTCCAGGTGGCCACGACACGCCCGTCACGCACCAGGGTGGACTGGAACACCCCGTTCCCACCCGGGATGATCGCCGCAAGCTGGGCGGGCGTCGCCATGAGCGACCGGTCCTTGTATCCGAGCATGTACTCGTCGAAGCCGGGCAGGGCAAGCCACTCCCCGCCGCCGCCCGCCGGTTCCGCGCGCCGGCGGGACGAAACGGCGCGGGAGGCGCCGGCGCGGGAGGCGCCGGCGCGGGAGGCGCCGGCGCGGGACGCTCCGGCGCGGGAAGCTCCGGCCCGGGTGGCGGAGGAGGCGTCGGGGGCATGGTCGGCGGCCAGGATCATCTCGACGCCGGCGACGTCCACCGCTGTCAGGGTGTCGCCGGCCACCGCGATGGCGGTCTTGCAGTCGGTCATCGTCAGGCCGGTCCAGCCGGCGAAGTCCTTGCGGGTCGCGGGGCCGTGACTGCGGAAATAGCGCACCGCGATGATGCCCAGCGCCTCGTCGCGTCCGGGGCGGCGCGGAGCGGGAACCCAGTCGTCGAGCAGGACGAACGTCTGTTCCTTCCCGACGTGGGGGGCTATCGCCGTCACGGCACGCTGTGCGGCGTACCACAGCAGGTGGTAACCCCTCTGGCCGGTGACCTCGATGCCGCCGTCGGTCAGGGTGGCCAGGCACTCGGCGCGCGTCATCCGCCCGCCGCCGGCGAGGGCGGTGCCGAGCAGGTCGACCGCGCGGTCGACGGTGCGCTCGTCGAGGCCCAGCGTCTCCCGCCGTTTCGCCGCGCCGCCGAGAGCGCGCACGCCCATCAGCTCGAGCATCCAGTGCGCGTCGACGGCCGGGACGAAGTGGACAGTGCCGCGCATCGGCCAGGTGCGCAGCACCGTGCGTTCCTCGAGGGCCGCGTTGACGTCCTGGATGGTGTGGCCGGGCAGCCGGCAGCCCAGCGACCACAGACCGCTGTTCATGTCCTGCGCCTGCATCGCGCCGAACCACTCGACGATGCCGGCGACCGTCGAGGGGCCGCCGCCGCGCAGCAACAGGCTGCTCATCCGCAGGCCGAGGGCCGTCCTCTCATCCATGACGACGACCCTAGGCCAGGGGTACGACAGAAATTGTCAGCCGCGGCGCAGCGACCGGTACAGCTTGATCAGGTTGTTCGTCGAGGAGTCGTCATCGGCCGGCGGCTGCCCGTCGGCGGTCAGCTTCGGCGCCAGGTTGTTCGCCATCACCTTGCCGAGCTCGACGCCCCACTGGTCGAACGAGTTGATCTGCCAGATGGTGCCCTGGGTGAACGTGATGTGCTCGTACAGCGCGATGAGCTGGCCCAGCACCGACGGCGTGAGCTTGGGCGCGATGATCGTGGTGGTCGGGTGGTTGCCCTGCATCACCCGGTGCGGCGCCACGTTCGCGTCGGTGCCCTCGGCCTCGACCTGCTCCAGCGTGCGGCCGAAGGCGAGCGCCCCGGTCTGCGCGAAGAAGTTCGACATGAACAGGTCGTGCATGCCGTCGATGTCGTGGTTGGGCTGCGCGAAGCCGATGAAGTCCGCCGGGATCAGCTTGGTGCCCTGGTGGATCAGCTGGTAGAAGGCGTGCTGGCCATTCGTGCCGGGCTCGCCCCAGAAGACCTCGCCGGTCTGGAACGAGACGGGGCTGCCGTCCAGGCGCACCGACTTGCCGTTGGACTCCATCGTGAGCTGCTGGAGGTACGCGGCGAAGCGGTGCAGATATTGCGAGTACGGCAGGATCGCGTGGGACTGGGCGCCGAGGAACGTGTCGTACCAGACGTTGAGCAGGCCGAGCAGGGCCGGGACGTTCGACTGCACCGGCTCGGTGCGGAAGTGCTCGTCCACCGCGTGGTACCCGGCGAGCATGTCGGCGAACTGCTCCTTGCCGATCGCCACCATGACCGACAGGCCGACCGCGGAGGGCAGCGAGTACCGTCCGCCCACCCAGTCCCAGAAGCCGAACATGTTCCGGGTGTCGATGCCGAAGTCGGCGACCCGCTGCGCGTTGGTGCTGACCGCGACGAAGTGTTTCGCCACCGCGGCCTGGTCGCCGCCCAGGCCCTCCAGGAGCCAGTTGCGGGCCTCGGTCGCGTTGGTCAGCGTCTCCTGCGTGGAGAACGTCTTGGAGACGACGATGAACAGGGTCGTCGCCGGGTCCAGGTCGTGCGTCTTCGCGTACAGGTCGGTGGGGTCGATGTTGGAGACGAACCGGCACTCGATCTCGGGCGTCTTGTACGCCTTGAGCGCCTCGTACGCCATCACCGGACCGAGGTCGGACCCGCCGATGCCGATGTTCACCACCGTCTTGATCCGCTGGCCGGTGTGGCCCTTCCACTCGCCGGAGCGCACCCGGTCGCTGAACGTGCCCATCCGGTCGAGCACCTCGTGCACCTCGGCGATCACGTCCTGCCCGTCGACGACGAGCTGGGCGTCGCGCGGCAGGCGCAGGGCGGTGTGCAGGACCGCGCGGTCCTCGGTGACGTTGATGTGCTCGCCGGCGAACATGGCGGCCGTGCGCTCGCGCAGCCCGGCCTTCTCGGCCAGCGCGAACAGCGAGGTCAGCACCTCGTCGGTGACCAGGTTCTTGCTGTAGTCGACGGTCAGGTCGGCGACCTTCATGGTGAGGCGCTCACCGCGCCCCGGGTCACTGCCGAAGAGGTCGCGCAGATGCACCGCCGAGAACTTCTCCGCGTGACCCTGAAGGGCCTGCCATTCGGCACTGTCGGAAACGTGATCGCTCATTGGCCTGTCTCTCGATCGAACCCGGACTCTCGTCCTCATCCTGGCACGAACCGGAGAGCTGGGCCGCACAGACGGCTGACACGCGCGTCACAGCCCGGCGCGGGCGGAGGTTTCGGACGTTCTGCACCGTGGTGCCCGGAGCGTGGCCGACGAATCGCCCGGTGCATCGGATCTGCGAGAAAAGCGGCCGGCGGCGTACCGGAAAGGAAAACCGGGCGGCCCGCAAGCGGACCGCCCGGCGGAGGCCGGCTAACCGATTCTCACCCGGAAAACCGGGTCGGCAGCGAGCTTCTTGAATGCGGCGAGCGAAGTGGCGGTGCTGTTGATGCTGATGTCGCGGTCGCCCTCGTCGTCCTTCGCGGTGTCGAAATAGACGATCGCCTTGATGGCCGGGCGCTTCGCCAATTCCGCCGTGACGCCGCTGTAGACCGGCGCCTTGTCGGTGGTGTGGCCGACCCGGTGGTAGGCGCCCCACTCGGCCACCATCAGCGGCTTCGCGGCGTGCTTGGTGGTCGCCCACTCGTAGAAGCCCAGGCCGCCACCGGTGGGCGCGCGGTCGAGCAGGTCGGCGAACTTGCCGTAGTGGTAATAACCCTTCTCCACGGAAACGTACGAGTCGAGACCCATCCAGTCGACGACGTCGTCACCCGGGTACAGGTCCTTCCACCAGCTCTGCGCCATCCACTTCTCGTTGCCCATGTACGCGAGCACGTTGACCACATTGGTCACGCCTTTCGCCCGCAGTCGCAGGATCGTGTGCCGGTACATCATGGCGAAGTCCTTGGCCTCCCAGCCCGATCCGGCCTTCGCGACGACGTCGTTCTCCGGCTCGTGGTTCAGCACCAGAAAGAACTTCTTCCCGTACGCCTTGGCCCGCTCGGCGAACACATCGATGCGCTTGTCCTGCTCGCCCTTGGCCACCTTGGCCCAGGTCGAGCCGTAGGCGATCTTCCAGTTGGTCAGCAGCACGCGCGGGTGCGTGGCGTCGCCGGTCATCGCGATCTCGGGCTTGGTGGGGAAGATCTCGTCGCCCTTGTGGTACGTGTGGAAGATGCTCGCGGTGCGGCCGCTGAGCTTCTCCCAGTCCTTGAGGGCCTGGTCGCGCGGGGCGTCGGTGAAGCCGCCGGCCGCGGCGCCCCAGAGGACGCCACAGGTGGGCACGAGCTTGTCACCGGTCACGCAGTTCCCGTCGGCGGCGGGGGCGGGCGTGGTCGCCGCCGGGGTGGCCGGCGCCGGGGTGGGCGTGGTCGGGGTGGGCGTGGTCGCCGGCTTGGTCGAGGTGGGCGTGGTGGTGGGTTGGGTCGGCGCCGAGGTGGTCGGCGCGGGCGTGGTGGTGGCGGGCTTGGTCGGCGCCGGCACGGGCGGTGACGTGTCGCCCTCGGTGGTGACCTCCAGCTCCGGCGCGCCGGTCTTCGCCTCGGAGGAACGCAGGCGCAGCGGGGCGCCGGCCGAGGTCAGCGCGAACGAGTAGGTGCCCGGCGCGGTGACCGTGGCGCCCAGGTCGAACGACAGGCCGGTGCCGATCTTGCCGAGGACAGCGCCCAGAGCCGGGGCATTGCCCGAGGTCAGCGTGCTCTCCGACCAGGTGTTCGCGGCGACCCGCCGCAGCGTCACGGCACCGGTCGCGGTGGTGTCCGCGGTGAGGCGCAGGCGCGCACCCTTGACGGCGGTGCCGGCCGGGACGACGAACTTGACGAAGGCCGTCTTCACGTCGTTGCCGAGGACGCCCGCGACGAGCTTGTCCTCGTTGCCGAACGTGACGGACTTGCGCGCGCTCGAGGCGTACGTGTCCTCGCTCGCCCGGAACGTGACGGTCTTGGTCCCGGCGGCGTTCGCGGCGAACACCGGTCCGGCGGTGACGGCGCTCGCCCCCACGAGCGCTGCGGTCAGGACGGAGCTGTGCTTGAGCAGCTTCGAGCGACGCAAAATCTGATCTCCCCCGCGTTGTCCGGCCGCTGGTCGGCCGGGCATGCGAAAGAGATTGCGGGCCGGGCGGTGCGCGCCCGGTGCCCTCCCGGGTGCCACCTGGTTGCGCCGCTTGCCGGTGCCGGGGACGCGGTGAGGCCGCCAGCGGGTTGCGTCCGGCGCTCCCGGGCGGTAGCCAGACAGGATGATGCCGATCATCGACGGACACAACGACCTGCCGCTGCAGTTGCGGGCCCGCTTCGGATACCGGGTGGGAGGCCTCGACGAGCGGGTCCCCGGCCTGCACACCGACATTCCCCGGCTGCGGGCCGGCGGCGTCGGCGGGCAGTTCTGGTCCGTCTACGTCCCCGGCGACCTGGGCGAACCCGAGTCGGTGGTGGCGACCATGGAGCAGATCGACGCCGTCTACCGGATGGCGGCCGCGTACCCCGACGACCTGGCCATCGCCTACAGCGCCGACGACGTGGAGAGGGCCATCGCGGCCGGGAAGATCGCCTCGCTGCTGGGCATCGAGGGCGGCCACAGCCTGGCAACCTCTCTGGGGGTGTTGCGGGCATTTGCCCGTTTGGGCGTACGGTATGTGACCCTCACCCACAACGAGAACCTCTCGTGGGCGGACGCGGCGCTGCGCACTCCGGCGGTGGGCGGCCTGAACGACGACGGCCACGCCCTGGTGCGGGAGATGCAGCGGATCGGTGTTCTCGTCGACCTCTCGCATGTGGCGCCCGTGACCATGCACGCCGCGCTGGACACGGCGTTCGCACCGGTCATCTTCAGCCATTCCGGCGTGCGCGCGCTGAACGACCACCCGCGCAACGTCCCGGACGACGTCCTGACCCGCCTGCGCGGCAACGGCGGCGTGATCCAGCTGACCTTCGTCGCCCCGTTCGTGTCCCCCGCCGTGGCCGCGTGGGACGAGGCGGCCGAGGCCGAGTGGTCGCGCCTCGGCCTGCCCCCGGCCGCCGCCTCGGGCTGGCCGCGCGCGCCCCGCCCCGCCGAGGACCCCGCCGCCCTGACCGCGGCCTGGGATTCGTCGGACCAGTGGGCCGAGCCGGCGTTCCGGGCGTGGCTGTCCGCCAACCCATGCCCCACCGCGTCGGTGGCCGAGGTGGCCGACCACATCGACCACGCCCGTGACGTGGCCGGCGTGGATCACGTGGGCCTGGGCGGCGACTACGACGGCACCGTGGAGTTGCCGGTGGGCTTGGAGGACGTCAGCTGCTATCCCCGCTTGATGGCCGAGCTGGAGTCGCGCGGCTGGTCCGACGCCGACCGGGACAAGCTGGCCGGCCGCAACATCCTGCGCGTCCTGCGCGAGTCGGAGCGCCTCGCCCAGGAACCCCTGTGGCCGTTGTCGCCGGCCCGCTGATCGTTTCATGCGAGCCCCGCGTCGTGCACCAGGAGCGCGATCTGGACGCGGTTGTTCAGGCCGAGCTTGGTGAGCAGCCGCGACACATGCGCCTTCACGGTGGCCACCGACATGTGAAGCTCACCTGAGATCTCCGCGTTCGACCTGCCTCGGGCGACCGCGAGCGCGACATCACGCTCGCGGTCGCTGAGCGCGTCAAGCCGCCGGTTCGCGACATCGCGAGCCGCATCGACCTGCGCCGGCGGCCGAGGCGCCGAGACGTGCGCGATCAGCTGCCGCGTGACGGTGGGCGACAGTGTCGCTTCCCCCGCCGCCACGCGCCGGACCGCCCGCAGGATCTCCGTCGGCGGCGTGTCCTTGAGCAGGAACCCTCCCGCACCCGCGCGCAGCGCCCGCAGCACGAATTCGTCCGCGTCGAACGTGGTGAGCACGATGACCTCGGGCGCTGCTTCCCGAGCCCGGAGCGCTTCGGTGGCAGCAAGCCCGTCAACCCGCGGCATCCGGATGTCCATGAGCACAACGTCCGGGACGAGATCAGCCACCGCGCCGGGCACGTCCGCCCCGTCGGCAACCTCGCCCACCACGTCGATGTCCTCCGCGCTGGACAGGATCATCGTGAGCCCCGCCCGCACAAGCGCGTCGTCGTCGACGATCAGGACCCGGACAACCGCACCTCCCCCGCCTTCCGTCACGTCGCTGTCGTCCTCGCCATCACCCGGGCCCGAAGGCCCCGACCCCGCGGCCCCGCCCCCGCCCATCCCATTCCTCCCGTTGCTTGCGCCAGCATGCTTCCGGCTACTTCGGCCAGGGCAGCCATGCGGACAAGGCGAACTCGTTCTGCGGGGTGCGGCCATGTTTCAGGCGACCACCGGCCAACGTTGCCCTCTCGGCCAAGCCGACCAGACCGGTGCCGGCGCCGGGGATCGGCGTGGGGGCGGCGGCGATCGGCCACGGGTTGCGGATGTCTATCGTCAGGCCGTCTCCGGCGGCGCCGGCAACCGCGACGCTCACGGCCGCGCCCGGAGCGTGTTTCCGGGCGTTCGTCAGGCCCTCCTGGACTATGCGGTAGGCGGTGCGGCCGGTCCCGTCGGGGACGGCCGCGGGCTCGATCCCGACATCCAGGCGGACCTTCACGCCCGCCGAGCGTGACTCGTCGGCCAAGGCGGGCAACTCGCCCAGCGTGGGCTGCGGCGGCTCGGGGACGCCGGGCGGCCCGTCCTCACGCAGGACGCCGATCACCTGGCGCAGGTCTTGCAGGGCCTGGTGCGCGCTGGCCCGGATGACGCCCGCCGCCGCGGTCAGCTCGTCCTGCGTGGCGCTCTTCTTCACCTCGAGCGCGCCGGCGTGAATGCTCAGCAGCGAGATGCGATGGGCAAGCACGTCGTGCATCTCGCGGGCGATGCGGGTGCGTTCCAGCGAGCGCGCCTGCTCGGCGCGCAGCTGCTGCTCGGCCTCGGCCCGCTCGGCCCGGTCGCGCAGGGAGACGACCAGCTGACGCCGGGCCCGGACCACCATGCCGCACAGGCAGGTGAGCGCCACGAAGACGACGCTCCAGGAGAACGACTCGAGATAACTCTCGGTCGGATCCGGCCGTACGGCGATGAACGCCGCGTCGGCACCCAGGGTGACCGCCGCGTACGACGCCAGGGTGGGCAAACCGCGATGGACCGCCACCGTGAAGAGAATGATCTGACCGCTCACCGCGCCCGCCACCGTGAACAGCGCGAGCGCCACGCCGAACGCGGCCAGCAGCGGCAACCATCGGGTTCGTCGCCACCAGAGCCCGGCAGCGGCGAGCGTGCCGGCCGCGAAGTCGAGCCAGATCAGCCACTCGGGCGTGCCGGCCCACTGCGGGACGATGACCGGCTCCGCGCGGTGGAGGTCGATGGTGACGTAAACCGTGAAGCCGAACCCGAGCAGGAAACAGAGCACGTCGACGACCCAGTCCCGGGTCGAGCGGCGCGTGGGAGCCGCGCCGCCGTCCAGCGCGGACGGCAACAGCCAGTGATATTCGAGCTTCGGGGGTGCCACGCGGCCGACTTTACGGCCGACGGCCGTCGGGCCGATACCGACCAAAGTCGGTGAAACTCATAGACCAAGGTTCGCCGGCAGCGACCTCTGGCCGACGCGCGCAGCCACCCGGACTCGGCAGGCTGGTCCGCATGATCACGGTCGAACATCTCAGCAAGAGGTACGGGCGGCACCCCGCCGTGGACGACGTGTCGTTCACCTGCGCACCGGGCACGGTGACCGGTTTCCTCGGCCCGAACGGGGCCGGCAAATCCACCACCATGCGGATGATCTGCGGTCTGACCCCGCCCACCTCCGGCGCCGCCACCGTGAGCGGCGTGCCCTATCAGCGGCTCGGCAATCCCGGCCGGCACGTCGGGGTGCTGCTCGACGCGTCCGCCCAGCACGCCGGCCGCACCGGCCGCGAGGTGCTCACCATCGCGGCGTTGACCATGGGCGTCGACACCCGCGAGGCCGGGCGCGCCCTCGAGCGGGTGGGGCTCAACGCGGCCGCCGCCAGACGCCGCGTCCGCGCGTACTCGTTGGGCATGCGGCAGCGGCTGGGCCTCGCGCACGCCCTGCTCGGCGATCCGCGGGTGCTGATCCTGGACGAGCCCGCCAACGGGCTCGACCCGGAGGGCATCTTCTGGATGCGCGGCCTGCTGCGCGACTTCGCCGACCGCGGCGGCACCGTGCTGCTCTCCTCGCATCTGCTGCGCGAGGTGGAGGCGGTCGCCGACCGCCTGGTGGTGATCGGGTCCGGCCGGATCGTCGCGCAGGGCGACAAGGAGGAGCTGCTCGCCGCCTCCGGCACCCTGGTCCGCGCGCTCGACCCGGGCGCGCTCGACATG
The DNA here is from genome assembly GCF_934643405.1 of uncultured Actinoplanes sp. Lineage (GTDB taxonomy): Bacteria > Actinomycetota > Actinomycetes > Mycobacteriales > Micromonosporaceae > Actinoplanes. Next base: position 31,098 of record NZ_CAKUCL010000058.1, read on the forward strand.
GCGCTGGCCAAGGTGGGCCTGGCCGGCACGAGGACGACCGACGGGGGCGTCATCGTGCCGGCCGACGCCGAGGTGGTGGGCCGGGCCGCGGCCGAGGCGGGCCTGGTGCTGCTCGAGCTGCGCCCGGCCGGCTCCGGCGGCCTCGAGCAGATGTTCCTGACCCTGACCGCCGGCGATTCCGTGAAGGAGGCAGTCCGATGACCGCCGCCGTCCTGACCAGCGACACCCGCCCGCCGGCGCCCGAGGCGGCCCGGCCCGTCCCACCGGGCCGGCTCACGCTGGTCGAGCTGCGCAAACTCGGCGACACGCGAGCCGGCTTCTGGCTGCTGCTCGTGATCGGGCTGGCCACCGTCGGCACGTCGGCGGTGCTGCTCGGCTGGGCGCCCGACGACGAGATCAAGTATTCCGAGTTCTTCGCCTTCGGCCTGGTGCCGGGCACCGTCCTGCTAGCGGTGCTGGGCATCCTCTCGATGACGAGCGAGTGGTCCCAACGTACGGCGTTGGCCACCTATTCACTGGTGCCGGCCCGCGGACGGGTGTTCGTCGCGAAGCTCGCGGCGGGCGTTCTGGTAGCGGTCGCCGCGACGGCCGCCACGGCCGTGCTGAGCGTGGCGGCGAACCTGCTCGGCACGGCGCTGAGCGGCGACGGCAGCTGGCACATCGACGGTTCGCTGATCTGGCAGGGCCTGCTGTCCGAGGTCATCTTCGTGCTGATGGGCATGGGGTTCGGCGCCCTGCTGCTCAACTCGCCGCTGGCCATCGTGACCTACCTGGCCCTGCCCACGCTGTGGTCGGTCCTCGGCGAGACGATCAGGCCGCTGGGCACGGCGGCGAAGTGGCTGGACCTCAACCTGACCTCGCAGGCGCTCTCCGACCCGTCGATGACCTCAGGTGAGTACGCCCGTCTGGGCGTGTCCGTCGCGGTCTGGGTGCTGGTCCCGTTGCTCGCCGGCGCCTGGCGCACGATGAGGCGGGAGGTGTCGTAGTCCGTGGCGGCCGGGCGGGGGTACGGTCGGGCATGCCCATCGGTCCCCAGCCGCCCGGCCGCCGCGGAACCGTCGACGAGCCCTACAGCCCGCTGAACCTGCGGCTGATCATGGCGGCGTTCGGTTTCGTGGTGTGCACGGCCCTGTCGATCTGGTTGTTCCGGGTCGGCCTGACCGTGCCGGGCTGGCTGCTGGCGGGATGGGCGGCCGTCGCCGTGATTGACATGATCGTGGTGCAGATGAGGCGCCGGGCGCGGCGCCGCAAGGAGGGCGGCAAGGACGATCACTCCCTCTTCGAGTGAACGCGAGCGCCGAGCGGCAGGGGCGGAGCGGGAGCGCCGAGCGGAAGGACCGAGCCGCAGCGCCGAGCCGCAGCGCCGAGCAGGACCGCAGCGCCGAAGCGCCGAGCGGGAGGGCGAAGCAAGCGAGCCGAGCAGGAACGCCCAGCCGGAGCGCCGAGCGAGCGGGCCGGGCAGGACCGCCGAGCCGGAACGCCGAGCGGGAGCGCCCAGCCGGAACGCCGAGCGGGAGGGCGGAGCAAGCGAGCCGAGCAGGACCGCCGGGCCGGAGCGCCGAGCGAGCGGGCCGAGCAGGACCCGCCGAGCCACAACGCCGAGCGGGAGCGCCGAGCCGTAGCGCCGAGCGGGAGCGCCGAGCCGTAGCGCCGAGCGGGCTCAGGTCAGTGGTGGCGCCCATCCCGGGCGGGGGATCAGGCAGAACGGGTGGCCGGCCGGGTCGGCGTAGACGT
>NZ_CAKUCL010000059.1 GCF_934643405.1 uncultured Actinoplanes sp.
ACATCGACGACCACGTCGTCGGTGTGCAGACGGGTGAAAAGGCCGTGCCAGTCGGCTCCGTTCCACGCCCGGAAGTCAAGATCTTCCATCGCCTGCTCAGAGCACGTGCAGCAACGCCGGCCACACGGCATGCGCCACGATGCTCACGTGCGTCGTTCCCTCCTCACCTGTGCAGCGCTCGCGCTAGCTCCCACGTCGTCCTGCGGCGGAGGCGGCCCATCTCGTAGACCGCGCCGGTCACCGATGCCACATGCCGACCCGGACCGGCACCCCGGGCGAGGCGTGCACCAGAGGATCACCGTCCGGCGCCGGCAGGCCCGCAGCGCGCAGCAGGTTCTCCTTCAGCCGCTGCACCCGCGCGTGGTGCAGCGGCCAGGGCGGATGCTCGGCCTCGGCGGCGACGAGCCTCCCGGCGATCCGGGTGAACAGCCGGAACCGTGCGGTCAGGAAGTGGGCCAGCTCATCGCGTTCCGGTTCGGCGAGCGGCGGGCCGAGCACCACGTCGACGGAGCATCCCGCGGCGCCGGGCGGCGTGAGCCGGCGGCAGCGGTAGCCGATCCGGTCGCCGGTGCGGCGCACCGCCATGTCCGACCAGAAATACGGCAACCCGTAGGTCACCCGGGCGGCCAGGACGGCGGGAAGCCGCGCGGCGTCCAGCGACAGGAACCAGATGCCGCTGCGTCCCCGGCCGTCGCGGACGTAGGTGCGGACGTTGACCTCCGGGAATCGGGAGATCCACGGGAGAGCAGGCGCTCCCGGCACGCGGACACCGTCCATCCGGAACGGCGTCATCCCCACCCAGGCCGACCCGTCGAAGGTCTCGACCCGCAAACCGGCAGGCACAAATCCTTCCAGTACGGCCGGCGGGTAGCGCCAGTGCAGGAAGGTGATCCGATTCCACTCGTGGTACATCACCGGATGCGCCACCCGGGGTGCCGGCGGAGCTTCCACGGTCCCTCGCTCTCAGCGTTGCCGGTGACGACTACCCCGCAGGGCATTCGTCAACCGGCAGGTCAGCACTCGACGACGGTGACCGCGAGGCCGCCGAGCGAGGTCTCCTTGTACTTGTGCGACATGTCGCGGCCGGTGTCGCGCATGGTGCGGATCGCCGTGTCCAGGCTCACCCGGTGGCTCCCGTCACCGTGCAGGGCGAGCCGGGCCGCGTTGATCGCCTTCACGCTGGCGATCGCGTTGCGTTCGATGCACGGCACCTGCACCAGGCCGCCCACCGGGTCGCAGGTCAGGCCGAGGCTGTGCTCCAGGGCGATCTCCGCGGCGTTCTCCACCTGCGACGGGGTGCCGCCCAGCACCTCGCACAGCGCGCCCGCCGCCATCGCCGCGGCCGAGCCGACCTCGCCCTGGCAGCCCACCTCGGCGCCCGAGATGGACGCGTTGCCCTTGATGAGCAGCCCGATCGCGGCGGCGGTGAGCAGGAAGCGGACCACGCCGTCGTCGTCCGCGCCGTCGACGAAACGGCAGTAGTAGTGCAGCACCGCGGGCACGATCCCGGCGGCGCCGTTGGTGGGGGCGGTGACGACCCGCCCACCGGCCGCGTTCTCCTCGTTCACCGCCAGCGCGTACAGGTTGACCCAGTCGATGACGTGCAGCGGATCGCCGTCGGTGCGGGCGCTGAGCTCGCGGAACAACGCCGGCGCGCGCCGCCGCACCCGCAGGCCGCCGGGCAGGATGCCCTCGCCGCGGAAGCCTCGGTCGATGCAGCCCCGCATGACGGCCCAGATGTGCAGCAGGCCGTCGCGCACGTCGGCCTCGTCCCGCCAGGCCCGCTCGTTGGCGAGCATCACCTCGGAGATCGGCGCTGCGACCGTACGGCAGATGTCGAGAAGTTCGTCCCCGCTGGTGAACGGGTGTGGCAGCGGGGTGGTGTCGGCGGCCGGCGCGGCGCCCTCCTCGACGACGAAGCCGCCGCCGACCGAGTAGTACGTGCGGGACACGCCGTCGGCCTCGAACCGCATGCCGTTGGGGTGGAACGGGAGGCTCTCGCGGCGGTGCAGGACCAGGTCGGTGTCCGGGTCGAAGTCGATCGCGCGCTTACCGCCGAGCAGCAGCCGCCGCGACGCCCGGATCTGCGCCACGCGGGCGGGCAGGCGGTCGGTGTCGACGGTCGCCGGGTCCTCGCCCTCGAGGCCGAGCAGGATCGCGGAGTCGGTGCCGTGCCCGCGGCCGGTGGCGGCGAGCGAGCCGAACAGCTCGACCCGCACCCGCTCGGCGCGCGGATGCAGCGAGGCGAAGGTGGCTGCCGCGCGCATCGGGCCCACCGTGTGCGAGGAGGACGGGCCGATGCCGATGGAGTAGAGGTCGAAGGCGCTGACCGCCATGGAAGCTCCCGTGGTCGAGGGTGGCCTCCCGCTCTGTCATCGGTACCTGAGAGCTTCACCGCCGGTCGTTCCGGCGGTTTGCACCGTGGGTGCGGGACGAGGTCGTCCCGGCTTTCCAGAGTCGCCTGACCGTCAGCGGTATCGGGGCCTGAGAGATTCCGGGGAGGACTTGCTCCTTCGGCGCCCCGGCCGTGGCCGGGGACTCTCCCGCAGCGGTTCGTGCGGCGCGATCTTCGGTTGTGCTCTCGACGGTACGGAGCGCCGAGCTCAGCCGTCAAGCAGAGAGGAGAGCCCGGCGGCGGCGAACGCGGCGTCCAGCGCGTCGCGCCCCTGGGTGAAATGTGCCCAGCTGTCCAGATGGACGGGGATGACCCGCCGGGCGCCGAGGATCGCGGCGGCCTCGGCGGCCTGGGCGCTGTCCAGCGTGAGCAGGGCGTTGTCGAACAGGCCGGTGCGGGTGGCGCCGGCGAACAGCACGGCGGTGCCGACCGGCCCGAACCGGGAGGCGATCTCGCGGACGATCTGAAGCGACGCGTTGTCGCCGCTCACATAGATCGCCGGCCCGTCGCCGGTCAGCACGAAGCCGGTCACCTCGCCGATCACCGGCTCGCTGCCGTCCGGCCCGTGCTGCGCGGGCACCGCGGTCACGGTCACCCGGTCCAGCGCGACCGATTCCCAGGGGGCCAGGCCGCGGGCGGTCCCGCCGAGACGCCCGGCCGCGCTCGGCGTCGTCAGGATCTGCGGTACGGAACCGAGCAGTTCACGCCCGGACCGGTCGAGATTGTCCGGATGTTGATCATGGGACAGCAGGACGGCGTCGACCCGGCCGAGCGTCTCGGGGCCGGCCGCGGGCGGCGCGGTCTTGGTCAGGAACCGGCCGTCGCCGCGCGGGTAGTCGCCCGGCTGGTCGAAGGTCGGGTCGGTCAGGAAGCGCAGGCCACCGTAGTCGAACAGGACCGTCGGGCCGCCGAAGACGCGAAACTCGCTCACCCGACGTGTCTATCACGAGGCCCGGGGCGGCGGCCCCGGGCCCTCGCAACGAGCGGCGGATCTAGCGGCCGGCCGGCTGGCGGGCCGAGGTGCGGCCGGCCGCCCCGCCGGCGAGGGTCTGCGCCGTGGCGCCGGCCGTGGCCTCCGGCGGCGGCACCGGGTCGCACTGCTTGTCGGACCGGTTGCCGTGGACCCGCTCCGGCAGGGCACCGGTGCTCAGGTACGCGGCGATCGTGTTGTCGGTGCACGCGACGCCGCGCAGCGAGCCGGCGTGCGTGGTCCCGCCGACACCCTCCACGAGCACGGCGCGCGGGAAGCGCTGGCGCACCTCGAGGCTGCCGGCGTACGGCGTGGCGGCGTCGTTGGTCTCGCTGATCAGCAGGATCGGCGGGACCTTCGAGCCGTCCACCTCGACCGGGTGACCGGGCTTGGCGCCCCAGTTCCGGCACGGCGCGTTGTACCAGGCGTTGTTCCAGGTGATGAACGGGTACTTGGCGTAGATCCGCCAGTTGTCCCGCCGCCACCTGTCCCAGTCCCGCGGCCACCGCACGTCGGTGCACTGGACCGCGAGGTAGACCGCGTAGCCGTTGTCGGCGCCGGGCTCGGGCGCGGGGTACAGCTCGAGCAGGCCGGACGCGTCACCGGAGTTGATGTACTTCGCGAACGCGCCGGCGATGGTCGCCCAGCCGTAGACGTAGTAGCCCGCCGAGACGAAGATGTCGTTCCACTCGTCCGGGCCGATCTTGCCGGCGGCCGGGGCCTTGCGCAGCTTCTGCAGGGTCGCGTAGTACTTCGCCTCGACCGCCCGTCGGGTCTTGCCCAGGTGGTAGACGTTGTCGTGCTCGGCGACCCAGGAGAAGTAGACGTCCATGTTCTTGTCGAACTGGATGTCCTGGTCGAGGTTCGCCTGGTACCACACCCGGGCCGGGTTGACGACGCCGTCGAACACCATCCGGCGGACCTTGCCCGGGTGCAGGGTGGAGTACACCTGGCCGAGGTAGGTGCCGTACGAGAAGCCGTAGAAGTTGATCTGCTTGGCGCTCAGCGCCTTGCGGATGCTCTCCATGTCGGCGACCGTGTCGGTGGTCTTCATGTGGTCGAGCAGCTCGCCGCCGGCCTTGTCGCACGCCTTCGCGTACGCCGTGGTCCGGGCCAGCCAGGTCTTCTCCAGCTCACGGGTGACCGGCACGAAGTACGGCCGGTTGTAGCCCAGGTACTCCGAGTCGCAGGTCAGCGCGGGCCGGCTGGACCCGACGCCGCGCGGGTCGAAGCCGATCCAGTCGTACTTCTGGCCGACCTTGCCGGGCACCGTGGCGCCGAGCCTGGCCAGGCCCAGCCCGGAGGCGCCCGGGCCGCCCGGGTTGACCAGCATCACGCCCTGATAGTCGTTGCCGACGTGCTTCACCCGCGAGACGGCGATCGTGATTTTGGTGCCGCCCGGCTTGGCGTAGTCGAGGGGCACGGTGAGCTGACCGCACTCGATGCCGGTGGCGCTTCCGCAAGGCCCCCAGGTGATCGGCGGCGGGGTGTAGCCCCCGTCGTCACGGCCGGCCTGCGCCGCCGACGGGATCACACCGCCGGAGATGACGAGGCCGACCGCCGAGGCGACGGCGACCGCCAGGATTCTCTTCATCCCATGCCTTTCCGGTCCGTCCCGGTGCCCCCCGTTCCGGGCACCACCAGGGCAGCCTAACGATCCAGACATGGGCATATAGCTGCCCGTTACGGTGAAATCACGGGGAGGAATCGGCCGCCGAAGGGCCGAAAGAGACATACCGCCGCCGACGTCCGGGGACGTCGGCGGCGGTATGTCGCCCGGCACGGGGATCAGAAGGCGGGCAGCACCGAGCCCTGGTACTTGTCCTGGATGAACTTCTTCACCTCGGGCGAGTGCAGCAGCTTCTCCAGCTTGACGATCCGCGGGTCGTCCTGGTCGCCGGTGCGGACCACGACCAGGTTCGCGTACGGGTTGTTCTCGCCCTTCTCCAGCGCGAGCGCGTCGGTGGCCGGCTTGAGCCCGGTCTCGATGGCGTAGTTGCCGTTGATCACCGAGAGCGCGGTGTCGTCCAGGCTGCGCGGCAGCTGGGCCGCCTCGAGGCTCTTGAACTGCAGGTTCTTCGGGTTGGTCGCGATGTCCTTCTCGGTGGCCTTGACCCCGGCGCCGGCCTTGAGAGTGATCACACCGTTGGCGGCGAGCAGGTTGAGCGCGCGGCCCGAGTTGGACGGATCGTTGGGGATCGCGACCACGCCGCCGGCCGGCACGCCGGCCAGGCTCGTGACCTTCTTGGAGTAGATGCCGAGCGGCTCGATGTGCACCGGCGCCAGCGGGGTGAACTTGTACCCCTTCGACGCGATCTCCTCGTCGAGGTACGGCTTGTGCTGGAAGTAGTTGGCGTCCAGCTGCTTCTCCCGCAGGGCCACGTTGGGCTGGATGTAGTCGTTGAACTCGACGACGTCGATCTTCAGACCCTCCTTGGCGGCGAGGTTGTCCGCGACGTACTTGAGGATCTCGCCGTGCGGCACCGGGCTGACGCCGACTTTGAGCGTGTCGCTCGACGCGCTTGCGCCCTTATCGCCGTTGTCGCCGCAGGCCGCGAGCCCGCCGACGACCAGGAGCAGGGCAGCAGCCACCGTACTGCGCAGTTTCATGGGGGTGCCTTTCTATTTCGTGTGGGACAGGCGGCGTACGAGAAGATCGCCGAGGGACTGGATGAGCTGGACGAAGACGACCAGCACGACGACCGTGGCGATCATGACTTCGGTCTCGAAGCGCTGATATCCGTAGCGGATGGCCAGATCACCGAGGCCGCCGCCGCCGACCACGCCGGCCAGCGCCGAGTAGCCGACCAGGGCGACGATCGTGATGGTCAGGCCGGCCACCAGGCCCGGGCGCGCCTCGCGCAGCAGCACCTTGCCGACGATCTGCCGGCGGGTGGCGCCCATCGCGACGGCCGCGGCCACCACGTCCGGGGTCACCTCGCGGATCGCCGCCTCGACGATGCGGGCGAAGAACGGGATGGCGCCGATGGTCAGCGGCACGATCGCGGCGGTGGTGCCGATCGTGGTGCCGACGATCGCGCGGGTCACCGGGATGACCGCGACCAGCAGGATCACGAACGGCAGCGAGCGGGCGACATTGACGATCAGTCCCAGTACGGCGTTGACCGGGCGCGCCTCCAGCAGGCCCCCGCGGGCGGTCAGCACCAGCAGGACGCCCAGCAGCATGCCGCCGACCGCGGTCAGCACCGTCGAGAAGCCGACCATCCAGGCCGTCTCCTCCAGCCCGGTCCAGAGCAGGTCGCTGGTCTCCGACCAGGTCATGCGGACGCCACCTCCACCAGGGCGCCGCGTTCGCGCAGGTAGGCCAGCGGGGCGTCGATCCCCTCCGGCTGCTTCGGTACGGCGACGCGCAGCCGGCCGGCCCGGGCCGCGGCGAGCGTCTCCACACCGCCGCCGAGGATGCGCACGTCCAGGTCGAAGCGGCGGGCCACCTCGGCCAGCAGCGGCTCGTCCGCGGTGGCGCCGCTGACCGTCAGGTCGACCACGGTCTCGCCCGGCCGCACGTCGGGGGCGGACAGCGGGAAGAGGCCGCGGGCCAGCTCGGAGCCGGGCCGGCGCAGCAGCTCGGGGATCGGGCCGGACTCGGTGAACCGGCCCTCGCGCATCACCGCCGCGGAGTGGCAGATGCTCTTCACGACGCCCATCTCGTGGGTGATCAGCAGGATGGTGAGGCCGAGCCGGGCGTTCAGGTCGCGCAGCAGGTCGAGGATCGACGCGGTGGTCTCCGGGTCGAGCGCCGAGGTGGCCTCGTCGGAGAGCAGCACGCGGGGGCCGGCGGCGAGGGCGCGGGCGATGCCGACCCGCTGCTTCTGCCCGCCGGAGAGCTGCTCCGGGTACGCGTCGGCGTGGTCGGCGAGGCCGACCAGGTCGAGCAGCTCGGCGACCCGGGCCCGCCGCTCGGCGCGGGGGACACCGGTGAGCTCCAGCGGGAAGGCGACATTGCCGGCGACCGTACGGGACGAGAGCAGCGCGAAATGCTGGTGCACCATCCCGATGCGCTGCCGTGCCTCGCGCAGCGGCCGCCCGCCCAGCGCGGTGAGCTCGACCCCGTCGACGGTGACCGTGCCGGCGTCCGGGCGCTCCAGCAGGTTGACGCAGCGCAGCAGGGTGCTCTTGCCGGCGCCGCTGCGCCCGAGCACGCCGAAGATCTCCCCCTCGCCGACGCCGAGGTCGACCCCGTCGACGGCCACCACGGCCCGGCGCCGCGACCGGTAGGTCTTGCGGAGCCCGTTGATCTGTATCACCGAATCACCCAGGTCTGTTCGCGGATCGACAATGCCTGCCATTCAGGTAGGCATTGCGCCCGGCGACACTATCCGGGTCGGTGGCCGCCGTCCCGGTCCTGTAACGACCATCACGGGTGACGGTACTGACATCGGCCGGCCGTTCGACGTTCTCGCCGCCGGCCGCGCGGCGCTGTCCCGGCAGGGCGTCGCCCGCGGCCCGCGGGACGCGGGCGCGGGCGTCGCCGGGCGTTACGGGATGCGCGGGCGCCGCCCGGCGGACGTCATGACGGGTACGACCGTTCGCCGGTGATGTAGCCGGCCAGGCTGCTGCGCTCGGCCTCCAGCTCGTCGATGCGGGACTTCACCACGTCACCGATGCTGACCACGCCGTGCAGCGCGCCGTCCTCGACGACCGGGACGTGCCGGAAGCGGCGCTCGGTCATCAGCCGCTCGACGTCGGAGACCAGGGCCTCGCGCGTGACCGACCGGACGGCCGCGGTCCAGATCCGGTTGACCGGCTCGGTCAGGACGGACGCGCCGCGCTCGGCCAGCGCCCGGACGATGTCACGCTCGCTGACGATGCCGTCGACCCGTCGCCCGTCGGCGGACACCACCACCGCACCGATCTTGTGCTCGGCCAGCACGGCCAGCAGTGCCGTCACATCGGCATCCGGGGGCACCGTGACGACCCCGTCGCCCTTGACCCGGAGAATGTCGCTGATTCGCATCGCCGCTTCCCCTCTCGTGCCGTTCCGCCCAGGGTTCGCCGATGTGGCGACCGGTCCGACGCCGGGGAACCTCGCCACGCTGCGGGGCATACTGCCTACTTGCCGTCATTCGGGACGTGATGTCAAGAGTCGCAGTCGCTCGGGTCGGTCGATGTCTGCGTTCGCTCACAGCGGAGTGGCGCGGCGCACGCCGTACGGGCAAGCGCCGCAGGCCCCGTCGAGGCGATGATGACCTGATGAATCCCTCAGACGACCTTCACGACCTGGAACGCCGGATCGCCGAGCTGGAGACGACGATCCGCTCGATGCACGAACGGATCGGCGACCGGGACGACTCGCCCAGCGACCCGGAGGAGCTCGCGACGCACCTCACCGAGATCGAGGAGCAGGAGGCCGTGCTCGGCACCCTGCGCGAGCGCGCCGACGCGTTGCGGGAGCGCCAGGGCGGGTGATCCCTGCTAGCGTTCCGCCTGTGACCGCACGGCTCGCCACCGACACCGTCCCCGCGCAGATCGTCGAGCTCGACCCGCGGTTCCGGTGCGGTGGCGACGCCCGGGTGGAACGCCTGTTCACCGGGGCGCGCTGGCTGGAGGGGCCGGTCTACCACCCGGCCGGCCGCTTCCTGACGGTCAGCGACATCCCGAACAACCGCATCCTGCGCTGGGACGAGACCACCGGCGCGGTCGGCGTCTTCCGTTCACCGGCCGGGTACGCGAACGGCCACACCCTCGACGCGCAGGCCCGGCTGATCAGCTGCGAGCAGGCCGGGCGGCGCGTCACCCGCACCGAGCACGACGGCAGCATCACCGTCCTGACCGACAACTGGCAGGGCAAACGGTTCAACAGCCCGAACGACGTGGTGGTGCACTCCGGCGGCTCGATCTGGTTCACCGACCCGCCGTACGGCATCCTCTCCGACTACGAGGGCCACCGCGCGGACAGCGAGATCGGGGCCAGTCACGTGTACCGGCTCGATCCTGGCGCCTCCTCCCCGGTGGCGGTGGTGCAGGACGCCGACCGGCCCAACGGGCTGGCCTTCTCCCCCGACGAACGGCGCCTCTACCTGGCCGACACGGCGCGGCGGAACATTCGCGTCTTCGACGTGGCGGCCGACGGCACCCTCTCCGGCGGCGCCGAGCTGGCCACCTGTGACGAGGGTTCGTTCGACGGCCTGCGGACCGACGACCGCGGCTACGTCTGGGCGGCCGCCCACGACGGCGTGCACTGCTATCACCCAAACGGCACCCGGCTGGGTCGCATCCTGATCCCCGAGGTGACCGCCAACCTGGTCTTCGGCGGCCCCGGGCGCAACGTGCTGTTCCTGGCCGCGACCACGACGCTGTACGCGCTGCGGCTGACCGTGAACGGCAGCCGTCCGGTGTGGAGCAGCCGCTGAGTCCGGTTCGGCACGGTTGCGCCCGGCCGCCTACCCTGGTGCGGTGACCGATCTCGACGAGACCACCGTGCAGCCCGAACTCATCGCCACGCACTACCTGACCGGCATCGACGAGGTGACCGAGCATCTGCGGGCCGCGAACCAGCTGGGCCTGGGCGTGCGGGTCCGCAGCTACCTCGAGCCCGACGAGGAGGGCGAGGGGCTGGTCGAGCACTGGGAGGTCGAGCTGCTCACCTCCTCACCGGTTCACGAGGGCGAGTAACTCCCCGGCGCGCGCAGCGCCTCCGCCAGCAGCTCATAGGTCTCCGCCACCGCCCCCGCCACGCTGGGCACCACCACCGCACCCGGACGCAGCCGGACGACCGCCATCAGGTTGTCGTACATGGCGGCGAGCACCACCGGCCCGCCCCCGCGCTCGACGAGAGCGTGGTGGTGGCGGATCCACGGGTCGTCGCTGTCCCGGGCGCGGCGGCCGAACCGTTCGATCGCCGCCGGCCGTTCGTCGAGCAGGACGACCTCCCGGAAATCCGCGCCGTGCTCGCGGGCGAGCTCCTCGAACGCGGTGATCTCGGCGGTCGTGCCGAAGTACTGCGGCAGGACGACGTCGCGGCCGCCGTCGAGGTGCGTCGCCGCCATGGCGCGGACCAGCGGCCACACCACCGGCCACGTGTCGATCCGCTCGTCCCGCCACCCGCCGACCAGGTGGTGCAGGGTGTCCACGTCGAGGTTCAGCGTGCCGGGGTGCCGGTCGGCGTGCAGCGCCGACAGGGAGGCCGTCGCTCTCGGTCACTCCGGTGAGCCGGCCGGCCGCCGTTGTCAGAGCGGGGGCGTACGGTGGCGATGGTGATCGCACAACCGGCTCAGTCGCTGACCGACCTGGCGCTGGGGATCGTCGTGGTCGGCCTCGCGGTGCTGCTGCGGCGCACGCCCGCAGTCCCCCGTTACTGGCTGGCGCCGTTCTGGTGGGCGGGCATCGCGGCGCTCGCCGGGGCCGTCCACCACGCGGTGGTGGTGCGGTACCCCCGGCCGGCCGAGATCAGCTGGGCCGGCATCAGCATCCTGGTGGTGGTCGCGGTCTCGTACCTGCTGGCCGCGACGGTGCGGGAGGTGCTGGGGCCGGGCCGGGCGCGGGCGTTCTGGCTGCTGCGTTCGATCGGGCTGCTCGCGTACGTGGGCGCGGCGGTGACCGGGCACGCCGGGGTGACGGCCCTGCTGCTGTGCGAGAGCCTGACCATGCTGTGCATCGTGGGCCTGTGGGTGCGGGCCGCCGTGCACGGCCATCCGCTGGCCCGCCCGGTGCTGGTGGCGGTGCTGGCCAGCGCGGGAGCGGCGGCGTTGAAGGCGATCCCGGACGATGTCGTCGCCCGGGTGAGCCTCGACCCCACGTCGGCGTACCACCTGGGCCAGATCGCCGGGATGGTGCTGCTGTACCGGGCGGTCAGGGGTGAGGCGCCGGCCGGCCGGTTCCTGCTGCCCCCGGTCGTCTAGCGAGGGGCCGTCACGTGATCAGGGCCGGCTCCACCGGCGCGAACAGCGGGCCCGTCGCGCCGGCACAACCCGGGCCGCGTCCCGAAGCCCTCCGGGCCCTCCGGCCGGCGAGCTGCCCGACGCCCGTACGGATGACCCAGCGATCGATCTCCGGCAGCAGCCCGGCGTCGGCCGCCGCCGGCAGGTGGCCGCCAGCTGTCGCGGCCGGCTGCCGGGCCCCCGGCAGGGTGTCCCCGGCGGCGTGACCGAACGTGTCGTTGACCGCCTCGTGCGGATTTCCACCCGGGGGGAAAGAGAGCGGACGACGGGATTCGAACCCGCGACCCTCACCTTGGCAAGGTGATGCGCTACCAGCTGCGCTACGTCCGCGACGGGAAGAACCATACCGGATCGAGTCCTGGGTCATAGAACCGAGGTCACCGTTTCTGCCAGCATCACCCTGTGGTGACCTCCTTCCCCGAGCTGGGCGACCATGTCGACGAGCTGACGGCGACGGCGTTTCACCCGCTCACGCCGGAGCTGTTCGCGCGGGCCATCGCGTACGGAACGCCGTGCGAGGTGGCGGCCGGCGAGATCATGTACCGGGTGGGCGACGACAACACCGACCTGCTGATCGTCGAAAGCGGCCTGCTGGAGATCGTCCTCGGTTCCGGGACGCACACGACACCCGTCCGCTCGGCCGGGCCCCGCGAGTTCTTCGGCGAGATGAACCTGCTGACCGGGCAGAACCGGATCGTCACCGCGCGGGTGTTGCAGGCCGGCGTGGTGCACCGCGTCGACCCGGAGTCGTTCCGCCGGTTGATGGCGAAGGACACCGAGCTCAGCGACCATCTGCTGCGCTCGTTCCTGGCCCGGCGGCACCTGCTGCTGCGTGAGGTGGCCCGCACCCTGGACGTGATCGCCGACCCGCGCAGCCGCGAGGCCCTGGCGTTGCAGACCTTCCTGGCGCGCCAGTACCTGCCGCACAGCTGGATGGACCCGGACACCGACGCCGGGAAGGCCGCGATGGCCGAGGCCGGCCTGGAACCCGGCGACCTGCCGGCGGCGATCCTGGCGACCGGCACGCTGCGCCGGGTCAACACCGGGATCCTCAGCCAGCAGCTCGGCCTGACCTATCGCCGTACGCCGAAGGGGGTTGCCGACCTCACCATCGTCGGCGCCGGACCGGCGGGCCTGGCCGCCGCGGTCTACGGGGCGTCCGAGGGGCTGGAGACCGTGCTGGTCGACGCGGTCGCCACCGGCGGGCAGGCGGCCGCGAGCTCGCGGATCGAGAACTATCTGGGCTTCCCGTTCGGGCTCAGCGGCGCCCAGCTGACCGACCGGGCGGTGGTGCAGGCGCTGAAGTTCGGCGCGCATCTGGGCAGCCCGTGCGCGGTGGGCGCGCTGCGCACGGAGGGCGATCTGCACGTGATCACGCTGATCGACGGCACCGAGATCCCCTCCCGTACGGTGCTCGTCGCGACCGGCGCGGCCTACCGCGCCCTGCCCCTGGACCGCTGGCAGGAGTTCGTCGGCGCGGGCATCTACTACGCGGCGACCGATCTGGAGGCGCACGCGGTCGGCGACCTGCCGGTGACGGTGGTGGGCGGCGCGAACTCGGCGGGTCAGGCGGCGATCTACCTGGCCGCGCGCGCCGGGCACGTCACCCTGGTGGTCCGGGGTCCGGATCTTGCCGCGGGCATGTCGAACTACCTGGTGGAACGCATCCTGGCCGACCCGCGGATCACGGTGCGCACCTCCACCGAGGTGACCCGGCTGACCGGCGGGCGGCGCCTGGAGTCGGTCCACCTCACGTCCCGGGCGAGCGGCGACGTCGAGCCGTGCGGCTGTTCCGGCCTGTTCTGCTTCATCGGGGCGACCCCGGCCACCGGCTGGCTGAGCGGGGTCGCGCTGGACGCGAAGGGCTTCGTTCCGACCGACGTCCAGCTCGGCTTCGCCTGGACCCACGCCCGCCGCGGCCCGCTGCCGTTCGAGACCAGCCTGCCCGGCGTGTTCGCGGCCGGCGACGTGCGGTCCGGATCGATGAAACGGGTGGCCGCCGCCGTCGGCGACGGCGCCAGCGCGGTCCGATCGGTGCACCAGGCGCTCGCCGGGTAGCATCTGGCGGATGCCGAAGGACGCCACGATCCACTACGAACCGGTCGACCCCGACGGCCTGGTGATCGCGACGCTCACCGGGGAGGTCGACCTCGACCGGGCCGACGACGTGCGCGACAGCCTGGCCACGGCCGCCGCCGAGCCGGGCTGCCGTTACCTGCGGGTCGACGTGAGCCGCCTGGACTTCATCGACTCGTACGGGCTGGGCGCCCTGGTCAGTGCCCGCAACAGCGCCGCCGCGAAGGGCGTGACGCTGACCCTGGCCGAGCCGTCCCCGCCGGTCCGCAAGGCCATCGACGTGACCGGGCTCGGCCACGTGTTCGGCCTGTGACCTAGCGGGCCGCCCACTGGGCGAAGGTGATCGCGCCGATCCGCGCGCCCGGCCCGGTGACCAGCGACGTGTCGTCGATGACCGCCCCGAAGTAGGGCGCCTTCGGGTCGCCCTCGACGGTGCGGGGATCGCCGGTCGCGCTCAGGTAGCGCCGCACGAAGTCGGCCATCGGCGCGGTCTCGGACCGCCCAGCTCGATCGTCCGGTTCGCGGCCGGGGCGAGCGCCACGTCCGCGACCGTCTCCGCGACGTCGTCGCCGGCCACCGGCTGGAACGCCGCGGTCGGCACCCGCACCACCCCGTCGACGGTGCTCCAGTCGGCGATGCCGGGCACGAACTCGTGGAACTGGGTGGCACGCACGATGGTGTACGGGACTCCGCCGTCCTTGATCGCCTTCTCCTGAGCCACCTTGGCCCGCAGGTAGCCACTGTCCGGCACCCGGTCGGTCCCGGCGATGGACAGGGCGACGTGGTGCCGTACCCCCGCGGCCCTCTCCGCCCGGGCGAGCTGAGCGCCGGCATCCGCGGCGGCGTCCGCATGCCGGCCTGCGCGACGCGGCCCTCATTCGGTGCTCGCGCAATCCTCAACCACGCCCGCGCGGAACCGATCTTTCACGGTCGAGGCGAGCGCAACCCACGCGCACCGCGACGGGCACCACCCGCGCACCGCACGCCCAGGAATCTCTTTCCCATGCCCGGCGACAACGGCCGGACAACGTGGGGGAGATCGAATGTTGCGCAAGTCCGTGTACTCGCTGGCCGCCGTGCTCGCCGGCATCGGGGCGGCTCTGGCCGGCCCGGTCACCGCGCAGGCCGCGCCCGCCGCCACCAACGGCGGGTGCGTCACCGACGCGAAGCTGGTGCCGAACTGCGGCGTGCTGTGGGGCGCCGCCGCCGGGGGCTTCACCGGCAAGCCGCGCGACCTGGAGCACAGGAACTGGGAGCAGCTCAGCGGCCGCACCGCCACGATCTTCCACACCTACCACAAGGGTGACGAGCAGTTCCCGACCGCGGCCGAGACGGCGATGGCCCGGGACAAGGCGCACCCGCGGGTGCTGCTGCTGAACTGGCGCGTCGAGTACGGCTCGACCTGGGCCAACGTCGCCGCCGGCAAGCTCGACAAGCGGATCGACACGTTCGCCGCGCGGGTCAAGTCGACCTTCCCGGAGAAGTTCTTCCTGGTGCTCAACCACGAGCCGGAGGACGACGTCCGCGCGGCCGGCTCCGGGATGACGGCCAAGGACTTCGCCGCCTCCTTCCGCCACGTGATCCAGCGCCTGCGCGCCAAGGGCCTGAGCAACGTGGTCAGCGTGGTCGCGTACATGGGCAACGAGAAGTGGATGGCGCAGTCCTGGTGGAAGGACCTCTACCCGGGCGACGACGTCGTCGACTGGATCGGCATCGACTCGTACGTCAGCGCCGAGCAGAACTACTACCACGCCGGCGTGTTCGCCGACCTGCTGGACCGCAAGGCGCCGAAGGGGCAGGGCTTCTACGACTGGGCCACCACCCGGCACCCGTCGAAGCCGTTCATGGTCGCCGAGTGGGGTGCGTACCACCGCGTCGGCAAGGTCGTCGACAAGGCCAAGCAGTTCACCTCGGTGCTGCCGGAGCTGGCGAAGCGCCCGAAGATCAAGGCGATCGTCTACTTCGACACCAAGAACGACGCCACCGGCGACCGCGACATCAGCATCGACAGCGCGCCGTCGAGCCTGGCCGCGTTCCGCAAGCTGGCGGCCAACCCGCTGTTCAACGTCCGGATCCGCTGATCACCTTCGCCCGGCCCGGTGCTACCGGGCCGGGCGTCGTGGTCACAGCGTCACCGGCAGGGACTCCAGCCCGAACACGATCGAGGCGCGGCGGAACTCCAGCTGCGACGCGTCGACGGCCGGCCTCATGCCGGGGAAACGACGGACGAGCGCCGGGTACGCCGTACGAAGCTCCATCTTCGCCAGCTCAGCGCCGATGCAGCGGTGTATGCCGTACCCGAAAGCCAGATGGGACCGCCCGCCCGGGCGCCCGGGGTTGATCTTCTCCGCGTCCGCGCCGAACCGCACGTCCCGGTTGGCGCCGCTCAGCGAGCACATCACCACGTCACCGGCCCGGATGTCCACGCCGGCGATCCGATGATCCCGGATCGCCACCCGCGGGAACGCCACCTGCACGACGGTCAGGTACCGCAGCAGCTCCTCGACCGTCTCGTCGACGCCCTCGCCGGCGCGCATCCGGGCGGCCATCGCGTCGTCCGACATCAGCACCACCGCGCCCAGCGCCAGCATGCTCGCCGACGTCTCCAGCCCGCCGGTCAGCACGCCGTCGGCCAGGCCCGCGAGCTCCCGGTCGTCGATGCTGTCCCCGTGCGTGCGGATCAACGACCCCAGCAGCCCGTCGCCCGGGTTCGCGCGCTGCTCGGTGATCAACCCGCCCAGATAGGACAGCGACTCGCCGATCGCGTCCAGCGACCCGCCGGCCCCGCCCTCCAGATCGAACCGGGCGGTGCTCAGCTTCTGGAAGTACTCGCGGTCGGCGTACGGCACGCCGAGCAGCTCACAGATGGTGAGCGCCGGGATCGGCAGAGCGAAGTCGTTCCACAGGTCGACCGTCGGCCCCGGCGCGGACGCCATCGCATCCAGCTGCCCGGCGACGATCTGGTCGATCCGCGGTTGCAGCCGGGCCAGCCGCCGCATGGTGAACTCCGGCGTCAGCGCCTTGCGCAGCCGCGTGTGCACCGGCGGATCGGCGAACCCCAGCCCACCCGGATCGTGCCGCACGTTGATCCCGACCTGCCCGGCGAACTTCGCGAAGTCGTTGCTGTAGCCGTCCAGGCTGCCCAGCACCTCGCGCACCGGCTCATACCCGGTGACCAGCCACACCCGGATCCCGAACGGCGCGGCCAGCCGCGAGACCGGCTCCGCGCCCCGGCGCCGCGCCATCTGTTCCACCGGGTCGAGCCCGTCGCGGTGCAGCGGCCACAGCAGTTTGTCCGGCAGCATGGACAGCCCCGCATAGGGTCCCGTGCCGGAGAACCGCCGCGCGAGCAGCCCCAGCACTTGCGACCGCACCGCGGACACCAGCGACGCCACGCTCACATTTTCCTCCTCGCCTCAAACGGCTCGCAGCATGATCACACGCCCGCGCCAAAACCCGGCGATGACGCGCATCACCATCCCCGAGATGCCGGCCGTCTCCGGGGCCCGCCTTCCCCGGCGCGCGGGCCGTGACTTGCGGCTGCGCCCGCGCGGCACCCCTTCCGGTGTACTCGCTCGGATCGCCGCCGCCGTCCCACGTCTCAGCGAATTTCAGCCTTCGGCCGGAGCTCTCTGGATGAGTCCGGAGCCCCTGGATGAGGCCGGAGCCCCTGGATGAAGCCGGAGCCCCTGGATGAGGCCGGAGCACTTGAACAAAGGTCGTCGCGCGTTCAACCCGGGCTGCGGCGATCCGATACGGCTTCCCGCAACGCCGCTGGTCCGCCGCTGTCGTGAATCGTTTCATCGGGTCCGGTGGGAGCCGCAAGGCGACGCAGCGCCGGGCGCAGCCGGAAGGCGGCGCAGCTCCGGACGCAGCCGGAAGGCGGCGCAGCGCCGGGCGAAGCCGACGGGGCGAGGCGGCGCGGCACACGAGCGCGGCGGGTGAGGCGGGGCATGAGGTGGCCCGGCGGCGAGGCACAGGAGCGCGGGGCGGGGGGCGGAGCCGAGGCGGGGTCGGGTCTGGGGGCCGCCGTCAATGCACCCGCTGGAACTCGTGCGCCAGGACGTAGGACGCCACGCCCAAGCCGATCCGCACGCCCTGGTCGTCGGCCGATCGGTAGTGGACGCCTCCCCCGATGCGTGCCTCCACCACCTCCGACAAGGCGTCCGAGAAGCCGGTGAAGTGGCGCACCGTACCGGAGTCGGCGCTGTACGCGCTGAACGGGATGTCGTCGCGGCCGAAGACTGGCGCAACGTGGCCATGATGGTGGCGGTCGAGCACGTGTGCCCGGACGTGAAGTCGGGGAACGGCGGCGTGACCAGCAGCGGCGTCCAGGACGGGTCGGCGGCCGTGGCCGGGTTGCCGTCGGTGTCGCCCAGCCGCACCGCCGTCACCGGACGCCAGAAACTCCAGTGCTTCTTCTCGTTGAAGCAGGCGATCAGCGAGTCCGCGTTGGCCACGTCGGCCATGGCCATCATGCGCGCCGTCTGCATCATGTCAGGTGCTGCGTCGTGGCGAGCTGACGCTTGATCTCCCACTCGGTCAGGCGGCGGTCGTGCCACCAGATCGCGGCGTCGGTCTGGTCCGGTGTCCGCACCGGCGAGCCGGCCGCCCCGAGGGTCTTGACCTCGTTGTAGTCGCGCGCCCACCGCGCGCTGCCCAGCGCCGGCGGCCCGGACGTGCGGAACATGTCGTTGCGCGGGATCACGAACGACCGCATGTCACCGACCCAGGCGCCGTCGGAGGCGTACGCCGGCGGGGTCGGCCGCCACTGGCCGGGCGCGGTGCCCGCGTTCCACGTGCCGGGGCCGGACGCGCCGTCACCGGCCCGCGCGGCGATCATCGCGGCGGCCGCCAGCCGGCCGACGCGGATGCCGCCGTCGCGGGAGCGGCCGGCCGGGACGGCGGCGAGCGCCGACGCGTACATCTCGCCGATCGACGCCGCCTGCGCCGGGAAGATCGAGACCAGGACGTCGTGTGCCGCGGCGGCCACCGCGGCCGGCGCGGAGTCGCTGCGGCGGGCCGGCGGGGCGATCAGATAGGGCTGGTACGGCGTACCCGCGATCGCGTTCACCGCGTCGTAGACGGCGCCCTGCACCATCGCGAAACTGCGGGGTGCCACGTACGGCCCCTGCCGCGCCACCTCGTAGATGGCGGTCTGGGCGTGGGAGTTCCACAGGACGACGGCGTTCTCGCCCGCGCCGGCCGAGGCCTGGGCCGGCGCGGGCGCCACGGTCAAGGTCAGGGCGCAGGCCGCAAGGGCCGCCCCGAAACGTCTACGCATGCATATCCCCCGTGGACGAGCGGCTGAGATGATCAGCCTCACCCACCGTCCACGGAGGACACAAGACGTCCGGTCTTCGGAAAAGGACTGATCAATGCGGCTTGCCGAGGGCGACCGTGTTCTGCTTGCCGAAGGCGCCGAAGAATTTGTCGCGGAACTCGTCCATCCGCCACACCGGGGCGTCCGGACCGGGCTTCAGGCCGTCCTGGAAGTTCCAGCCGGCGATCCGGTTCAGCACCGACGGGTCGCGGGCGATCACCGTGACCGGCACGTCGTGGCCGGCGCCGCTGCCGCTGACCAACGGGATCGGCTGGTGGTCGCCGAACATGACCAGCACCAGGTTCTTGTCGCCGTACTCGGTGGCCCACGTCAGGAGGCTGTCCACCGAGTAGACGATCGACTTGGCGTACTCGCGCCGGGTGGCCGCGGGGTCCTTCCACAGCTGACCGCGCGGCACGCCCTGCGCCGCCATCGGGCCGTAGACCGAGCCGTCGCCGATCCGGTCCCAGTCCACGGTCCGCGGCAGCGGGGTCCACGGCTCGTGGCTGGACGTGAAGGTCAGTTCGGCCATCAGCGGGCCGGTCCGCCGGGCGTACACGTCCTTCTGGAACTGCGCCAGCACGTACTGGTCGGGCATGCGCGACCAGCCGAACCGGGGCCCCCGGTAGCCGAGGTTGCGGGAGTCGTAGACGGTGTCGTACTTGTAGAAGTCCTTCTCCGGCCAGGCCACCGTGTTGCCCGGCTCCACGCCGACGGTGTTCCAGCCGGCGTCGTGGAAGGTGCTGGTCAGCGTCGTGCGGTCGCCCGCCGTGAGCTGCCGGTACCGCGGCTGGCTGTTGATCCACAGCCCGGACTGGAACGTGGCGTGCGCCAGCCAGCTGCCCCCGCCGTACGTGGAGGAAGTCAGGAACCCGCTCTTGGCGGTGAACCCGGCGGCGGCGAGTTCCGCCTGGCCGGCGGCCAGTGCGGGGGTGACGATCGCGGACATGCCGGGGTCCTCGAGGGCGGATCGGCCGTAGCTCTCGACCACGCCGAAGATGACGTCCTTGCCCCGCAGGCCGGCGACCAGGTCGGCGGGCGCGGCGGTGCGGTACGGGTCGTTGCGCGACGCCTCGGCGAACCGGCGCTGGTCGCGCACCGCGGCCGGCACCTGCTGGACGGTGGTCTTCGCCAGGGCGGCGGCGGTGTCCGAGGCGACCGGCGCGTTCGGGAAGAGGGTGACGCCGCTGACCGCGAGGGCCAGCCACGCGGCGCTGAGTGCCACCAGGGTCCGGCGGGCGGGTTTCGCATGCCGGGCGGCAACGGTTCCCAGCCGTACGGCCGACAGCGTCAGCAGCGCCAGCAGGGCGACGCTGAGCAGGACCGCGCCGGCCACCGCGAGATTCGCCGTGGTGGTCCCGTCGGTCTCGGTGAGCGCGTTGTAGCCGTCGCGGAACAGCTCCCAGTCGAGCACCGGGTTGAAGCGCCGGCCGAGCACGGTCAGGAACCCCATGTTGGTGACCTTGAGAACCGCGATCAGGCCGGCCCCGAAGCCGAACAGAGCGGCGGCAGGCCTGCGCAGGCGCGGGGGCAGGGCCAGCACCACCGCGCCCGCGAAGATCAGTTCCATCGGGACCCGCAGGTAGGCGCCGGGCACCCAGGCGTTCGCCTTGTGTTTCGCGACGCTGTCCGGCACCACGAGCGCCAGATAGAGCAGCACGGCCGCCGCGATGGTCCCGGTCGTCCCGAGCACGACACGCGCCCTCGGGCGCGGTCCGGGGCGGGTTCGGCTGGTCAACGACAAGGCGGCAGTCCTTCGCGGTCGGTCGGTGGCCGCGACGCGGCCAGGGCCACCGGGAAGTACGGACCTTGACGCCGGACAGTTCAGACCGGTTCTGCCGCCCACGCACAAAAGCGGGAACGACCTGTTGATCGGCCGGACCCGCGGGCCTAGGGTTTGCCCACCGCGCACCGAGGGAGGCCCGTCATGCCACTGCTCGACGAAGCCCGCTGGGACGATCTGATCCACACCGACGGCGCCTGGCGGCCGGGCAGCGGCGCGGCCACCGATGTCGTCGAGCCGGCGACCGGCGGCACCCTGGGGAGCTTCCGTCTCGCGACCCCCGACGACGTGGCGGCCGCGGGTAAGGCCGCCGCCGCGGCGCAGCGTGACTGGGCCGCGGCCCCGCACCTCGAGCGCGCCGCCGTCCTGCGCCGGGCCGCCCAGCTGTGGACCGAGCACGCCGAGGAGATCACCTGGTGGAACGTGCGGGAGGTCGGCGCGGTCCCGGGCATGGCCGGCTTCGCGGTGCACGTCGCGGAGCAGGAGTGCTGGGAGGCCGCCGGGCTGCCCGGACGTCCGTACGGCGAACTGGTCCCCAGCGAGCTGCCGCGCCTGTCGATGGCCCGGCGCTACCCCGTCGGCGTGGTCGCGGTGATCTCGCCGTTCAACGTGCCGATCATCCTGGGCATCCGCTCGGTCGCGCCGGCCCTGGCGCTGGGCAACGCCGTGCTGCTCAAGCCGGACCCGCGTACCGCGATCACCGGCGGGCTGGTGCTGGCCCGGATCTTCCAGGAGGCCGGCCTGCCGGACGGGCTGCTGCAGGTGCTGCCCGGCGGCCGGGACGTCGGCGAGGCCCTGGTCACCGACCCGTCGGTCGGCGTCGTCTCGTTCACCGGCTCGACCCCGGCCGGCCGCCGCGTCGGTGAGCTGGCCGGCCGGCATCTCAAGCGCGCCCACCTCGAGCTGGGCGGCAACTCGGCGCTGGTGGTGCTGGACGACGCCGACCTGGAGTCCGCGGTGAACCTGGCCGCCTGGGGCAGCTGGTTCCACCAGGGGCAGATCTGCATGACCACCGGCCGGCACCTGGTGCACGAGCGGCTCTACGACGACTTCGTCGCGCTGCTGTCGGACAAGGCCACGAAGCTGCCGGTCGGCGACCCGGCCCGCGAGGAGGTGGCGCTCGGCCCGGTCATCGACGCCGGCCAGCGGGACCGGATCCACGAGATCGTGACGGCCAGCCGCGACGGTGGTGCGGTTGTCGCCGCGGGTGGAGCGTACGAAAGCCTCTTCTACCAGCCGACCGTGCTGGCCGGGGTGACCCCGGCGACGCCGGCCTTCGGGCAGGAGATCTTCGGGCCGGTGGCGCCGGTGGCCCGCTTCGGCAGCGTGGACGAGGCGGTGGCCCTGGCGACGCAGTCGGAGTACGGGCTGGCGCTGGGGATCGTCACCGCCGACGCGATGCGCGGGGTCGAGCTGGCCGACCGCATCCCGACCGGCATCGTGCACATCAACGACCAGACGGTGAACGACGAGGCGAACGCGCCGTTCGGCGGGGTCGGGGCGTCCGGCACGGGCTCACGGTTCGGCGGCGCGCAGGCCAACGTCGAAGCCTTCACCGAGACCCGCTGGGTGACCGTGCGCAGCCGCCCCGGCGCGTACCCGTTCTAGGCCTTCGCGCGCTGCTGGATCCGGATCTGGTTACCCGCCGGATCACGGAAGGCGCAGTCGCGTACGCCGTAGAACTGGTCGATCGGCTCCTGGAGCACCTCGAAGCCTGCGGCCCGCACCGCCTCGAAGGTGGCGTCCACGTCGTCGGTCTCGACGTTGAGGCCGCCCAGCGAGCCCTTGGCGAGCAGTTCCCGCAGCAGGCGCGCGTCCTCGGCGGGGCGGCCGACGCCGGCGGTCTGCAGCACGATGCCGATCTCGGGCTGCCGCGGCGGCCCGACGGTCAGCCAGCGGGCGCCCTCGAACTCGACGTCCTGGCGCACCTCGAAGCCCAGCGTGTCGCGGTAGAAGGCCAGCGCGGCCGCGTGGTCGTCCACTTCCAGGAAAATGTTCTTGACGGAGATGTCCATGCCCGCGACGCTACGGGGCCGGGCTGACCTGCGCTTCTCGAATCCTGCTCGGCCGGGCGACCAGCTTCGCCCAGCAGTGCGGCACCACGGCGGCCGCCGCGTGGTTGCGGGCGCGGTACGCGCTGGGGCTCTCCCCCACCAGCTCGGTGAACCGCGCGCTGAACGACCCGAGGGACGTACAGCCGACCGCCATGCACACGTCGGTGACGCTCAGGTCGCCGCGGCGCAGCAGCGTCTTGGCCCGCTCGATGCGCCGGGTCATCAGGTAGCTGTACGGGGTCTCGCCGTACGCGGCCCGGAACTGCCGGGAGAAGTGGGCCGGCGACATGTACGCGGCCCGGGCCAGAGCGGGCACGTCGAGCGGCCGGGCGTACTCGCGATCGATGAGGTCACGGGCCCGCCGCAGGTGCTTGAGCTCCTCCGGCTTCACGCCTCCCACCATAGATGTGTGACCGGCGCCCTCTGCACAGTGTGGAGCCTCACGGCATAATCACCCCTGATCAGGGCGTTCTAGTACGCGGAAGCCCGAAAGAGTTCGCTGCAGGAACAGGAGTGGCAATGCGCCATCGCGTGGTTGTGATCGGAGCGGGCTTCGGCGGTCTGTTCGCCATCAAGGCGCTGCGCAAGGCCCCGGTCGACATCACCCTCATCAACGGTACGGCATATCACCTCTTCCAGCCTCTGCTCTACCAGCTGGCGACCGGCATCCTCTCCGAGGGCGAGATCGCGCCGCCGATCCGTGAGGTGCTCAAGCGTCAGGACAACGTCGATGTCCGGCTCGGCTGGGCGGAACGCATCGACGTGGAGAACAAGGTCGTGTACGTGTCCGGCCCCGGCGTGGACTACACGGTCGAGTACGACTCGCTGATCGTCGCGGCCGGCTCCTCGCAGTCGTACTTCGGCCAGGACCAGTACGCCGACTACGCGCCCGGCATGAAGAACATCGACGACGCCCTCGAGCTGCGTGCCCGCATCTTCGGCGCGTTCGAGATCGCCGACCTGCAGACCGACCCGGCCGAGGCCGAGAAGTGGATGACCTTCGTGGTGGTCGGGGCCGGCCCGACCGGCACCGAGATGGCCGGCCAGATCGCCGAGCTGGCCCACCGCAACCTGCCCGGGCAGTACAAGCACATCGACCCGCGCAAGGCTCGGATCATCCTGGTCGACGCGGTCGGTGCGGTGCTGAACACGTTCGGTGACCACCTGTCCACCCGGGCGCTGCGCCAGCTGCACCTGCTGGGTGTCGAGGTCGAGCTGAACACCAAGGTGGTCGGCGTCGACGCGACCGGCATCGAGGTGGAGACCGAGCGCGGCCACGAGCGCATCCCGTCGATGACCAAGGTCTGGGCGGCCGGTGTGTCGGCCCCGCCGCTGGCCCGCAAGCTGGCCGAGGAGGCCGGGGCGAAGGTCGACCGGGCGGGCCGCCTGTTCGTCGAGCCCGACCTGACCGTGCCGGGTCACCCGGAGATCTTCGTGCTCGGCGACATGATGAACCTCAAGGACCAGCGCGGCAACCAGCTGCCCGGCGTCGCCCAGGTCGCCATCCAGGGCGGCCGCTACGCCGCCGCGACGATCAAGCGCCGCCTGGCCGGGAAGCCGGCCGGCAAGCCGTTCAAGTACTTCGACAAGGGCAGCCTGGCGACGGTGTCCCGCTTCTCCGCGGTGGCCAGCATCGGCAAGGTGAACATGTCGGGCTTCTGGGCCTGGGTGATCTGGGTGGCGGTTCACCTGTTCTACCTGGTCGGCTTCAAGAACCGGCTGACCGCCGTGATGCACTGGGCGGTGAGCTTCCTGGGCCGGGGCCGCTCGGAGCGCGTCACCACGGTCCAGCAGGCGTTCGCCCGCCGGGCCATGGACGAGTTCGGCGACCCGTTCGAACGGGTCCGCGCCGAGGCCGCCGCCGAGCGGGCCGCCGCGGCGACCGGCCCCGCGGGGCAGGTCACCGCGGAGCAGGGCGCTGCGGGGCAGGTCACCGCGGAGCAGGTCGCGACCGAGCAGGTCGCGGCTCGCAAGGCCTGAACCGGTCGTTGATTCGACTGACGTCGAACGCTCCGGCGGGGACGATGCTGGTGGATGTCCACCGGCGTCGAGGAGCGCGAGATGGTCGACCGGACGAAGCTGGGCGGCCGGTTCTGGCTGGTGTCGGGGCTGGCCGCCGGCAGCGGGTGCCTCGCCGTGGTGACCCTGATCTCGCGGGAGTGGATCGAGGTCCTGTTCGGGGTCGATCCGGACCGCGGCAGCGGCGCCCTGGAGTGGGCGATCGTGCTGGCCCTGGCGGCGCTGAGCGTCGTCTGCACGTTCCGGGCCGGCGTCCGGTGGCGCCGCGCCGCGGAGGTGACCGGACGTGGCTGAGCGGATCTACGCGCGGGACTTCGGCACCGTGCGACCGGACAAGGAGGTCCCCGGCGTCGTCGGGCGGGCACGCTGGTTCGCCGCGCGCGCCGGGAACCGCGAGCAGGCCCTGACGCTGGACCGGCTGCGCCGCGGGGTCCGGCACGCCGAGGAGATGGCCGACCCCGCCGCGCTGCGGGCGCAGGCGTTCGCCGAGGCCCACGCGCTGCCCCGGCGGCCGCGCTCACCCAGCCTGCTCGACGAGGCCGGCAACGCCGCGCCGGTCCGGGAGGGCGCCGGCCACCGACAGGCCGGCGGCACCGCGGTGA
Source organism: uncultured Actinoplanes sp. (assembly GCF_934643405.1). Taxonomy (GTDB): domain Bacteria; phylum Actinomycetota; class Actinomycetes; order Mycobacteriales; family Micromonosporaceae; genus Actinoplanes. Next base: position 25,121 of record NZ_CAKUCL010000059.1, read on the forward strand.
CCGCGGCGCTCGACGTCGGCCAGGTGGGCGTGCTCGTGATACCCGTGGACGAGCGGACCGCCGCCGCCGTCGACCTGGAGACCGCGGCCGTCGCCGAGATCTCCGACGTCCGGCGGCCGGTGCTCAACGAGACGTTCGCCTACTGGCCGCAGGAGCAGGTCCTGGTCGGCCGCATCCACACCCCGGGCCGCTATCAGGTGTTCGCGCTGCCCAAGGATCCGTCGCTGCGCGCCACGGTCGAGACGCTGGCCCGCCGCTGGCCCGACATCGAGGACGAGCTGACCGCCCGCGGCGGGGACGCCGACGTCGCCGATCTGGTCTGCCGCGCGGCACAGCTTCCCGGCGAGCACCGCGAGCAGGTCGCCGGCCTTCTGGGCGATCTCGGCCCGGACGACGTCGTGGCGCGGCCCGCGGTGGTCAAGCTCTGGTGGGACCTGTTCGGGCGCTGCTCGCCGTGGCGCTCGATCGGCCCGGTCCCGGACCGGACGTTCGGCGGCATCGGGCGGGTGGCGCAGATCGCGGTGCATCCGGGCAACGGCGACATCGTGGTGGCGGCCGCGGCCGGCGGCGGGATCTGGCGCACGACCAACGCCGGCGCGTCCTGGGTGCCGACGATGAGCCGGCAGCCCACGCTGACGATGGGCGCGGTGGCGTACGCGCCCTCGGACCCGTCGATCGTGTACGCGGCGTCGGGCGAGGACGGCGGCGGCTGGGATCCCGCGTGGCCGGGCGCCGGGGTGTACCGGTCGAACGACGGCGGCACCACGTGGACGTTGATGACCCCGGTGCCCAGCACCCGGTTCTCCGCGATCGCGGTGCACCCGCGCCGCCCGGACACCGTCTACGTGGCGGGCAACCGCGGACTGCACAAGTCGGTCGACGGCGGCCTCACCTGGCGCGCCAATCCCGGGCTCCAGTCGTTGTTCGACGGTCACATCACCGACGTGGTGGTCGGGCACGAGCAGCTCGTCATCCATCCGGTCGCCGAGGACGCGACCGTCGCGCCGCTGCCGTTCAACCAGGAGCGGGTGTACATCGGCGTCAACGGCGACGGCGTCCACCGCTCCACCACGGCGGGCGAGCAGTCCGGCTTCACCCCGGCCTTCACCCGGATGGACGGGCCGGGCCGGCTGCCGTCCGGTGCCGCGGCCGGCTGGACCAAGCTGGCCATCGGACGGCGGGGACCGCACCGGTCGAGCTTCCTGGCCGCGAAGCTCGGGCCGGACGGGTCACGGATCTTCACCACGGTCGACGGCGGCGGGACCTGGACCGAGCTGGCCTCCGGCGTCGCCACCGTCGGCTTCGACGAGTGGTGCTCGGTCATCGCGGTCGACCCCACCGACGAGGACGTCCTCTACGCCGGGGCGGCGGGCATGCTCCAGCGCACCACCACCGGCGGCGCGGCCGCGGCCGACTGGACCCCGATCAACGCCGGCATCCACTCCGACCAGCAGGACATCGCCTTCGACCCGCGCGACCCGAGCCGGATTTACCTGGCCAACGACGGCGGCGTCTACCGCTCGGCCGACCGCGGCACGACGTGGGCCCTGGCGTCCGGCTCGCTGGCCATCACCCAGCTCTACGACATCGACATCAGTGAGCAGGACCGGGACGTCGTCGCGGGCGGCGCCCAGGACAACGGCGTCTACTACCGCAACGCCGCCGGTGTCTGGCGGCACATCCCCTGGGGGGACGGCACCCAGGTCGCGGTCGATCCCACCGACCCGCGGATCTTCTACTTCTCGTCGCAGAACGGGCTGCCCGCGAACCTGCGCCGGTCGGTCGACGGCGGGGCCAGCCATCAGCAGGTCGGGCAGGGCGGGCTCAGCGGCGGCTCGCCGTGGGTCACGATCATCAAGCTGGACCCGACCGACCCGCTGGCCGACCCGGCCGGCAACCGGGTGGTGTTCGTCTGCGGCACCGCCGAGCTGTTCCGGTCGGCCGACGGCGGGCAGCACTGGCAGCGGGTGGAGGACGCCGCCGGCACCCCGTTCCAGAGCTCCGGGGAGATCTCGGCGCTGGAGTTCGCGCCCGGCGATCCGTCGGTGCTCTACCTCGCCACCACCTCCGGCGCGGTGTACCGGGCGGTCGGCGGCGGCCGCAACGCCGGCGACTGGACCCGCATCGACGTGCCCGGATCGCCGCTGTTCCCCGGCTCGAGCGTGCAGGCCATCGGCGTCAACCCGCACGACGCCAACGACGTCTGGCTGGTCTTCGGCGGCTCCGGCGTCTCGTTCACCTCCCGGCCGGATCTGATCACCAACCCGTCCGGGGTCAGCCACCTGTTCCGCAACACCGACGCCACCGACGTCAACGGCTGGACCGACGCCAGCGGGCGGTTCCCGGGACTCGACCTGCCCGACGTGCCGACCGGCGCGGTCGCCCTGGCCGGCTTCGACCCGCTGGTCGCCTACGCCGGCACGGACGTCGGGGTGTTCCGCACCACCGACGGCGGGGTCACCTGGGCGGCGTACCAGGACGGCCTGCCCCGCAGCCCGGTCACCGAACTGCGGTTCAACCGGCGCTTCAACCGGCTGTTCGCCGCGACGATGGGCCGCGGCGTGTACGCCCGCGACGTCTGACGCGCGTCACGGCGCCTCGGCGGGTTCGTCCTGCCCGACCAACTCCCCGGCGACCGAGCGGTACGGCGTGGACCATTGCGGGGCGGCCAGCTCGTCCACGCCCACTGGGTCGGCCAGGGCCCGGCGGATCGCGGCGTGCAGGCGGGCCCGCTCGTCGGCGGGGTTCAGATACCAGGCGGTGGACCACACGCGGTACAGGTGCCAGCCCAGCTCCCGCAACTCCTCGTAACGCAGGCGGTCCCTGTCCCGCACGGCGGGAATCGCCCGGTAGGCCGGACCGTCGAGCTCGATGCCCAGCGCGAAGACGTCCTTCTCCTCGCCGGGGTGCAGGACGGCCAGGTCGATGTGGTGACCGGCGGCCACGACGCGCCGGCGGACCCGGAAACCCCCTTCCCGTACGGCGTCCAGCACGGTCGCCTCGAAGGGCGTGATGCCGTCGGTGTCGGCTTCGTCGCGCCCGAGTGTGGCGGCCGCCCCCTCGGCGTACTCCAGATAGGCCTTGAGATGCCGGACGCTCTCGTTGCCCATGTCCGGCACGTCGCTGGAGTGGATCGACGTGACCACCTCGACGCGTTCGCGGGCTCGGGTGATCGCCACGTTGAGGCGCCGCCAGCCGCGCGGGCGGTTCAGCGCCCCGAAGTTCGTGCTGATCTTGTCGTTCTCGTCGTAGCCGTAGCCGACCGAAACGATGATCACGTCGCGGACGTCGCCCTGGACCGCCTCCAGGCTCTTGACGAAGAACCCGGACAGCCGGTCGCCGGCCGCGAGCATGTCCGCGACGTCCGGCCGTTCGGCCACGGCCCGCCGCACCGCGTCGTCGATCGCGTCGGCCTGAGCCACCGAGAGCGTCACCACACCCAGCGACTTGCCGGGCCGGGTCGTGTAGTGGTGCAACACCCGCTCCGCCACCGCGTCGGCCTCGATCGGGTTGTCCGCGGTGGTCTGCCGCCGGAAGATCCCGTCGACGAAGAAGTGCTCGACGCCGTGGTCCGGCTCCTGCGGGTACGCCCGCGGCAACGACACCAGCGACCCGTCGTAGTAGGCCAGGTTGGCGAACGCGAACAACGCCTCGTGCCGGCTGCGGTGATGCCAGCCGAGCCGCAGCACCGGGAACGTCGAGCGGGCCAGCTCCAGGATGGACGGCAGGTCGGTGACGTCGTCCTCGACCCGTTCGTAGTAGGTCGTCGGCGGCAGCTGCCGTTCGTCGCCCGCCACGATCAGCGCGTCGCCCCGGTACACACAGTTGATCGCGTCCGCGGTGGTCACCTGCGACGCCTCGTCGATCACGACGACGTCGAACTCCATCTCCGGAGGCAGGAACCGGCTCACCGCCAGGGGCGACATGAGCAGGCACGGCTTGAGCGCCTGGACCGCGTGCCGGGCCTGCGCGATCAGCTCCCGGACCGGCAGGTGACCGCCCTTCTTCGCCCCCTCGCGACGGATCAGGCCGGGCTCACCGGCCGGCGACGACGACGGGCGGTGCGACTCCACGGCGTAGACGATGTCGGCCAGCGCCGCCGCGGTCAGTTCGTTGTCCAGCAGCCGGAACACCTCGACCAGGTGGTTGCGGTCCTCGGCGCTCGACGGCTGCAGGCCCGGGTCGTCCCGGATCACCGCGTCGGCCCAGCCCCGGTAGAGGGCCCGTTCCAGCACCGGCCACAACCGCTCGACCGGAATCTGCTCGTCGGCGCAGAAGTCGAGCGCCGCGGCCAGGCCGTGCTCGACCAGGATCGCGCGGGCGTCCTCGTGCTCGAACCACTCCCGCTGCCCGGCCGCGTCGTGCAGCAGCTCGACGAGCAGGTCGCGGGCCGAGTCGTAGTCCCCCAGCTCCTTGATGAGATCGGGGTGCCGGGCCGGGCCGAACGCGTCGAGCACCTCCCCGCGCGCCTGCTCCCAGCCGGCCACCGCCGCGGTCAGGCCCTCGCTGGGCCTGCTCTCGATCAGGGCGTGCGCCTGCGCCACGGTCAGCGGCGCGTCGGAGCCGGTCATCAGCCGCCGGGCCTGCGCCGACCAGGCGACGATCTCGTTCATCACCCGGTCGTCGGTCTTCGTGCCGCGGTAGACCGAGCCGAGCACGGCGGCGTGCGGGGCCGCCTCCGCCCAGATCGCCGCCTCCGCGTCGGTCGCGGCCTGGCGCTGCTGGGCGATCTCGATGGCCTCGGCCAGGGTGAGGTCGCGGCCGGTCGGCCCGCTGTAGGCGCGGATCATGTCGGCGGCCGCGTGCAGCGGCTTGATGTGGGCGCGCAGCCAGTCGACCGCGTCCTGGATCGGCCCCTCGGCGAGCTGCGGGCGCGGCGCCCGGGCCGGCGCGGGTCGCAGCGTCGTGCGGAAGCGGGTGAACTCGTCGCGGGCCTCCCCCACGATGCGCAGCAGGGCGCTGTTCGGCCGGGGCGCGCAGACGTGCACCACCACCGCGGCCAGCGCCTCCGCGGGCGTCTCCCGGATCACCTCGTCGGCGTTGTGCAGCGCCTGCTGCACCTCGGCGAAGTCGGTCTGCGGGCCCTTCCAGTGCCGGCCGAGGATCTCCGCGTGCTCGGCCTCGGCCGCGGCCAGATCCTCCAGCGCCTGCTTCCACGCGGCCGCGTCCTCGACGTTGGCCACCGCGTCGGCGGGCTTGACGTCCGGCAGGGCGGCCTCGATCGCCGCCTTCTTGTCCCGGCGGTACGGCCGGAGCAGCTTGCGGGGCCCGCGATGCTTGGTGAGCCGGTCCGCGACCTCGTCGATCGGCTCGTTCAGCACGTCCTCGTGGAAATGCCGCCGGGCCTGCGACTCCGCCGCAATCACACCCTCGACCGCGAGCCGCAGGGCACGCAGCGCGGTGTGCGCGGCCGCCATCCCGCCGGTCTCGAACCAGGCCGCCTCCGGCTTGGCGTCGCGCCCGATCAGCTCCGCGATGGCGATCACCCGGTTCGAGTCCGGGAAGGTCACCACGTGCGGCAGTCCCAGCCGCGCGGTCACCCGGTCCAGGCTCTCCTGCCGGCTCTCCAGCCGGTCCGCCTCCTCGGCGAACTTGTTCGCCAGGTGGTCGGCCTGCGCCGCGTTCAACGGCTTCAAATCAACGGCTTCCGGCACGAGACCGGACAGGTCCGGCACGTTCGTGAGGTCGGCCGCCGAGGGCAGGTCGGCCCACGGGATCCCGCCGTAGCGCAGCGCGGCCAGGTGCCGGGTGAGGTCCGCGGCCGCCTTCTGCACCGGCTGCATGCTCTCGACCGTCAGCCAGTCCTCCTCGATGCGCGGCGGCCGCCGGCCCGCGTGCGAGGCCAGCGCCGCCAGCTTGGCCGCGCCGGCCGGCTCGTGCAGGTCGAACGCGTCGGCCAGGGTCGAGTTCGCGATGACCGTCTCGGCCAGCGTGCCCAGCGCGGTCAGGGCCAGCCGCAGCCGGCCGTCGAGCGGTTCCCGGTCGATCGCGTGCCGCCACAGGTAGGTGTCGCTGCGCACCCGGCCGAGCCGGCCCACCGACTCGCGCATCTGCCGCATGGCGTCCGCGGTGAGCTCGCCCGGCGGGCTCGTCGCGGCCGGCGCGGCGGGCACGTCCTGCAGACCGGAGCAGATGCCGAGCACCTGGAACAGGCTCAGGCCGAGCGGTTGCCGGACCCGGTTCAGAGCCTCCGCGTACGCATGCAGCCGCTCCCGCCGTTCCCGCACCGCGCGCCGGTCGATCGGGTCCATCGTGGCCAGCGGCACCGGATCGGTGTCCAGCGCGGTGGCCAGCGCCGATGCCACCGCACGCCGGCCGGTCTGGTCGCTGTGCAGGGCCAGCAGGTAGTTGCCGAGACCGGCCCGCTCGAGCCGGCGCTGCACGGTGTCCAGCGCGGCCGCCTTCTCCGAGACGACCAGGACCCGCTTGCCGGCGTGCAGCAGGCCACCCACCACGTTCGCGATGGTCTGCGACTTGCCGGTGCCGGGCCCGCCGTCCATCACGAAGCTGCGCCCGGCCACCGCGGCGGCGACGCAGACCCGCTGCGAGGCGTCGGCGTCCAGCACCAGCGGCACGTCCTCGGGCGGCGCCACCTCGTCGACGCGGTCCGCGGGGGCCGGCGCGAAGGCGAACCGGCGGTCGGCGTCGCGGGTGGCGAGCGCCCGGACCACCGGATGCTCGACGATGTGCGGCTCGTTCTCGTACAGGTCGAAGTACATCGCCTCGCGGTGCACGCTGAAACAGGACAGGATCACCGTCTCGTCCGCGTACCACCCGCGCCGCTCGCCGATCGCCACGTCGATGTGCGCCCACAGCACGGTGATGTCGAGGTCGGCGAGCGAGTCGACCTCCGGGATGTCGATGTCCAGCTCGGCCATCCGCAGCGCCAGCGCCGGGTTGACCAGCGGGTCCTCGCCGCGCGCGACCAGGTGCGGCCCGCTCGGGTCGATGTCGACCGGGATCAGCAGGATCGGGCTCTCGTACGGGACGGCGTCCTCGTCGGTCCAGTGCAGCATCCCGACACCCAGGTAGAGGGGCGAGACGCCGCGGTCGAGCAGTTCCTGCCGGGAGCGCCGGTGCAAGCGGTGCAGCAGCAGCCCGAGCGCCTCGTCGGCGAGTCCGGTGCGCAGGAAGCCGGTGGGCCGCTGCTCGCCGGCCGGGTCGCCGAGGAAGCCGTAGGAGCCGCCCTCCTGCAGGACCTTGACGATGGCCTTGGGCGAAGGCCCGGTGATCTCCACGGCGCCGCCGGGGACCCGGGGAAAGTTGAGCAGGGGGTTCGCGCCGGTGAGGTCGACCAGGCCGGATCGCCACGTGTCGAGGGCGGCCCTGACCTCGGCGCCCGGCAACCCGATGTGCTCCTGTGCATGCTCCGGCATGCCCCAATTGCACCAAGCCAGGCACTGGTCACGTCGCGTTTTCGCCGGGTTCCTCCGGTATTTTAGCGACAATCGCCGGTTTGTTGGGGTCGTGTGGTTTCTTGCGCTGGGACGGTGGGGCCGGGGTGCCCACTCACTGCTGGTGGAGCGTTTCTCTGCGGT
>NZ_CAKUCL010000060.1 GCF_934643405.1 uncultured Actinoplanes sp.
GTGCTGGCGGGCGGCCGCGACGGCGGTGGGCGTGCGGCGCTGCTTGCGGGACACGGTAATGGGGGCGGGCCGGTCAACGGCGTGCCCGCGGCGGCCGGGGTCGGCGGGCACGCGGAGCACCAGCGGAACCTGGCCGTGGACCGGCACTGGTCGGAGCGGCCCAACCGGTCGGCGGCTGTCCGGCCGCTGCCCCGGCCGCTCGTGCGGGTTCGCGGGCGCGGGCGGCACGCGGCGATGTCGCGGCGGCAGCGGTGGGAACGCCGGTATGTGCGGGCGCTTCTGCTCTGCGATCTGGTCGCCGCGACGGCGGCCGGCGCGGTGACGTTCGGGCTGCGGTTCGGCGACGAGGTGACCTCGTACAACCGGGGCTACATGATCCTCACGGCCCTGCTCCCGGTCGTCCTCCTGCTCGTGCTCGCGGTTTCCCGGGCGTACGAAAGACGGTTTTTGTTCGTCGGCACCGACGAGTATCAGCGGGTCATCCGCGGTGGTGTCGGGCTGATCGCGGGCGCGGCGCTCACCTCGTACGCGCTGGATCTGGACCTGGCGCGAGGCTATGTCCTCGCCGCCCTGCCCACCGCCATCGTGTCCTCGCTGGTGCTGCGGTTCGCCCTGCGCAAGCGGCTGCACGTGGCCCGCAGCCGCGGGGAGAGCCTGCGCCGGGTGATCCTGGTCGGCCATGAGCTGTCGGTGATCGGGATGACCCGGCAGCTGCGCCGGGAGCGGTACCACGGCCTGGAGGTGGTGGGCGCCTGCCTGCCGCCGGGGCACGACGGCGCCGGGGTGAGCGGGCTGCCGCTGTACGGGACGTTCGACGACGTCGCGAGCGCGGTCGAGCAGGCCGACGCGGACACCGTGGTGGTGCTGAGCTGCCCGGAGCTGGACGGCGCGCAGCTGCGCCGGCTGGCCTGGCGGCTGGAGCGCGACGAGGTGGATCTCGTGGTGGCGAGCGCGCTGGTGGACGTGGCGGGGGCGCGCACCACGATCCGGCCGTTCGACGGGCTGCCCATGCTGCACGTCGAGCACCCGCGGCTGCACGGCGGATCGCGCCTGGTCAAGGATTTGTTCGACCGGCTCGGGGCGGTGGCGCTGCTGGCGTTGCTGGGGCCGCTGCTGCTCGCCGTCGCACTCTCCGTGCGCTGCACGTCACGGGGGCCGGTACTCTTTCGGCAGGTACGGGTCGGGCGTGACGGTCGCCTGTTCCGCATCTTCAAGTTCCGGAGCATGTATGTCGACGCCGAGGCGCGCCTGGCCGAGCTCCGGCACCTGAACGAGCACGACGGCGTGCTCTTCAAGATCCGTGACGATCCGCGGGTGACCCGGGTCGGGCGATATCTGCGCCGGTTCTCGCTGGACGAGCTTCCGCAGCTGCTGAACGTGCTGCTGGGGCAGATGTCGCTGGTCGGGCCGCGTCCGCCGCTGCCGTCGGAGGTGGCCGTGTACGCGGACGACGTGCGGCGCCGGCTGGCCGTCAAGCCGGGCATGACGGGCCTGTGGCAGGTCTCCGGGCGATCGGACCTGCCCTGGGAGGAAGCGGTCCGGCTGGACCTGCGCTATGTGGAGAACTGGTCGCTGAGTTTGGACCTCGTGATCCTGTTGCGCACGATGACCGCAGTGGTGCGCTCGTCGGGAGCGTATTGATGGAGGAGCAAAACACATGGGCGAGCGGACATCGACGTCGGCGCGCGTGTTCACCCAGCGGGAGAACACTGGGGAGACCGGCACGCCGCCGGTGATCGACGCGGCCTTCGCCCGCTGGCTCGCCGACCGGGCCGGCCAGCTGCTGCTGCAGGTGCGTGACGAGCTGGGGTACGCCGACGGGCCGGCCCTGAAGGCGGCCGGCGACAAGGCCGCGCACGACCTGCTGCGCGCCGAGCTGGCCCGGTGGCGTCCCGCCGACGCGGTGCTCTCCGAGGAGGACGACCAGTCCCGGCTGGCGTGGCTGGAGGGCGAGCCGAGCACGGTGCGCCCGGAACGGCTCGGCGCCTCCCGGGTGTGGATCGTGGACCCGCTGGACGGCACCCGCGAGTACTCCGAGCCGGGCCGCACCGACTGGGCCGTGCACGTGGCGCTCTGGACCGCCGACTGTTCCAGCCCGGCCTGCCTGGCCGCGGGCGCGGTCGCGATGCCCGCCCAGCACCGCACCCTGGCCACCGACCACCCGCCGGCGTACCCGCCGATGCCGGTGGGCGAGGGCCCGATCCGGATCGCCGCGAGCCGCACCCGGCCGCCCGCCTTCGTGACCGCGCTGGCCGCGGACATCGGCGCCGAGCTGGTGCCGATGGGATCGGCCGGCGTGAAAATCGCCGCGGTCGTCAACGGCGAGGCGGACGCCTACGTGCATGCCGGTGGCCAGTACGAATGGGATTCCGCGGCCCCGGTCGCTGTGGCCTTGGCCACCGGTCTGCACGCTAGCCGAATCGACGGTTCTGCGCTGAAATACAACGAGGCCGACCCTAAGTTGCCGGACCTGGTGGTGTGCCGTAAGGATCTCGCTCCTCGGTTACTTGCAGCGTTGCAGCGTCACCTCAAGTCAGAATGACGTCCCCCCAGTGCGACAACGCCGTACCGGAAAGGTCGGATTTTCCCCGATGAGCCAGACAAAGCCTTACCGCGTGTCCCATCTTGATGCGCTCGAGGCCGAGAGCATTTTCGTGATGCGCGAGGTCATGGCCGAGTTCGAACGACCCGTCCTGCTCTTCTCCGGCGGCAAGGACTCGATCGTGATGCTGCGGCTCGCCGAGAAGGCGTTCGCCCCGGCCCGCATCCCCTTCCCGGTCATGCACGTCGACACCGGCCACAACTTCGCCGAGGTCCTGGAATACCGCGACGCGCGTGTCGCGACCCTGGGGCTGAACCTGGTGGTCGCCAGCGTGCAGGAGGCCATCGACACCGGCCTGGTGCGTGAGCTGCCGGACGGCACCCGCAACCGCATCCAGACGCCGGTGCTGCTCAACGCGGTCGAGAAGTACCGCTTCGACGCGCTGTTCGGCGGGGCCCGCCGCGACGAGGAGAAGGCCCGCGCCAAGGAGCGCATGTTCAGCTTCCGCGACGAGTTCGGCCAGTGGGACCCGAAGAACCAGCGGCCCGAGCTGTGGGCGCTGTACAACGGCCGGCACCACCCGGGCGAGTCGATCCGGGTGTTCCCGCTGTCCAACTGGACCGAGCTGGACGTCTGGCACTACATCGCCCGGGAGAAGATCCCGCTGCCGAGCATCTACTACGCACACGACCGCGAGGTGGTCGAGCGCGACGGCATGTTCTACGCGGTGAACGAGTTCATCCGGCTGCGCGACGGCGAGACCTCCGAGGTGCGCCGGGTCCGGTACCGCACGGTCGGCGACGCGTCGCAGACCGCGGCGGTGCTGTCCGAGGCCGACACGGTGGAGAAGGTCATCGACGAGGTCGCCGCCACCCGGATCACCGAGCGCGGCGCGACCCGCGGCGACGACAAGGTCAGCGAGGCCGCGATGGAAGACCGCAAGCGAGAGGGCTACTTCTGATGAGTCAGGCTGTCCTGGACAACGAGACGGCGCCCTCGGCCCGGATGGACCTGCTGCGGTTCGCCACCGCCGGCAGCGTCGACGACGGCAAGTCCACCCTGATCGGGCGGCTGCTGTACGACACCAAGACGATCTTCGTCGATCAGCTGGAGGCGGTCGAGGCCGCCAGCGCGTCGCGCGGTGACGAGTACACGAACCTGGCGCTGCTCACCGACGGTCTGCGGGCGGAACGCGAGCAGGGCATCACGATCGATGTCGCGTACCGGTACTTCGCGACGCCGCGGCGCAAGTTCATCATCGCCGACACCCCCGGGCACATCCAGTACACGCGGAACATGGTCACCGGCGCCTCCACCGCCGACCTGGCGCTGATCCTGGTCGACGCCCGCAAGGGCCTGGTCGAGCAGTCGCGGCGGCACGCCTTCCTGACGTCGCTGCTGCGGGTGCCGCACCTGGTGCTGTGCGTCAACAAGATGGACCTGGTCGACTGGGACAAGGCCGTCTACGACCGGATCGCCGACGAATTCACCTCGTTCGCCGCCAAGCTCGACGTGCCGGACCTGACGATCATCCCGATCTCGGCGCTCAACGGCGACAACATCGCCTCCCGCTCGGAGAACAGCCCCTGGTACGAGGGCCCGTCGCTACTGCACCACCTGGAGCACGTGCACATCGCCAGCGACCGCAACCTGGTCGACGTGCGCTTCCCGGTGCAGTACGTGATCCGCCCGCAGTCCACCACGGTCACCGACTACCGCGGCTACGCCGGCCAGGTCGCCTCGGGAGTGCTCAAGCCGGGTGACGAGGTGATGGTGCTGCCGTCCGGGCTGACCTCGACCATCTCCGCCATCGACACCGCGGACGGCCCGGTCGACGAGGCGTTCCCGCCCATGTCGGTCACCGTGCGGCTCACCGACGAGATCGACATCTCCCGGGGCGACATGATCTGCCGGCCGCACAACGCGCCGGCCGTCGCGCAGGACGTCGAGGCGATGATCTGCTGGATGGACGAGACGGCGCCGCTGCGGGTCGGCGGGAAATACGCGATCAAGCACACCACCCGTACGGCGCGGACCGTGGTGCGCGGGCTGCAGTACCGCCTCGACGTGAACACGCTGCACCGCGACGAGGACGCAGGCGAGCTGCGGCTGAACGAGATCGGCCGGGTGCGGCTGCGCACCACGGTGCCGCTGCTGGCCGACGAGTACCGCCGCAACCGCACGACCGGCGGCTTCATCCTGATCGACGAGAGCACGAACCGCACCGTCGCCGCCGGGATGATCATCGAGGCTCGGTGACGCGTCTCCGGAAGGGGTCGTCGTTGCGGGGCGGGCGGCGGCGCTGAGGCGGGGCCGCGTCGTGGCCGGACGCGGGTTGCAGCGCGGCCCAGACGATCTTCCCGGATCGGGTGGGAAGCGATCCCCAGGCCGTCGCGAGGGCGGCCACGGTCTGCAGGCCGCGGCCGCGTTCGTCGAGGGGCTGTCCCCGCTTCGGGCGCGCCCGGGGCAGCAGCCGGGGCGGCGTCGGCAGGCCGTCCGCGACGATCAGGTGCAGGCCGCGGCCGCGCAGGCTCGCCACCACCATCAGGTCGGTGCGGGCGTGCTCGACCGCGTTGGTCACCAGCTCCGACATCAGCGCGCGGGCCGGATGCAGCAGGCTCTGCAGGTCCCACGTCAGGCAGGCGTCGGAGACCAGGTTGCGGGCCAGGCTGGGCGCCTCCGCCTCGGGCCGCAACCGCAGGGTGAGCCGCTCGGCCGGCGGCAGCCGGCTCGCGATCGCCACCCGGGCCTGCCGCACCTTGGCGTAGACCGGCAGCCACCGCCGGCTGCCCAGCCGCTGCACCCGGTCGGCCAGCGGCAGGTCCGGCGGGATGCACAGGGCCAGCTGCACCGGCGGCTCCTTCGCGACCGCGGCGTTGCGGGCGGTCACCCAGGTGGGGGCGCTCAGACCGGTCGGATCGTCGAGCTCGGACAGGTCCACGATCAGCGCCTCGGGGTGCTCGGCCAGGCACTTCTGCAGCGCGCCGGTGACCTGCTTGCACAGCGGGCGGTTCCAGGTCCCGCGCACCGCCATCAGGGCCACAGCGGCGTCGATGTCGCTCTCGACATGGACGGCGGACAGCCACGCTGCGCTCGCGGACATGCCGTCACCGTAGTGGGGCCCAGCGATCGTTTTGCCCGCACTTAGCTCCGGCGGGTGATCGGACATAAGTACTGCAACGTTGTATAGTCCAACTTCGTGCCGCCTGGGCTGAAAGACGTCGCCGCACGCGCGGGCGTATCCATCAAGACCGTGTCCAACGTCGTCAACGGATACGTGCACGTGGCCCCGGCGACGCGTGCCCGCGTGCAGGCCGCCATCGACGCGCTGGGCTACGTGCCGAACGTGGCCGCCCGCCAGCTGCGCGGCGGACGATCCGGGGTGATCGCCCTGGCCGTTCCCGAGCTGCAACTTCCGTACTTCGCGGAGATCGCCGGCCTGATCGTCCAGGCGGCCGAGCGCCGCTCCTGGACGGTGCTGATCGACCAGACCGACGGCCAGGCCGAACGCGAGCGCAACCTGGTGGCCGGGCTGCGACGGCACGCCATCGACGGCCTGATCTTCAGCCCGCTCGCGCTGGCCGGTGAGGACCTGGCGCTGCGCAGCGACATCCCGATGGTGTTGCTGGGCGAGCGGGTCTGGTACGGCCCGGCGGACCACGTCGCGATCGACAGCACGGCGGCCGCTACCGAGGCCGTACGCCATCTGTGCCGGCTGGGCCGGCGGCGGATCGCGGCGATCGGCGTGCAGGAGCTGCCGTCGGCGGTGACCGCTCATCAGCGGCTCGCCGGTTACCGTACGGCGTTGGCCGAGGCCGGCCTGGGCATCGACCCGGCGCTGGAAGTCCCCGCGGGCAGTTTCCACCGCGCGAACGGCGCCGAGGCGATGGCCCGGCTGCTGGACTCCGGCGAGCCACCGGACGCGGTGTTCTGCTTCAACGACCTGCTGGCCCTGGGCGCCATCCGCACGCTGCTGACCCGGGGCCTGAGCGTGCCCGGTGACGTCGCGGTGATCGGTTTCGACGACATCGAGGACGGCCGCTTCTCCACCCCGACGCTGAGCACCATCGCGCCGGACGCCCCGCGCATCGCCCAGCTCGCGGTGGACCTGCTCGCCGAGCGCCTGGGCGACGGCTCAGCCGCCACCCGGGCGCCCCGCGAGTTGCGCGTGGACCACCGCCTGGTGATCCGGGAGAGCACCGCCGGCCGTTAGCCCTTGCGGCGGTCGTCCTCGTCGTCGCTGCCGACGGCCTCGTCGATCGCCGCGGTGATCGCGCCGGTCAGGTCGCCGGCCGGCACCGCGATGCTCTCGCCGTAGTTGTCCTCGCCCCGGTCGCGCTCGGGCTCCGGGGCGGTGGCACCGCCGGAGAACCCGAACTCGTTCGGCTCGTCGACCTCCGTCGTCCGCGTCCCGTTCTCCGGCGTCGTTTCCTGCGGCTGCTCGCTCATGCCGGATTTCTTACCCCGCGGCCGCGGATGCTAAAGCCTGGTCGCGCCCGGTCCCGCGGTCACCGTCCAGCAGGTCGGAGCGGTGAAACCCCGGTTCTCGTACGCGGCCTCGACCGCGGACGTGGTCGCCTCGGCCTGATCCGCGTCGATCAGTGCCAGGACACATCCGCCGAAGCCGCCGCCGGTCATCCGGGCGCCGTACGCGCCGGCCGCCAGCGCCGCCTCCACCGCCACGTCGACCTGCCCGACCGTGATCTCGAAATCGTCGCGCATCGAGGCGTGCGACGCGGTCAGCAGCGGGCCGATCTCGTGCACCCGGCCGGCGTGCAGCAGCGCGACCGTGTCCAGCACCCGCTGGTCCTCGGTGACGACGTGCCGCACCCGGCGGCGCATCACCTCGTCGTCCAGCCGGGCCAGCGCGTCGTCCAGGTCCGCCACGGCGACGTCGCGCAGCGCGCGCACGCCCAGGATCCGGGCCGCGTCCTCGCAGCTCTTGCGGCGCGCGCCGTACTCGCCGCTGACGTGCTGGTGCGGGGCGTTGCTGTTGATCACCAGGATGGCCAGCCCGCCGGCGGCCAGGTCGAACGGGATCTGCTCGACCTCGTACGTCCGGCAGTCCAGGAAGAGCGCCTTGCCCTCCTCGCAGCGCATCGACGCGGACTGGTCGAGGATGCCGGTGGGCGCGCCCACGTAGACGTTCTCGGCGCGCTGCGCCAGTCCGGGCCGCTTCTCCAGCGGCAGGTCCAGCCCGCCGAGGTCGGCCAGCGCGGTCAGCACCGCCGACTCCAGCGCCGCCGAGGAGGACAGCCCGGAACCGACCGGCACCTCCGACGCCAGCGCGATCCGGGCGCCTGGGACGTCGAAGCCCGCCTCGCGCAGTGCCCAGACCACGCCGGCCGGGTAGCTCGCCCAGCCGGTGACCTCGCCCGGCCGGGGCGGCCCGAAGGTGACCGGCCCGTCGGCGAAGGTCGAG
Organism: uncultured Actinoplanes sp.; assembly: GCF_934643405.1. GTDB lineage: Bacteria > Actinomycetota > Actinomycetes > Mycobacteriales > Micromonosporaceae > Actinoplanes. The sequence continues at coordinate 7,965 of NZ_CAKUCL010000060.1, forward strand.
CTGACCGTCCAAACGCCTGCCGGGGCCGGGCCCACCGCGGCGACGGTGCGCTGCGGCAGGGCGAAGGGCAGCACGAACCCCTCGTTGTAGTCGGTGTGCTCGCCGATCAGGTTGACCCGGCCGGGGGCGGCCCAGAGGCCGGTGGGCTCGCCGCCGAACTCCTTGCGGAAGACGGCGGCGGCGTCGGAGGTGACAGACATGTTGCTTTTCCGATCAGGCGATGTGCGCGCGGTAGAAGGTCCACGCGTCGCCGATCATCTCCTGAAGCGTCGGTTTCTGCGGAACCCAGCCCAGGTCCTCGCGGGCCTTGGCGGACGAGGCCACCAGCGTGGCCGGGTCGCCCTCGCGACGCGGCGCGATCTCGACCGGCAGTTCCGCGCCGGTGACCTCGCGGGCCACCTCGGCGACCTGGCGGTTGGAGAACCCGTTGCCGTTGCCCAGGTTGTAGATGCGGTGCTCGCCCGGGACGGCCGCGTCCAGGGCCAGCAGGTGCGCGCGGGCCAGGTCGGCGACGTGGATGTAGTCGCGCACGCAGGTGCCGTCGGCGGTGGGGTAGTCGTCGCCGAAGATCTGCAGCTTCTCCCGCTTGCCCGCGGCGACCTGCAGGGCGATCGGGATCAGGTGGGTCTCCGGCTGGTGACGCTCGCCGATCTCGTGACCGCCCTCGATGTAGGCTCCCGCGACGTTGAAATAGCGCAGCGAGACGGCGGCGAGGTTGTGGGCGTACGCCTCGGAGGTCAGCGCGTGGTCGAAGGTCAGCTTCGTCGCGCCGTAGGTGTTGGTCGGCGCCTTCACCGCGGACTCGGTGATCGGCAGTTCGACCGGGTTGCCGTAGACGGCGGCGGTGGAGGAGAAGATGACCCGCGGCACCCGGGCCGCACGGATCGCGTCCAGCAGGGCCAGCGACTTCACCACGTTGTCGTGCCAGTACATCTCCGGCTTGGCCATCGATTCGCCGGCGGCGATCAGGCCGGCGAAGTGCAGGACCGCGTCGAATCCCGCGTCCGGCGTCAGCACCTGGCCGGCGTCGCGGATGTCGGTCTCGACGAAGGTCGCATCCGGCGCCACCGCCTCCCGGAAGCCGGTGACCAGGTTGTCCAGGACGACCACCTCGTGGCCGGCGTCCAGCAGCAGACGGCTGGTGACGCTGCCGATGTAGCCCGCGCCGCCGGTGACTAGCAGTTTCACGAGAGAACCCTTTCCACGGTTGGATTCTAGAATCCACCGTAACCGATCATAAGTCAACGTTTTCAAACATCAGACACCGGCGGCCGGGGGGTTCGCGGATCCTGCTTGAAGACTGACACAATGGCGCTCATGTCCGACCTCGCCCGCCGTCCGAGAGTGCTCTCCGGCATCCAGCCGACCGCCGACTCGTTCCACCTCGGCAACTACCTCGGCGCGGTGCGGAACTGGGTCGCGATGCAGGAGACCCACGACGCGTTCTACTGCGTGGTCGACCTGCACGCCATCACGATGGGACATGACCCGGTGGCCCTGCGCAACCGCACCCGCGTCTCCGCGGCGCAGCTGCTCGCGCTCGGCCTCGACCCGGACCGGTGCACGCTGTTCGTCCAGTCGCACGTGCCCGAGCACGCCCAGCTGGCCTGGGTGCTCAGCTGCATCACCGGCTTCGGCGAGGCCGGCCGGATGGTGCAGTTCAAGGACAAGTCGGCCAAGGCCGCGGACACCACGACGGTCGGCCTGTTCACCTACCCGATCCTGCAGGCCGCGGACATCCTGCTCTACCAGGCCGACCAGGTCCCGGTCGGCGAGGACCAGCGGCAGCACCTCGAACTGACCCGCGACCTGGCGCAGCGCTTCAACACGCGGTTCCGCCGCACGTTCACGGTCCCCTCGGCGTACATCGTCAAGGACACCGCGAAGATCACCGACCTGCAGGACCCGACCGCCAAGATGTCCAAGTCGGCGTCCTCCCCGAACGGGATCATCGAGCTGCTCGAAGACCCGGCGCGTTCGGCCAAGAAGATCAAGTCGGCGGTCACCGACACCGGCCGGGAGATCCTCTACGACGAGGAGAACAAGCCCGGCGTCAGCAACCTGCTGACCATCTACGCGGCGCTCACCGGGCGGGCGATCGACGAGCTTCTCGAGGCGTACGAGGGCAAGGGTTACGGAGACCTGAAGAAGGACCTGGCCGAGGTCGTCGTCGAGTTCGTCAAGCCGATCCAGGAGCGCACCCGGGCGTACCTGGAGGATCCGGGATACCTCGACAAGGTGCTCGCCATCGGAGCCGAGAAGGCGCGAGCCGTCTCGTCGGTCACGCTGGCCGCGGCGTACCAGAACGTGGGTTTCCTCAGCCCGGCCCGCGGGGCCTGACCCGACGTGGCCGAAGGCGCCCCGGCGACGCGGATCGGCGTCGCGATCGACATCCCCGAGCCGTGGGGACGGCAGCTCACCGACCGGCGAGCCGCCGCGGGTGACCCGCAGGCCGCGTACACCCCGGCGCACGTCACCCTGCTAGGCCCCACCGAGGTGGCCACCGCGGCCCTGCCCGCGGTGGAGAAGCACCTGGAGGCGGTGGCCGCCGGCCAGCAGCCCTTCACCATCCATTTGCGCGGCACCGGCACGTTCCGGCCGATCACCGAGGTGGTCTTCGTGACCCTCGCCGCCGGGATCAGCGAATGCGAGCTGCTGGCGGCGGCGATCGCCGCGTCCGGCGACGTGAATCGCGGCTCGCGCTTCCCGTACCACCCGCACGTCACGGTGGCACAGGACGTGCCGGCCGAGGCGCTGGACGCGGTGTTCGACGACCTGGCCGGCTTCTCCGCGAAGTTCCACGTCGCCTCGTTCACGCTCTTCTCGCACGGCGGCGAAGGCCCGTGGCGGCGACGACGCGATTTCCGTCTGGGCTCCTGAAGTTTCTCCCGGGGTGATTTCGGTTACGGTCGGCGCGTGAACCCGATCGACCGGGCGTATGACGCCGCCGAGCTGCGGATCATGCGCCTGCGCCGGCGATCGCGCACGTTTGATCATTTAAGCCGTGCCGTGCTCCGCTACGACGCCGCTCAGGGTGGTCGCCTGGCCGCCGCGATCGCCTACTACGGCTTCTTCGCGATCTTCGCGTTGCTGCTCATCGGATACTCGATCTTCGGCATCCTGCTGCAGAACAACGTCGAGCTGTTCGACGTGGTCCGCGACTTCCTGGGGCAGAACCTGCCGTTCCTGGACGTGCAGGCCATCCTGGACAGCGGCCGGACCGTCGGCATCGTCGGCATCCTGGGCCTGACCTTCACCGGCGTCGGCTGGGTCGAGGCGATCCGCAGCTCACAGCGGCTGATCTGGCGGGTCAACGAGAATCCCGGCTACATCGGCATCCGCCAGGCCCTGGACCTGCTCGTTCTGCTGGGCATCCTGCTGCTGCTGGCGCTTTCCCAGGTTGCCGTGTACGGGCTGGAACAGCTCCTCGCCTGGATGGGCGCCGGCTTCGTGCAGTCGGCGGTCAGCTGGCTGCTCACCCTCGCGGTGAACATGCTGCTGGCCGCGGCGCTGCTGGCCGCCGTGCCGCGCCTGCGCATGACGGCCCGCCGGATCGCCCCGCCGGTGCTCCAGGTCGGCCTCGGCATCACGCTGCTCAACACCGTGGGCAAGTCGTTCGTCGGGCTGGTGCAGCGCAACCCCGCGTACGGCCTGGTCGGCTCGGCCGTCGGCGTGCTCGTCTACCTGTACATCTTCAATCAGCTGCTGCTGTTCGGAGCGGCCTGGGCGGCGACCTCCCCGCACGGGCGCGTGGTCGACCTGTCAGCTGACGATAAAACTGCTCCGGTGGGGCAAAACACCTGGATTCGGCACAGCGGCCCGGAATGATGGGGCGCGTGGGCACTCTCGTGACGCTTGACCTGCCGGTCGATTCCCCGGTCGCGGACCTCCCCTGGGTGATCACGATCGGGGCGCTCGACGACGAGGAGGACTGGGAGCCGGTGGTCTTCGGACCGTACGAGCGGGCCCACGCCCTCGGCCTCGCCCAGGCCGTGGTCGCCGACGAGGACCTGCTCGCGGTGGTCGAGCCGCTGCTGCCCCGGCCGGACGCGGAGGCGATCCGCGACGAGATCGAACTGGCCCGCGCCGGCGACGACCGCGACGATCCGCCGCCGGTCGAGGAGACGCGGCGGGTGCGCCCGGGCCGGCCGCCGACCGAGGCCGAGGTGCGCCAGGGGTGGTCCCGGATAGCCGGGCGCCTCGTCACGATCGATTGAGTCACGATCGATTGAGCAGGGCTCGCATGCCGGCCATGTACGTCGCTCGGTCCGGATAGCCGGTCAGCACGCGCTGGAGGGCGAAGCCCGGGATCGTGCCGAACAAGGCGGTGGTCACCGCGTCGATGTCGGTGTGCGCGGGCAGCTCACCGCTCTGCACGGCCTGCACCACCAGGCGGCGGACGCTGCCGCGCAGGCCGTTGTACCGGTCCCGGACGATCTCGCCGATCGTCGGGTCCAGCATCGCCTCGGCCCACACCTGCAGCGCGATCGGGAAGGTGCCCTCCGGGCCGATCTGTGTCTCGATGCCCTGCAGCACGCGGTCCAGCGACTCGCCGAGCGGCAGCCGCAGGTCGGCGACCGCCTCGATGTGCTGCTGGAAACCGCCGGCGACGTTGACCGCGATGGCGTTGATGATGTCGTTCTTGGACTTGAAGTAGCGGTAGACCGCGCCGACCGACAGCCCGGCCTCCTTGATCAGGTCCTGCATCGACGTGTTGTGCAGGCCCTTGTTCAGGAAGCAGGTGCGGGCGGCGGCGAGAATCTGCTCGCGGCGGGCGGTGAGGTGGTCCTCGGAGACGCGTGGCACGAGGCACAGTATAAAACGAACGCTCGTTCTTGATTCGACCATGTCGCGAGGTGCATGCTGTCGTCATAAAAGAACGAGCATTCGTTTTAGGAGAGATCATGCGCCGCAGTGCTCTGACCCTCGGTGTCCTCATCGCGATCGCGGTGGTGGCCGCCCAGGTTCTGCTGATCCCGCTGTTCGCCGGTCCCGCGGCGAACCTCGCCCCGCGCGACCTGCCGATCGCGATCGCCGGGCCGCCGCAACTCGCCGCCCGGCTGGCGGCCGAGCATCCCGGAGCCTTCGACATCAAGGCCGTCGCCGACCCGGCGGCCGCGGACGCCGCGATCCGGGACCGGGACGTGTACGGGGCGATCGTCGTCACCGCCGCGGGCCCGGAGGTGCACGTGGCCTCGGCGGCGAGCCCGACCGTCGCCCTGCTGCTGACCCAGGCCGCGAGCGCTCTGCCAGCCGCGCCGGGTGGCGCGGCGCCGGGCGGCACGGCAAACGCCGGTGCTGCGAACGCCGGTGCCGTGAACGCCGGCGCGGCCAACGCCGGCGCCGGGACCCAGGGCTCCGCGCCGGCGGGTGGCGGCGCGCCCGCCGGCGCGGTCGTGCCGGTGCGTGACGTCGTGCCGGTCGACGCCGATGACGCGCGGGGCGCCGGGTTCGCCGCGGGCTTCCTCCCGCTCGCCATCACCAGCCTGCTGGCCGGCATCCTCATCTTCTTCTTCGTGCACCGCCGCGCGGCCCGCCTCACCGCGGTCGTCACCTTCGCCGCCGGCGCCGGGCTGGCCGGGGCCGCCGTGCAGCAGGGCTGGCTCGGGATCGTGCCGGGCGACTACTTCGCGGTCGCCGGGGGCCTCGCGCTCGTCTCGCTCGCGATCTCGGGCGCGATGACCGGCCTGGCCGCCCTGCTGGACCGCGGCGGGCTCGCGCTCGGAGCGGTCGTGATGTTCCTGGTCGGCAACGCGCTGTCGGGCATCGCCGCCGCACCGGAGATGCTGCCCCAGCCGTGGGGCGCGGTCGGTCAGTGGCTGCCGATCGGGGCGGGCGGCACGCTGCTGCGGTCGATCGCCTACTTCGACGGCCGGGGAGCCGGTTTCGCCGCGATGGTGCTCACGGCGTACGCCCTCGGGGGTCTGCTTCTGATCCTGCTCGGCCGACGGCGTCTGACCAGGGTGAACACCGGGCACACCGAGGTGCGGGAGGTGACGCCGGAGCTGGTGCCCGCGTCCTGAGATAGTGGTCGGATGGTCATCACACGGCGATGGGCGGTCTTCCTGACGGTGGTCGGGGTGTGGACCTGGGTGATCTGGCCCCGGTTCGCGCTGGGCATCGTCACGGACGACCGCTCGTTCGCCGACGGCGTGCCGACCGGCTTCCTCTGGGTGCACGCGGTGCTGATCGTGGGGTCGCTGGCGCTCGGCACGGCCGTGGGTGTGCTCGGGGTGGGGGCCTGGCGGGCAGCGCGGCGGACCGAAGAATCAGCGGCTGCCGAGAGGTCCGCGCCGCAGGATTAACGGCATGTTACGTTCCGGACAGGGCATTTCGCTCTGAGTCCGGACTGAACCCCCCTGGCGATCGCAACTGCATAACGGTGCGCCAACAGTCCGGGGCAAACTGGGTTCCGCGCTCTGGCCTGCGGCTACGCTCCCCAACTTGAAGACTCACCGACAGATGTCGGTGTGCGTTGGAAGGAGGGCGTCTTGCGCCCAGTACGTGGGAAGCGAATCGTTGCGATTCTCGCGGCAGGTGGGTTGACGCTCGCCGCCGCCGCATGTGGCGACGCCCCGGACTCGACCCCCAGCGGCAGCGGCAACGCCAGCACTGCCGCCGCATATAAGGCCTGCATGGTCACCGACACCGGTGGCATCGACGACAAGTCGTTCAACGCTTCGGCGTGGGCCGGTGTCCAGGCCGCCAAGAGCAAGGCCAGCAACGTCGACCCGAAGTTCGTCGCGTCGAGTGCCGAGGCCGACTACGAGCCGAACCTGCGTGGCTTCGTGACGCAGAAGTGCAACTTCATCCTCGCGGTCGGCGGCCTGATGGCCGACGCCACCAAGAAGGTCGCCGCGGCGAACACCGGCTCGCAGTTCGGCATCGTGGACAGCTCCATCGCCGGCGCCTCGAACGTCTACCCGATGCAGTTCGCCACCCACCAGGCCGCGTTCCTCGCGGGCTACCTGGCCGCGGGCTACTCGAAGTCGGGCAAGGTGGCGACCTTCGGCGGTCTGAAGATCCCGCCGGTCACCATCTTCATGGACGGCTTCGCCGACGGCGTCGCGCAGTACAACAAGGCGAAGAGCAAGAACGTGCAGGTGCTCGGCTGGGACAAGGCCAAGCAGAACGGCTCGTTCACCGAGGACTTCGCCAGCCCGGCCAAGGGCAAGGCGCTCGCCAACACGTTCGTCGCCCAGGGCGCCGACGTGATCATGCCGGTCGCCGGCGGCACCGGCCTCGGCGCGGCCGAGGTGGCCAAGGGTTCCGGCGGCAAGGTCTCGATCGTCTGGGTCGACCAGGACGGCTGCACCAGCGCCTCGCAGGACTGTGACGTCTTCCTGACCACGGTCGTGAAGAACATCACCGACGCGGTGGAGAAGGCGGTCTCCGCCGGTGCCACCGGCCAGCCGCTGAACGCCACCCCGGGCTACCTGGGAACGCTGGAGAACAACGGTGTTTCGCTGGCGCCGTACCACGACTTCGACAGCAAGGTCGACCCCGCGCTCAAGGCCGAGGTCGAGAAGCTGAAGGCGGACGTCATCTCGGGGAGCGTCAAGGTCGAGTCGGCCAATGCGCCGAAGTGACTCTGAGTAGGTAATATTCGGCCGCCGCCCGGTCGCGAGAAACCCTCGTGACCGCGGCGGCGGTTCGACTTTTCCCAGCCGAGGTCAGGAGATTCCGCTGAGACTCGAACTGCGCGGCATCACCAAGCGCTTCGGCGACCTGGTGGCCAACGATCACATCGACATCACCGTCGAACCCGGTGAGGTCCACGCCCTGCTCGGCGAGAACGGCGCGGGCAAGTCCACCCTGATGAATCAGCTCTACGGCCTGCTCCAGCCGGACGAGGGCGAGATCCTGGTGGACGGCGTGGCCAAGACGTTCCGCAGCCCGCGGGACGCGATCGCGGCCGGCATCGGCATGGTCCACCAGCACTTCATGCTGGTCCCCGTCTTCACTGTCGCGGAGAACATCGCGCTCGGCGCCGAGGAGGTGCGCGGCGGCCCGCTCGGCTTCCTGGACCGGCGGCGCAACCGCCGCGACGTGCTGGAGACCTCCCGGCGGTACGGGCTGCCGGTCGACCCGGACGCGCTGGTCGAGAACCTGCCGGTCGGCGCGCAGCAGCGAGTCGAGATCGTCAAGGCCCTCACCCGCGACGTCGACCTGCTCATCCTCGACGAGCCCACCGCGGTGCTCACCCCGCAGGAGACCGACGAGCTGCTGCGGGTGATGCGCTCGCTGGCCGAGTCGGGCAAGTCCATCGTCTTCATCTCGCACAAGCTGCGGGAGGTCAAGGCGATCGCCGATCGCATCACCGTGATCCGCCGGGGCCGTACGGTCGGGACCGCGACCCCCGACACGTCGGAGAACGAGCTGGCGGCCCTCATGGTCGGCCGCGACGTCAGCCTCGAGGTGACCAAGACGCCGGCCGAGCCGGGCCGCGAGATCCTCAAGGTCAGCGGCCTGATCGTCGACGACGACCGGGGCGTGCGCGCGGTCGACGCCGTCGACCTGGAGGTCCGGGCCGGCGAGGTGCTCGGCATCGCCGGGGTGCAGGGCAACGGGCAGACCGAGCTGGTCGAGGCCATCATGGGCCTGCGCGAGGCCGGCGCCGGCCGGATGGAGCTCGAGGGCACCGACCTCGGCGGCATGGGCACCAAGAAGATCCTCGCCGCCGGGGTGGGTTACGTGCCCGAGGACCGCAGCCTCGACGGCGTGGTCAAGGAGTTCTCCGTCGCGGAGAACCTGGTGCTCGACATGTACGACCGGGCGCCGTTCGGCAACGCGTTCCGGATGAACCCGAAGGCGATCGCCGACTCCGCGCGCGAGCGGGTGGACCAGTTCGACATCCGGACGTCGTCGGCGGAGTCCGCGGTCGGCACGCTCTCCGGCGGCAACCAGCAGAAGGTCGTGGTGGCCCGGGAGATGTCCCGCCCGCTGAAGCTGCTCATCGCGTCGCAGCCGACCCGCGGTGTGGACGTCGGCTCGATCGAGTTCATCCACAACCAGATCATCCACGAGCGCGACATCGGGACGGCCGTGCTGGTCGTCTCCAGCGAGCTCGAAGAGGTCTGCGGTCTGGCCGACCGCGTCGCGGTGATGTACCGCGGACGCATCCTGGCGATCGTCCCGCCGGACACCCCGCGCGAGCAGATCGGCCTGCTCATGGCCGGGGTGACCGGCACCGAAGCAGCCGGGACGCCGGAAGTCACCCGTCCCGCCGCCGGGGAGGAAGAGAAGTGACCACCGACGCCGAGGCGCCCCCCACCAAGCCCGAGGAACCGAAGCAGCGCGAGGAGTCGTTCCTCGGCCTCTTCCTGCGCAACCTCTGGTCGGCCAACACCGTCACGGTGACCATCCTGTCGATCGTGCTCGCGCTGATCATCGGCGCCGTGCTGATCGTCATCTCGGACGCCGACGTGCTGGCCAAGTTCGGATACTTCACCGCCCGGCCCAGCGACGCGCTCACCTCGAGCTGGGACCTGATCAGCGCCGCCTACGGCGACCTGTTCAAGGGTGCGATCTTCGACCCGGCCTCGGTGCGGGCCTGGTTCGACGGCACCGGCACCTGGCAGGCGGCGTTCAACCCGCTCTCCGAGACGCTGACCTACGCGGCGCCGCTGGTGTTCACCGGCCTGGCGGTCGCGATCGCGTTCCGCGGCGGCCTGTTCAACATCGGCGGCCAGGGCCAGGCGGTCATCGGTACGATCTGCGGCGGCGTCGCGGGCTTCGCCTTCAGTCTCCCGTACGGCGTACACCTCATCGTGGCACTGCTGGCCGGCGCCCTCGGCGGCGCGCTGTGGGGCTTCCTTCCCGGATACCTCAAGGCCCGCACGGGCGCCCACGAGGTCATCACCACGATCATGCTGAACTACGTGGCCACGCTGTTCCTCAGCTGGCTGATCCTGCAGAACGGCGTGCAGGACCCGAACCGCACCGACGCGATCAGCAAGACCATCCACGCCACCGCCGAACTGCCCGCGCTGCCCGCGCCGCTGCGGGTCCACCTCGGCATCGTGCTGGCCGTGCTCACCACCGCCGCGGTGGCCTGGATGATCAACCGGTCGTCGTTCGGCTTCGAGCTGCGCGCGGTCGGGGTGAACCCGCCCGCCGCGCGGACCGCCGGCATGAGCGTCGCCCGCACCTACACGCTGCTGATGGTGGTGTGCGGCGCGCTGGCCGGCCTCGGTGGTGCGACCCAGGTCCTCGGCACCGCCGACAAGCTCACCGCCCAGGTGGCCGCGAACATCGGCTTCGACGGCCTGCTGGTCGCGCTGCTCGGACGCAACCGGCCGTGGGGCACGCTGTTCGCCGCGATCCTGTACGGCGCGCTGCGCGCCGGCGGCAACCTCATGCAGGTCGACGTGGGCGTCTCGCTCGAGCTCGTCACCGTCCTGCAGGCACTGATCGTCATCTTCATCGCCGCGCCCGCCCTGGTCAAAGCGATCTTCCAGCTCCGCGCCGCCCGTTCCGCACGGCTCGGCGCCTCAGTGGCGAAGGGCTGGTGAGCTCGGTGTCGACCACGACCGCGGAAACCCTGACCGAGGTCCGCGCACCCGAACGTTTCTGGAACCGCCAGCGCCGCCTCGGCGTCGGCATCCTGATCATCGGGCTGCTCGCGACCGTCCTGTTCGGTTCGCTCGCCCCGTCGAAGACCGCGAGGTTCACGCTCAGCGAGGACGCGAGCGGCGCCGCCCTGTCGATCAACGGCGAGCTCGGGGCATACCTGTTCGGCGCTCTCACCATCGTGATCGGCGCCGCGATGCTCAGCCGGATGGCCGAGCGCTGGCACACGACGCTGCTGGTCGTCGGGATCGTGACCTTCGTGATCTCGTTCCTCTGCTGGCAGGTGGCCGGCAACTTCCTGCCCGTGGTCTCGGTGACCAAGGGCTCGCTGGAGTTCGCGTTGCCGCTCATCCTGGGCGCGCTGGCCGGCGTGCTGGGCGAGCGCTCCGGCGTGGTGAACGTGGCGATCGAGGGGCAGTTCCTGATGGGCGCCTTCGCCGCCGCCCTGGTCGGCACCCTGGCCACCAGCGTGTGGGCCGGCCTGATCAGCGCGGTCGTCGGCGGTGTGCTGATCGCCGCGATGCTGGCCGTGCTGGCCATCCGCTTCCTGGTCGACCAGGTCGTGGTGGGCATCGTGCTGAACCTGTTCGCGCTGGGCATCACCGGCTTCCTCTACGAGCGCCTGATGCAGCCCAACGCGCAGAAGTACAACCAGCCGCCGCACATGCCGGTGTGGAGCGTTCCCGGACTGTCCGACATCCCCGTCATCGGGCCGGTGCTGTTCCGTACGAACGTGCTGATCTGGATCGCGATCATCCTGGTCTTCGTGATCCAGTTCGCGCTCACCCGCACCCGGTGGGGCCTGCGCACCCGGGCGGTCGGCGAGCACCCGACCGCCGCCGACACGGTGGGCGTGCGGGTGCGTGGCCTGCGGTACATGAACGTGCTGATCGGCGGCGCGGTCGCCGGCGCCGGTGGCGCGTACTTCACGCTGATCTCGACCAGCGCGTTCAACAAGAACATGACCGGCGGCGCGGGCTTCATCGCGCTGGCCGCGCTGATCTTCGGCCGGTGGACGCCGTTCGGCGCGTTCGGCGCGGCCCTGTTCTTCGGCTTCACCCAGCAACTGGCGTACTACCTGAGCGCCGCGGTCGGCTCGCCGGTGCCCAACCAGTTCCTCAACATGCTGCCGTACCTGGCGACCATCGTGGCGGTGGCCGGGCTCGTCGGCCGGGTCCGGGCACCCGCCGCCGACGGTGTGCCGTACAGCAAGAGCTGACCGTCCGGCCGCACCCGCTCACCTCGGGTGCGGCACAATCGGCCACATGGAGATCGACTGGGCTGGGCTGCGGGCCTCCGCCATCGAGGCGATGCGGCACGCCTACGCGCCGTACTCCGACTTCCCGGTCGGGGTGGCGGGACTGGTGGACGACGGCCGGGTGGTCGTCGGCTGCAACGTGGAGAACGCGTCGTACGGCATCGGGCTGTGCGCCGAGTGCGGGCTGGTCAGCTCGCTGCACGCGACCGGTGGCGGCCGGCTGGTGGCCGTCTCGTGCGTGGACGCCAACGGCGACCCGCTGATGCCGTGCGGGCGCTGCCGGCAGTTGCTGTGGGAGAACGGCGGGCCGGAATGCCTCGTCGAGGCGGTGCCGCGGCCGCTGAGGATGGCCGAGCTGCTGCCGCACGCGTTCGGGTTCGACGACCTGGAACGCGTCACCGGCACGGCGGCCGGTCACGAGGTGCCGTCCGACCTGGCCAAGTGGCGGGGGCGCGGCACGGTGTTCGTGCACCCGGACCTGTCCGGCGGCGAGACCGTCTGGACGGCGTACTGGGAGCGCTCGGGTGGCGAGGACGTCGAGAAGGGAGTCCTCGAGGAGGGCCCGAACTTCCCCACCACCGCGCAGGCGGTTTCCTGGGGCCTTGTCCGTACGCCGCGGATCGTGGTGGTGGACGCCGACGGCGGCCTGACCTGGGCCGGCGAGACCGAGCCGCCGGAGGGCATCCCCACCCGGTGGTCGCAGGAATAGGAGCCTTTTCGAATGAGCGAGTTCGCCGCCGTCGACGTCATCCGCGCCAAGCGGGACGGCCATCAGCTGAGCGACGCCCAGATCGACTGGGTGGTCGACGCGTACACCCGCGGCGTGGTGGCCGACGAACAGATGTCGGCGCTGGCCATGGCGATCCTGCTGCGCGGCATGACGCCCGCGGAGATCGCCCGGTGGACCGCCGCGATGATCGCCAGTGGGGAACGGCTCGATCTCTCCTCGATCACCCGGCCGACCGCGGACAAGCACTCCACCGGTGGCGTCGGCGACAAGATCACGCTGCCGCTCACCCCGCTGGTCGCCGCGTGCGGTGCCGCGGTGCCGCAGCTCTCCGGCCGCGGGCTCGGCCACACCGGCGGCACGCTGGACAAGCTCGAGTCCGTGCCGGGCTGGCGGGCCACGCTGAGCAACGACGAGTTCAAGCGCCAGTTGCAGGACGTGGGCGCGGTCATCTGCGCGGCCGGTGAGGGCCTGGCCCCGGCCGACCGCAAGCTGTACGCGCTGCGCGACGTCACCGGCACTGTCGAAGCCATCCCGCTGATCGCCAGCTCGATCATGAGCAAGAAGATCGCCGAGGGGACCGGGGCGCTGGTCCTCGACGTCAAGGTCGGCTCCGGCGCGTTCATGAAGGACCTGGCCACCGCGCGGGAGCTGGCCGAGACGATGGTGCGGCTGGGCAAGGACAGCGGGGTCCGTACGGTCGCGCTCCTCACCGACATGAACACGCCCCTCGGCCTGGCCGTCGGCAACGCCGTCGAGGTCGCCGAGTCGCTGGAAGTGCTCGCCGGCGGCGGGCCGGCGGACGTGGTCGAGCTGACCCTGGCGCTGGCCCGCGAGATGCTGGCCGCCGCGGGGATCGACGCCGACCCGGCCAAGGTGCTGGAGTCGGGCGCCGCGATGGACACGTGGCGCCGGATGATCCGGGCCCAGGGCGGCGACCCCGATGCGGCGCTGCCGCAGGCCCGGGAGACCGAGGTGCTGCGTGCGTCCTCCTCGGGAGTGGTGACGGCCGTGGAGGCGTACGGGATCGGGGTTGCCGCCTGGCGTCTGGGCGCCGGCCGGGCCCGCAAGGAGGACCCGGTGAGCTTCGGCGCCGGCGTGCGGCTGAGGGTGAAGCCGGGGGACCGCGTCGAGGCCGGTGACGTGCTGCTCGAGCTGCGCGCCGACGAGGCGGACCGGATCCCGGCGGCGCGCGAGATCGCGGCGGCGGCCGTCACCGTGGGGGAGAACGCGCCCACCCCTACAAAGCTTGTTCTCGACCGCATAGCCTGACGCACCATGACCAAGGCGGCACCCGACCCGCGCGCGGTGCGCGAGGCGAGCCTCGACGAACTGGAGCGGCTGGGTCTGCCGCTGCCCCCGGCCGGGTTCCCGCTGATCTGGGAGCCGGGCGACAGCATCGAGCTGCGGCCGACACCGGAGATCGAGGCGCGGGCCGCCGTGCTGCACGTGGTGGTGGCCCGCTGCTTCGGCATGCCGACCGAGGCGGCGATGAGCTGGCTGCTCGGCTCGCACCTGGTGGACTTCGTGACGCCGCCGGAGTGGCAGTTCGTGATCGGGGCGAAGGGCGATCACCGATCGTTCGTGCTGCATCACGACGCGGTGTTCGCGCTGGCCTGGCTGCTGGGTCTGAGCGGGCACCTGGATCCGACGGCGCCGCCCGAGGACCGGCTGATGACGCAGATGCCGGATCTGCCGTCGGGGGAGTCGTTCAACAGCTGGCGGTCGAGGTCGCTGATGTCACCGCGCGATCCGGTCGAGGCGGCCGTGCTGCTCGATCTGTACTACTGCCTGGACTGGGCGTTCCAGGAGTCCGAACAGAATGGACTGCCGCTGCCCGGCGAGATCGACGGGAACGCGATCGGGCAGCGGCGGTGGGCGCTGGAGTGGGCGGTGGTCTTCCACGGCCCGTACCACGAGAAGCCGGCCGAGTGGGAAGAAGTGGACCTGTCCGTCTGACCGCCCTCATTCGCCGCGCGCTCGCCGCCGGGGCCGATAGACCGCCACCTCCACCGCCACGGTCACCGCCACCGCCTCCTCCGGAAATTTACGGACATGCCTGGCACTCGGCGTCATGCCGACGAGAGTGCCGGCCTCCGCCGCGCTCAGATTCAGCTCACGGCGGAATTCCTCGACCCCCTCGGCCGTGAAGTGATCACCGAGCGACTGGTCGATCCGAGCCGATTTCCCGGGATCGACACCGATCATCCCGTACGCCGTGACAAGCTCGCCCAGATGCTCCGGCCCCGGGGTGACCAGCAGCAGCTTCCCGTCGCGCCGCAGCACCCGCCGGAACTCCGCCCCGTTGCGTGGCGCGAACACATCCAGGATCACCGACGCCGACTCGTCCTTCATCGGCAGCGGCCGCCACAGATCCGCCAGCACCGCCGCCGCTCGCGGATGCGCCTTCGCCGCCCGCCGCAGCGCCGGTTTGGACACGTCCAGCCCCAGTCCCACCGCCTCCGGCAGGGCCTGCAGCACCCGCGCGAGGTAGTTGCCCGTACCGGTGCCCGCATCCACCACGACGTCGCCCTCGGCCTGCGCGGCCAGCGCATCGGCGATGAAGTCGTAGTGCCCCGCGGCCAGGAACGCCGCCCGATCCGCCACCATCTCCGCGGTGTCGCCCACGTGCGGCATGCGTCCCGCGGTCAGATCCGCGTACCCCTGCCTGGCCATGTCGAAGCTGTGCCCCCGTGAGCAGCGCAACGCCTGACCGTCCCGGGAGAGAGACGCGCGGCACACCGGGCACCGGAGGTACGGCAATGCGCCGTCGATCATTCAACTCCTGCCTTTACAGTCGGCAGATGGCCGCCATCGCACAATCCGACATCGTTCACGCGCCGAAGGCTTTGCTGCACGACCACCTGGACGGGGGTCTGCGCCCCGCGACGATCATCGAGCTGGCCGACGCGGTCGGGCACCCGTTGCCCTCGACCGACCCGGCCGAGCTGGGTCGATGGTTCGTCGAGTCCGCCGACTCCGGCTCGCTGGAACGCTACCTGGAGACGTTCGCGCACACGGTCGCGGTCATGCAGACGGTGGAGGGCCTGCACCGGGTCGCCAAGGAGTGCGCACTCGACCTGGCCGCCGACGGCGTCGTCTACGCCGAGGTGCGGTACGCGCCGGAGCAGCACCTGGAGCGGGGCCTGACCCTGGACGAGGTTGTCGACGCGGTGCACGCCGGCCTCGCCGAGGGGGTGGCCGAGGCGGCCGCGCAGGGTTCGCCCATCCGGATCGGCACGCTGCTGACCGCCATGCGGCACGCGGCCCGATCGCAGGAGATCGCCGAGCTGTCCGTGCGGTACCGCGACTCGGGCGTCGTCGGCTTCGACATCGCCGGCGCGGAGGCAGGCTTCCCGCCCACCCGGCACCTGGACGCCTTCGAGTACCTCCAGCGTGAGAACTTCCACTTCACCATCCACGCCGGCGAGGCCTTCGGCCTGCCGTCGATCTGGCAGGCGATCCAGTGGTGCGGCGCGGACCGGCTCGGTCACGGCGTGCGACTGGTCGATGACATCACCGGTACGCCGTCGGCCGGCGACACGGTTCTCGGCCGGCTCGCCGCCTATGTCCGCGACAAGCGGATCCCGCTGGAGCTGTGCCCCTCGTCCAACGTGCAGACCGGCGCCGCCCCCTCGATCGTCGAGCACCCCATCGGACTGCTGCACGACCTGCGCTTCCGCGTCACGGTCAACACCGACAACCGGCTGATGAGCGGCACGTCCATGTCGCGCGAAATGGCTCTGCTGTCCGAGGCGTTCGGCTGGGGATGGGCCGAGTTGCAGTGGCTGACCATCAACGCGATGAAGAGTGCCTTCATCCCCTACGACGAGCGTTTGGCGATCATCAATGAGATCATCAAGCCGGCGTACGGGAAATTGCTCGCCTGAGTTTGCTGCCCCGCACCGATGTCGGTTCGTCGCTCCCGATAGTCCTTTCGGTCAGAATGGTCGCAACAAACACTGCGAAATCGGGCATCTCACGTTGCCGAACAGATAGGACCGCGCCATCGTCTCTCCTGCCGCGATCCATTACGATCGGGCGCGATCGAACGGCGTCACCCCCGCGCCGCGTCGATCGACGTGAGTGACGCTGAGGAAAGCACAGCTATACAGCCAGTCAGATAGAACCGGCGATGCTCCACTTCGGCGGGCCAACATCCCGTCACACAACCGGTCCGTGTCCGCCTGGTCTTTCTCTTTGACACTCGTCGTGATGGAATCTCGGGGGCCCGACGCGGCAGATGGCCGTGCGCGGGGCCCGGCGAGCCGAATGCCGGGCTCGAATCAGGAGGACGGTGACGTGAGCAAGCGCCCCAAGACGGCGACCGGCGTCATGTCGCGTCTCCGTCGGCCGGCCGATCGGCTGCGAGACCTGCCGATCTGGTCGAAGCTTGGCTTGATCATGTTGGTTCCTACCCTGGCGACGATCATCGTCGGCGTCAGCGGCTTGGTGGACCACATCAACGAGGCCAGCAACGCGGAGCGCGCCCGCACCCTTTCGGTGCTGTCGGAGGCCGCGGGTGGTCTCGTCGACCACCTGCAGAACGAACGAGCGTACGGCATCATGATCGCCACCAACGGCGATGCGGGCCGCGCCGCGATCAAGACCGCGGCGCTCAAGGCGTACGAAGGAGAGCACTCCCAGGTCGACGCGGCCAAGCTGGCGTACTCGCAGCAGAAGACCGGCCTGGAGAAGGTGCCCGAGAAGGTGGGCACACTGCTTCTGCGCATCGACCGCAACCTCGAGGACCTGCCGGCCAAGCGCAGTCAGGTGGCCAACGGGCAGGTGCCGTCGACCGCGGTCGACGAGCAGTACACAAAGCTCATCGACGACCTGCTCGCCGTGCGGGACGCGTCGGCCCAGCTGGCCGACGACACCGTGCTCAGCGATCACCTGCGTGCCGTTGCCGCGGTGGCGCAGGCCAAGGAATACATCGCCCGCCAGCGCGACGTCGGTCACGAGATCCTCAAAGCCGGTGAGTTCAGCAACACGCTGCGTCGTCAGTTCCTGGTCACCACGACGGGTTACGAGCTGGCCGGCACCACGCTGCACTCGGTCGGCACGGACGAGGAGATCCAGCTCTTCGACCGGATCAACAATGAGCCGGATGCGCGAGCCGCGACGAACCTGACCGGTCCGCTGCAGAACCTCGGCGCCGCCAACATCCGGAACATCGCGTTCAACACCCAGCAGTGGGAAACCGCGATGACCGGTTACAACAAGCTTTTCCGCGGGGTCGAGCAGAAGCTCGACGCCGGCGTCGTGGTGCAGGCCACCGACCTGCGCAACCAGGTGAACCGGAAGGTCTTCATCGAGACCAGCGTGCTGCTCGGCATGCTGCTGCTGGCCATCCTGTTCGCGTGGCTGGTCGCCCGGTCCATGGCCCGCTCGCTGCGTGAGCTGCGTCAGGGTGCGCTCTCGGTCGCCCAGTACGGCCTGCCGCACGCGGTGAGCCGGCTGCGTGACCCGGCACTGTCCACATCGATGACACCGGCCCAGGTGGCCGACCAGATCGCCGAACCCCTGCCGGTGCGCAGCCGGGACGAGTTCGGGCAGGTGACCGAGGCGTTCAACGCGGTTCACCTCGAGGCGGTCCGCACCGCGGCCGAGCAGGCCGCACTCCGTGCCTCCGTCGCGACCATGTTCGTCAACCTCGCCCGTCGTTCGCAGATCCTGGTCGACCGGCTCATCGGTCACCTGGACCGGCTGGAACGCGGCGAGGAGGACCCGGACCGCCTGGCCGAGCTGTTCCAGCTCGACCACCTGGCCACCCGGATGCGGCGTAACGACGAGAACCTCCTGGTCCTCGCCGGCGCCGACTCGACCCGTGTGCAGCGCGAGCCGGCCGCCCTGATCGACGTGCTGCGTGCCGCGCAGTCCGAGGTCGAGCACTACACCCGCATCGAGTTCGGCATGATCGACCGGGACATCGAGGTGGCGGCGCACGCCGTCAACGACATGGTCCACCTGGTCGCCGAGCTGTTCGACAACGCGACCGCCTTCTCCCCGCCGAACTCGACGGTCATCGTCGAGGCGCGGCGGCTGGGCGACGGCGCGCTGCTCTCGGTGGAGGACCGCGGTATCGGCATCAGCCGTGAGCAGCTGCGCGACCTCAACGAGCGGCTCGCCAACCCGCCCATGGTGGACGTGGCCGTCTCCCGGATGATGGGCCTGGTCGTGGTCGCCCGGCTGGCGAACCGGCACGGTGTCAAGGTCGAGCTCCGGCCGGCCGACACCGAGCGGGGTACCGTGGCCGAGGTGGCACTCCCGGTCTCCGTCCTGCTCGCCGGTGCCGCGCTCGGCGCCGGGCAGGGCCAGCCGGCCGTCAGCGGCTTCGGCCCGGGTTCGGCCGCGGTGCAGGGCCGCCCCGGCTTCCCCGAGCCGCTCGCCCTCGAAAGCGGCCACGGCGGCAACGGTTACCAGGGCGGACGTCCCTTCGACCCGAACCCGCCGATGCCCTCCGGTGGCATGCTCGGCGCCAACGGCCGGTCGGTTCCCGCGTGGTCCGACCTGACCGGCGCGCCCTCCACCAACGGCTTCGGCGGCGGCGGTTCGAACGGGTTCGGCGCGGTCAACGGCACCAACGGGTCGTCCAACGGCTTCTACGGCCCGCGCAGCAACGAGGCGATCCCGCCGCTGCCGTCCGGCCCGATGACGCCGCAGTCGCCCGCCCCGCAGGGCTTCGCCGGTCCCGACGGGCTGCCGCAGCGCCGCAACGGCGAGCCGGCGCGCCCCGAGGAGAACAGCGGGTTCGGCGCCACCATCCCGCGCCAGCTCCCGTCCAACCCGGAAAGCCAGGGCCGTGGCGGCTTCGTCCCGCCCGTCTCGGCGCCCCCGGTACCGCCGACCTCGGCGCCGCCCGGTCCGCCGTACAGCGGTCGGCCCATCTCGTCGCCTCCCGGTAACGAGCCGCCGGTCTCCACGCCTCCGGCCGCGTCCTCGCCGGCTCCGCCGGCCTGGCCGCCGGTCGCCCAGGAGCGGGACCAGAACGGCGCACCCCACGTGCCGGAGAGCCTGGCCGCGGCGCTGGACATGACCGCCGAGCTCCCGCGGTACCGGCCGGACCGGTCCGAGCAGCGACCGCAGGTCGAGCGCCCGACGAACCCGCCGACCGCGCCGATCCCGTCGTCCGCGCCGCCCGTCTCGGCCACCCCGGTCTCCGGGACGCCGACGTCGGGTCTGTCGGCCGCGGAGGTCCAGCGGGCCACCGCCGCAGCCCGGGCGGCGCACGAGGCGGCCACGGCTCAGGCCGCGGAGGCCCAGGCCACCGCGGCGGCGCAGATCGCCGCCGCTCAGGCCGCTGCCCGGCAGCGGGACAACCAGGGTCAGTTCGCCGACGAGACGATGGAGCTGCCGATCTTCCGGGAGCTCGAGTCGGCCTGGTTCACCACGGCGCACCCGGCCGACGCCAAGCCGTCCAACGGTGTCGCCGGCGAGGGTGTGACGTCGCAGCGGATCCCGACCGGGGAGCCGACGCGTACGGTGGGCGTGCCACAGCAGGCGGTTTCGCCCGAGTCGCGCGATCTGGACCCGGCTACAGTGGGTGCCGGCGTGGCGAACGGCGCCGCAGCGAACGGCAACAATGGCTCGAGCCCGTGGCAGACCGCCGCGGACGAGGGCTGGCAGGCGGCCCGTGCGGCCGCCGAGATGCCGATCGACACGACGACCACGGCGGGTCTGCCCAAGCGCACTCCGATGGCGCAGCTCGTCCCCGGCGGTGTCGACCGGGGCGGAAACTCCGTCCAGAAACGTACGCCCGAAGGAGTGCGTGGTCTGCTTTCCGCGTACCACCGGGGTGTGCAGCGCGGTCGTACCAAGGAACAATCGACCAACCCGGAGGCCTCTCCGGGAGGGCAGCAGTCCTCGCAGGCTGGCAAGGAGCATGAGGCATGACATCTACGCAGGATCTCGGTTGGCTCCTGGCCAACTTCGCCGACCGCGTTCCCGGAGTCGCACATGCGATCGCGGTCTCCGCGGACGGTCTTCTGCTGGCAGCTTCGCGGGACCTGCCGCGTGACCGCGCCGACCAGCTGGCGGCCATCGCCTCCGGCCTGGTCAGCCTGACCCAGGGCGCCGCACGGTGCTTCGAGGGTGGCGCGGTGCTGCAGACGGTCGTCGAGATGGACAACGGATTCCTCTTCCTGATGTCGATCTCGGACGGTTCGTCCTTCGCCGTTCTCGCCGCTCGCAGTTGCGATGTCGGCCAGGTGGGCTACGAGATGGCTCTCCTGGTGGACCGCGTCGGCGAGGCTCTGACCCCCGCACCGCGTTCCGCGGCCGGGGTTCTCGGCTGAACGGGCGGTGGGCCGGCGCGACCGGCGGCTGTCCAAAACATTGACGACAAGAGACACTTCTATGGGTTCGAGGAAGGGGTGAGCGGTGACGATGCCCGAACGCGATGAGCCGACCGGCGCGCTGGTCAGGCCGTACGCCGTAACCCGCGGTCGGACCCGGCCGAAGCTTGAGATAGCGCTGGAAGCGCTGGTCGAGACAACCGTGCGCGGCCGATCGGGGATCCGCGGCGGACAGGGTGGAAGCGAGCATCAGTACATCGCGGCTATGTGCGACGGCGGCCGTGTGCAGTCGCTCGCGGAAATCGCCGCACGCATGCAACTGCCGCTCGGTGTGGCCCGTGTGATCGTCGCTGACATGGCCTCGGACGGCCTCGTCGCGGTGTACGAGCCCACCTCGCTGGAAGACGAGACCGACGCGGTAGGCACGGAACTGCTGGAAAGGGTGCTGAGTGGACTTCGCAGGCTCTGACATGTCGCACCGTCCCGCTGCGGGACGCGTGACATCGGCGAAGATTGTCATCGCCGGTGGGTTCGGCGTCGGTAAGACGACGTTGGTCGGTTCGGTCTCGGAGATCACCCCGCTTACCACCGAGGCCATCATGACCTCGGCAGGTGTGGGTGTCGACGACAACCGCCAGGTGCCGGGGAAGATGACGACCACCGTCGCCATGGACTTCGGCCGGATCAGCATCGACCGTGATCTCATCCTGTACCTGTTCGGTACCCCCGGCCAGACGCGTTTCTGGTTCATGTGGGACGAACTGGTGCGGGGCGCCATCGGCGCGGTGGTCATGGTCGACACGCGTCGTCTCGCCGACTGCTTCGCCGCCATCGACTTCTTCGAGCACCGCCGCCTGCCGTACCTGGTGGCGATCAACTGCTTCGATGGCATGCAGTACCACAACGTCCAGGACGTCCGGGACGCGCTCGCGATCTCGAACGACGTCCCGGTGGTGAGCTGCGACGCTCGTAACCGTGAGTCGACGAAGAACGTCCTCATCTCGCTCGTCGAGTATGTGCTGACGATGCGTCGCTCGCGTGCGGTAGCGCCCGCCTGACGTTTGGTTGAAGCCCCGCTCCGACGTGCCGGAGCGGGGCTTCAGCGTGCCTTGCCCAGGTTGTCGAGATGGTCCACGAACTCCGGCCGGCACGGACCGGGATCACGTCGATGGGCCGCCGCCTCGGGGCACGTGGCGTTGGCGACGAGCATCGCGCGCACGCCCGCCCGTCGCGCTCCGTCATGCTCGCGCCGTCCCCGACGTACCAGCACTCGGCGGGCGGCGTACAGGCGCAGATCCGGCTCCGTACGGCGTTGCCGTCCACGCCTCACGGAGTTCGCTGGACCAGTAGCTGATCAGCCCGAGCCGGAATCCGTCGCGGCGGAGCCGCCCGAGCGCACCGAGCCGGGGCGCACGTACCCGTTAGGCGCGCCCGCGGTCTGGGCGATGACCGCGGTGTCCAACTGCGACCCGATCGGATCCGCACCACAGCGCCTGGCCATGGCGAGCAGCGTTTCCCCGCGCGGGCTCCGAACGCGCCTCGCGCGGGCTAAGAACGCGCCTTGCGCGGGCTCCGTGCGCGCCTTGCGCGGGCTCCGTGCGCGCCTCGCGCGGGCTCCGTGCGCGCCTCGCGCGGGCTCGGAACGCGCCTCGCGGGTTCGAAGCCACCCCGCGCCGGGGCTTCGAACGCCCGACCAAGGCCGCAGCGTCCCCCGCGGTGAGCGCTTGCCTACCTTCGCTCCCGTCCGGACCGAGGCGCTGGTCCTCAACCAGGCCACATGCGGTCAGGGTCAAGCTTTGTCAACGCAGGCCCGACAGACGCAGGCACATGCCCCGAACGCCGGCCTGGGCTGCGCACGCCGCCTTGGCCGAGGCCGCAGCCACCGCGGCCGTCGAGGTGAGCCGGGGGACCGGCGCAACGGTTCTGAGCCACCACGCCGCCCCCGCCGAGGCCGCAGCCGGATGGCCGGCGCAACAGGTCTGGGCTACGACGAACGGCCGCGAGCATCGCTCGCGGCCGTTCGTGGATTCTCGGGTCAGCGGGAGCCGTAACCGGCGCCGCTGTTTCGGTAGTCGTCGGAAGCCTGGCCGTCGCGGGTGAAGTCCCAGCCGCCCGCCGCCTCGCGACCCGGGCGGCCACCCATCGCGAAGCCGCCGATCTCCTGGCCTCGCCGCCAGCCGCGGAAGTAGCCCGTGGTGTGGGCGGCGATGCTGGCCGCGTCGCGGACGATGCGCAGCGGGCGCTGCTCGCGCAGCGGGGAACCGGGCACCAGGTTGGCCTGAGGCACGCGCTTCGGCAGGCCGGCCGCCGTCTCCGCGGCCACCTCCGGGGTCGCCGCCTTCTCGGCCGCGCGCCAACCGGTGTCGTTCGGGTTGGCCCAGTCGAGGTTGGTGGGCTCGTCGCTGTGGCCGGTGAACCACGCCGAGCGGGCCGCCGCGAAGATCAGCAGGTCGCCGTCGCTGGTGTCGGCGGGGACCGGCGGCGTTGTGCTGCGCTCCAGGGCGGTGATCGTCGTGCTCGCGCCGGTCGGTGCCGAGACACTTCGCCGTACGCCGTTGCGGCGGCCGCCGCGGTCGTCGCCGTCCACCAGGCGCAGCGGGGGCGGCTCGCTGACCGGCGGCAGGTCGGTCACCGTGGTGTCGAGGTTGTTGCCGGCGGCGAGCTGCGCCTCGACCAGGCGCAGCGCCGGCGGCTCCTTCGGCATGTCCTGCCACGGCGGCTTCACCCGTCCGTCGGCGGGCGGCGAGCTGGTCGACGCGGCCGGCGAGCTGGTGGAAGCGGCGGGCAGGTCATCCCCGGCGCTGTTCAGCAGCGGCCAGTTGGCCCGGGAGCCGGGCTCGGCCGTCTCACCCGGACGCTGCGCCGGCATGGGCAGCGAGAAGTCGGTGGGACCGCTCGCGGCCGGTGCCGCCGGCGACGACGGGCGGGTCGACGGCCGCGGCGGGATGACCGTGCGCTGCCGCTCGGCGCGAGCGCTGTTGATCGCCGCGTTGGTGAGCGTGGCCCGGAACGGCTGTCCGCTGTCGGCGGGCGTCAGCCCGGCGGCCGGGGACGCCGGCGTGGCGGGCGGCGCCGAGGTGGGCGTCGTGCGCGCGGCCGGAGCCGACGGGGGACCGAAGCCCGGTGCCGAGGTCGGCGCGGAAGCGGGAGCCGAGGTCGGAGCGGGCGCGAACGAGGGCGCCGAGGTCGGGGCCGGCGCGAACGAGGGTGCGGAGGTCGGGGCCGGTGTGAAGGAGGGCGCCGAGGTCGGGGCCGGAGCCGGGCGGGAGCCGGGCGTGATCGGCGTCATGCCGGGCGGAGGCGGCGGTACCGAGACCGGGCGGTTGCCGGGCGCGGGCGCGCGGTTCGGGAACGCGGCCGCGGCGGCCGGGACCGCGGGCGGCGGCGTGACCGGG
>NZ_CAKUCL010000061.1 GCF_934643405.1 uncultured Actinoplanes sp.
GCAACGGCCACGGGGATCCGACCGCGATGCCCGATGCCCTCCAGTCCGGCACGGCCGGCCCGGCCGAGCAGTTCCCCACCTATTCCTGACGCCCGCCCGAGCCTGACGGCCGCCCCGACCCTCTGAGGCCCGGCCGGACACCGGCCCGCCGCCAGGTCGACCGCGAGCCGCTGCCAGGTCGGCCTCGGGGCGCCGCTCATCCGTCCATGCTCGCCGCCCGTGGGTTAATTCGCGCCTGGCGGCACAAAACCGCGCGGACCCGCTGCCATGCCCGCCATGCAAGCTGCCCCCGATCCGGCATGGCGGCCAGCAGAGCAGTTCCCCACCGTGTTGACGCCCGGTTCGGCCCTTTTGCCGCCAGACGCGGCCCTCCGCTGCCGTTTACTCCCGGCACCAGCCCGCAGACGTCGACTCGTCGGGAGTGACGCAAGTGACTCTGCCGGCGCTGACGGGCTTCTTGTACGTTCGTACTTGTACGAACGTACAAGAACGGGGTGGCAGCATGGCGTACATATTTCTCCTGGCCGCCATCGCGGCCGAAGTGGCCGCGACCAGCCTGCTCAAGGCCACCGACGGCTTCACCCGGCTGTGGCCCACCGTGGCCGTCGTCGCCGGCTACATCCTGTCGTTCGTCGCGCTGTCGCAGGCCGTCAAGGGCGTCGAGGTCGGCGTTGCCTACGCGCTGTGGTCGGCGTTGGGCACTGCGGCGATCGTGGCCATCGGGGCGCTCTTCCTGGGCGAGCCGATCACGCTGGTCAAGGCGGTCGGCGTGGGGCTGATCATCGCGGGCGTCGTGACCCTCAACCTCGGCGGAACGGGAACCCACTGATGGCTGGACCGGCAGGCCCGGAGATCGAGGTGACGGCGGCCGCGGAGCCCCCGGGCGCAGGAGCGGAGCCCAGCGCAGCGGCCCGCGAGGTGACGGCGGATGCGGAGCACACAGACCCGGGAGCGGAAGCCAGCACACCAGCCCGCGAAGTGACCACGCGCGCGGCGCACGCGGGAGTGGGAGCCAGCGCACCGGCCCGCGAAGTGACCACGCGCGCGGCGCACGCAGGAGCGGAAGCCAGCGCGCCGGCCCGCAAGGGGCAGCGGGCCCGGGACCCGGAGGCTCGTAAGCGGGCCCTCGCCGCCGCGGCTCTTGAGATCGTCGCGGAAGTGGGCATCGGGCGGACCACGCACCGGGCCGTCGCGAGCCGGGCCGGGCTGCCGCTGGGGGCGACGACGTACTACTTCCCCACGCTGGACGATCTCATCGCGGCCGGGCTCGCGCAGGCCACCGACGCGCTGCGGGCCGACCTGCTCGCGTGGGCGCAACGGCTTGGCGCGGCGCCGTCGCTGGCCGAAGCGCTCGTCGCGCTGTCCGAGGAGTGCGTGAGCGACCGACCGCGGACGCAGATCGAGTACGAACTGTACGTGGCCGCCGCCCGGGACGCCGCCCTGCGGCCGCTCGCCCTCGCGTGGCTGGACGGTCTCAACGACCTCCTGGTGCCCCGGGTCGGCGCGACCGCCGCGCGGAACATCTCCGCGCTGCTCGACGGCGCGATGATCCAGTCGCTGGTCACCGGGGAGCCGCTCGACAAACCGGCGCTCACCGACGCGATCAACCGACTGAGCGCCTGACAGCGAACGGCCCGCCCTCCCCGACGGGAGAGCGGGCCGTTCCGGCAGACCTGCGGCTCAGCGGTCGCGGTTGTCGGAGACATCCTCCTGGTAGGTGGCGCCACCGTGGGACTCGCTGGTGAGCGGCCGCGCGCCACCCTCCGGCGGGCCGGCGATCGACTGCTCGCCCGCGGCCAGCTCGGGGAACTTCGCGTCGAAGGCCGGACGCTCCGAGCGGATGCGCGGCATGCGGTCGAAGTTGCGCAGCGGCGGCGGCGACGAGGTGGCCCACTCCAGCGAGTTGCCGTGGCCCCACGGGTCGTCGACGGTCACGACCTGGCCGACCTTGTACGACTTCCACACGTTGTAGATGAACGGCAGCGTCGACAGGCCGAGGACGAACGAGCCGAGCGTCGAGAACGTGTTCAGGAACGTGAACCCGTCGGTGGGCAGGTAGTCCGCGTACCGGCGGGGCATGCCCTCGGTGCCGAGCCAGTGCTGCACCAGGAACGTGCCGTGGAAGCCCAGGAAGGTCAGCCAGAAGTGCACCTTGCCGAGCCGGTCGTCGAGCATCCGGCCGAACATCTTCGGGAACCAGAAGTAAATGCCCGCGAACACCGCGAACACGATCGTGCCGAACAGCACGTAGTGGAAGTGCGCGATCACGAAGTACGAGTCGGAGACGTGGAAGTCGATCGGCGGCGAGGCCAGTAGCACGCCGGACAGACCACCGAACAGGAACGTCACCAGGAAGCCGATCGCGAACATCATCGGCGTCTCGAAGCTGATCTGGCCACGCCACATCGTGCCGATCCACACGAAGAACTTCATGCCGGTCGGCACCGCGATGAGGAAGCTCAGGAAGCTGAAGAACGGCAGCAGCACCTGGCCGGTGACGAACATGTGGTGCGCCCACACCGACATCGACAGGGCGGCGATCAGCAGGGTCGCGGCGACCAGGCCCTTGTAGCCGAACACCGGCTTGCGGCTGAACACCGGGATGACCTCGGTGATGATGCCGAAGAACGGCAACGCCACGATGTACACCTCGGGATGGCCGAAGAACCAGAAGAGGTGCTGCCAGAGCATCGGGCCGCCGGTATTCACGTCGAAGACGTGAGCGCCGAGGATGCGGTCGGCGGCGAGGGCGAACAGCGCGGCCGCCAGGAACGGGAAGACCATGACCACCAGCAGGCTGGTGACCAGGATGTTCCACGTCATGATCGGCATGCGGAACATGGTCATGCCGGGGGCGCGCAGGGTCAGGATCGTGGTGATCATGTTGACACCACCGAGGATGGTGCCCAGGCCGGAAAGGGCCAGGCCGACCACCCACATGTTGCCGCCGACGCCCGGCGAGTGCAGCGAGTCGCTCAGCGGCGTGTAGGCGAACCAGCCGAAGTCGGCCGCGCCACCCGGCGTGAGGAAACCGCTGATGGTGATCGTGCCGCCGAACAGGTACAGCCAGTACGCGAACGAGTTGAGCCGCGGGAACGACACGTCCGGCGCGCCGATCTGGATCGGCACCACGAAGTTCGCGAAGGCGAACACGATCGGCGTCGCGAAGAACAGCAGCATGATCGTGCCGTGCATCGTGAACAGCTGGTTGTACTGCTCCGGCGACAGGAACTGCATCCCCGGACGGGCCAGCTCGGCTCGCATGAGCAGCGCCATCAGGCCGCCCAGCAGGAAGAACACGAAGGACGTGATCATGTACATGATCCCGATCTGCTTCGCGTCCGTCGTGCGCAGGATCCGGGCGAGCGCCGAACCCTTGACCTGCCGCCTGACCGGGTAAGGCCTGGTCACGATCGGCTTAGGCGCAACGGTCGTCACGAATAGCCTCCGTCGTCTCGTTCGTACCGCTCAGTACATCCTGCATTTAAAGGGGTACCTCGCAGGCAGAATAGTCCCCCACCGACCCTCGCCGGGCGCGGGGTTACCAAAGACTCCTCGGCTAGACAGGCGAGACGAGCCCGCGATAGTGATCCGCGAAGATGCGCAGCCCTCGCCGGCGCAGCATCGGGTCGCGCAGAGCGGGCGGCACGTCACGCGTGCGATCGCGCTCCCGGGTGCGGTCACGAACTTCTCCGCAGCGAGGTCGGCGGCGGTTTTCGTACGCCACGAGGGCCGCGCCCACGTCGCCGCCGGACCTGCGCAGCTCCTCCCCCAGCACCACCGCGTCCTCGAACGACATGGCGGCACCCTGGGCGAGGGTCGGCGCCGTGGCGTGGGCAGCGTCACCGACGAGCAGGACCGGACCGCGCGACCACGTGTCGAGGACCACTTCGTCGGTGCGCGCGACCGACGCCTTCTCCATCGCGTCCAGGATCGCCGGCACCGGGCCGCCGAAGGACCCGAACTGTTCGCGCAGGTGGGCTACCGGGTCCTCGGGGTTCGGCGCGTCCGGCGCGGTCTCGTCGACGTAGCAGTACAGCTTGCGCCCGCCCATCGGCATCGCCACGAACGAGGACCGGCGCCCGAGCAGGGCCGTCCAGTCGCTCAGCGGCGGCCCGCCGGCGACCACCGACCGGTAGACGATCTGCCCGGTCGGGGTGGCCGGCCCGCCCAGACCGGCCTTCGCCCGGATCGTCGAGCGGCGCCCGTCGGCCCCGATGACCAGGTCGTACTCCGCGACGCTGCCGTCACCGAACTCGACCTTGGCGGCGCTGTCGAAGATCTCCAGGTCGCGGACCGACGTGTCGTAGCGCACCTCGCCGCCCACGCTGGTGAGCAGCACCTGCTGGAGGTCGGCGCGCGACAGCGCCCGGGACTCGCCGACCCCGGCCCACAGGGCGGCGACGTCCAGCTCGAACAGCTCCCGGCCGCGGGAGTCCTGGAAGACCTGCCGGAAGATCAGATCGCCCAGGGGCCGCAGCGGGGCGTCCAGCCCGAGCTGGCGCAGTGCGCGCGACGCGTTGCCCGGAAGATAGATGCCGGCGCCGGGCAGCATGCTGGCCGGCAGCTCCTCGACCACGTCCGGCCGGTAGCCGGCGAGCCGGAGGGCCCGGGCCACGGCCAGACCGGCGATGCCGGCGCCCACCACGAGGATGCGCAACCTCATCGCAGCCATGCCTCCCACCGGTCGGACACGCGTCGGAGCCAAGACACTACCCCGAGCCACGACGCGGGGAAACCCGCGATCATCGACGCGTCCGATTTCTTCAAGACCGCACGGCTTCGCGCTCGTAGTGTCCTCGGCATGTCACCAACCTTCGATGCGATCGGCCTCGCGGTGGCCGACATGGCACCCTCCCTCGCGTTCTACCGGCGGCTCGGCCTGGACATCCCGGCCGAGGCCGACCACGCCCCGCACGCCGAGGCGCAACTACCCGGCGGCGTACGGCTGATGTTCGATGCCGCCGCCGATTCCGCCGGCCCGAAGACCGGCCCGAGCCTCGCCTTCCTCTGTGCTGACCCGGCCGAGGTCGATCGGGTCCACGCGGAGCTGGCCGAGGCCGGATATGTCACCAGGCGGCAGCCCTGGGACGCGGAATGGGGACAGCGCTACGCCGTCCTCGGCGACCCCGACGGGTACCAGGTCGAGCTGTTCGCCTGGCTCAAGCAGGGCTGAGCAGCCGGCCCAGCGGCACGCCGGCCATGGCTCGCACCTCGCGCGCGAGGTGTGCCTGGTCGGCGTACCCGGCGTCGGCCGAGACCGCGGCGAACGGCCGCCCGCGCCGGGCCAGCGCCACCGCTCGTTGCAGCCGGAACACGCGGTGCAGCGTCTTCGGCCCGTACCCGAAGGCGAGGTTGCTGCGGCGCTGCAACTGCCGGGCGCTGAGCCCGCACCGATCGGCGAAGACTCCGACCGGCATCCCGCGGCGGGCCGCCTCGGCCAGCGCGACCATCGAACGATCCGGTTCCTGCCAGCGCCGGGCCGCCGCGGCCTCGAGCGCGGCCAGCGGATCGGCCGCCTCGGCGAGCGGGCGCACCAGCGCCGCCGGCCACAACGCGTCGAGCGGGACCTGCCGGTCGACCAGCTCGGAGGCGGGCACCCCGAGCACGCCCGGACCGCTGCCCGACCCGAACCGCAGCGCGAAGAGCCTGGCGCCCGCCGGCGGCACCGCCGGGAGCTGGGCGGTCGTGTCCGGTCCGGCCACGAACACCGTGCCGTCCTGCCAGATGATGTCGAGGCAGCCGTCGGGCAGGATGCGTTTGCGCGTCGTGCCGGCCGGCACCTCGCTCCACCACGCCGTCACGTGCGGCACCGTCGACGCCCGTTCCTCGTACATGTCTCCAGGCTCGCACGCGGGTCCGACAAGTTACACGTGTGTGATTCGCGCGCGGGGCGGGAAGACAATGCCGGTATGACGGACCGGTTGGAGGAGTACCGCCGCAAGCGGGACGCCCGGCGCACGCCCGAGCCGATCCCGCGGGAGCATCCGGGCGAGACCGAGCGGCGCCGCTTCGTCATCCAGCAGCACCACGCCCGCAGCCTGCACTGGGACGTCCGGCTGGAACGCGACGGCGTGCTCGTCTCGTTCGCCGTGCCGCGTGGGCTGCCCCGCGACCGCGAGCGCAACAACCTGGCCAAACACACCGAGGACCACCCACTGGAATACCTGACCTTCACGGGTGAGATCCCGGCGGGTGAGTACGGCGGGGGCCGCATGACGATCTTCGACAGCGGCACCTACGAGACCGACAAATGGCGCGACGACGAGATCGGGGTGACGTTTCACGGGGAGCGCACCAACGGGCGTTACATCTTCTTCCAGACCAGCGGCGCGGACTGGATGGTCCGCCGGATGGACCCGCCCGAGCCGGGCTGGGAGCCGATGCCCGACAACGTGCCGCCGATGCTGGCGACGCCGGCGCGGGATCTGCCCGCCGACGACGCCGACTGGGGTTATGAGATCGACTGGGGTGGGCGACGGGTCACGGGGTACATAAGCGGGGGTCGCGTGCGCCTCACCGACGCCGAGGGAAACGACGTCACCTCCTGGTATCCGGAGATCCGGCCGATGGGTCCGGCGCTCGCGCCGATCGAGGCCGTGCTGGACGGGGAGATCGTCGCGTTCGACGGCACCCGCCCGGACGCCGGGCTGCTGGAACGGCGCAAGGCGCCGAAGGACTCGGCGGCGGCGAAGCGGGCCGCCGAGCGGACCCCGGTGCAGTTCCTCGCGTACGACCTGCTGTGGCTGGAGGGGCACGCGACCGTGGAGGTGGTTCGTTACTCGGAGCGACGGGAATTGCTGGACGGCCTGGGCGTGGCCGGACCGAACTGGCAGACCCCGCCGTACTTCCCGGGTGGCGGCGAGTTCGCCCTGGAAGCGGCCCGGGCGCAGGGTCTGGACGCGGTGATCGCCAAGCGGCTGGACTCGCCGTACCTGCCCGGCCACCGCAGCAAATTGTGGCGCCGAGTAAGCGCCTGAGAGTTCGCGCCTCCCGGCCCGATGCGATGGCTCCGGTTCATCTAGCCTTCACCGCAGGAACACCCGACCCCTCCCCCAGTGACCGAGATGTCTGCTGCCGAACTCTGGAACTCCGCCGCCCGCGTCCTCGACGCCAACTGGTCCGGCGATCACATGGTCCCCTCGCGCCGGCTCTATCCGCACCAGTGGAGCTGGGACACCGCGTTCACCGCCATCGGCCTGGCCTACGTCAACCCGGCCCGCGGCTGGCGTGATCTGCGCAGCCTGTTCGAGGCGCAGTGGCCGGACGGCCGGGTGCCGCACATCGTCTTCGACCCGGCGACCGCCGAGAGCGACTACTTTCCCGGCCCGAGCTTCTGGGACGTCCCGGCCTACCTGCGGCGCCCGGCCCACGGCAGCACCGGCGTCGTCCAGCCACCGCTGCACGCGCTCGCCGCCTGGAAGATCTACCGGCACGCCGGAGCGCACGGCGCCGCGTGCGGTCTGCAGGCCCGCACCGAACTGGAGTGGCTCTACCCACGGCTGGTCGCCCAGCAGGAGTACCTGCTCGGCCCGCGCAACCTGGGCCGCACCGGCCTGGCCGGCATCGTGCACCCGTGGGAGTCGGGGCTGGACGACAGCCCGGCCTGGGATGCCGCGCTGGCGAACGTGCCGGCCGACCTCTCCCTGCCGACCGGCGTGGCCGACGCCGCACGGCGGCCCACCGACGCGCACCACGCCCGCCGTCTCGGCCTGGTGCTCAGCTATCGCGCCGAGCGGTACACCGACCACGACCTGCTGTCGCGGCACCCGTTCGCGGTCGAGTGCCCGTCGTTCAACGCGATCCTCGCCTCGGCCGAGCTGGCCCTGGCACAGATCGCCGGGGTGCTCGGCCGGGTCGCGGAGGCCGTCGCGCACGCCGAGCGGGCGCACCGGATCACGAAGGCGATCGCCAAGCACCTGTGGAACCCGGCGACCGGCATGTTCCACGCCCGCGACGTGCACACCGGCACGCTGAGCCCGGAGCGCTGCGTGAGCGGGCTGGTACCACTGATGCTGCCCGATCTGCCCGCCGAGCAGGTCGAGGCGATCCTGGCGCAGGCTCGGTCGTCGCGGTTCGGGCTGCCCGAGCGGACCGATCTGCCGGCGCCCAGCTACGACCGGACCGCGCCCGGCTTCGACCCGACGCGCTACTGGCGCGGCCCGATCTGGATCAACATCAACTGGCTGCTGTGGCGTGGTCTTCTGGTGCACGGCCGGCGCGACGAGGCGGAGGACCTGCGCACCGCGATGGTGCGCCTGGTGCATCGCAACGGGCACTTCGAGTACTTCCACCCGTCGACCGGTGAGGGCCTCGGCGCGCCGGCGTTCAGCTGGACCGCGGCCCTCTCTCTCGACCTGCTCGCGGACCGATCGATACCGGCCTACGCCCGGGCGGCCTGACGCTTGTGGTGTGGGGATTCCCGCCGCCCAGGGCGGCGGGAATCCCCACGCCAGGGACGGGTCAGAAGACGACCACCGAGCGCAGCACGCCGCCGGTGGTCATCTTCTTGAAGGCCTCCTCCACGTCGTCGAGCGCGATCTCCTCGGAGACGAACGCGTCGAGGTCGAGACGGCCCTGGAGGTACAGCGCGGTCAGCATGGGGAAGTCCCGGCTCGGCAGGCAGTCGCCGTACCAGCTGGACTTGAGCGCGCCGCCGCGCCCGAAGATCTCCAGCAGGGGCAGCTCGATCCTCATCTCCGGGGTGGGCACGCCGACCAGGACCACGGTGCCGGCCAGGTCGCGGGCGTAGAAGGCCTGCTCGTACGTCTCCGGGCGGCCGACCGCCTCGATCACCACATCGGCGCCGAACCCGCCGGTCAGTTCCTTGATCGACTCGACCACGTCGGCGGAGCGGGCGTTGACCGTGTGGGTCGCCCCGAACTTGCGGGCCCACTCGAGCTTCTGGTCGTCGGTGTCCACCGCGATGATCGTGGTCGCTCCGGCCAGGTGGGCGCCCGCCACCGCGCCGTCCCCGACGCCGCCGCAGCCGATCACCGCGACCGAGTCGCCGCGGGTCACCCCGCCGGTGTTGATCGCCGCGCCGATGCCGGCCATCACGCCGCAGCCGAGCAGCCCGACCGCGGCCGGCCGGGCCTGCGGGTCGACCTTCGTGCACTGGCCGGCCGCGACCAGCGTCTTCTCGACGAACGCGCCGATGCCCAGGGCCGGGGACAGCTCGGTGCCGTCCTCCAGCGTCATCTTCTGCGCGGCGTTGTGCGTGTTGAAGCAGTACCAGGGCTTGCCGCGGCGGCAGGCCCGGCACTGGCCGCACACCGCCCGCCAGTTGAGCACCACGAAGTCACCGGGCTCGACCTCGGTGACGCCCGCGCCGACCGACTCGACCACGCCGGCCGCCTCGTGGCCGAGCAGGAACGGGAAGTCGTCGTTGATGCCGCCCTCGCGATAGTGCAGGTCGGTGTGGCACACCCCGCACGTCTGGATCGTGACGACGGCCTCGCCGGGACCGGGATCCGGCACCACGATCGTCGTGATCTCGACCGGCGCGCCCTTCGACCGGGCGATCACGCCCCGCACTCGCTGACTCATCCGCGCAGCACCCTCTCCGTCGCCGTCGACCTTGCCGGACACAGCGTAAGGCCATCGACGCACCGCGTCATCAAAGCAGCGGGCGGACCTCCATCGGCGACTCCAGCAGTGCGTCGGCCAGCTTGGCCAGCTGCCGGACCTGCGCGGGGGTGAGCCGGTCGAACACCAGCTGCTGGACCGCCTCGGCGTGGCCGGGGGCGGATTCCACGACCTTGTCGTACCCCGCGTCGGTGAGGACCGCGATCTGCACCCGGCCGTCCTCCGGGTCGCGTTCACGGCGTACCCAACCCTGTCCTTCCAGACGGGCGACCACGTGCGAGAGCCGGGAGAGCGACGCGCTGACGTGCTTGGCCAGCTTGCTCATCGCCATCCGGCGGTCGGGCCGCTCGGAGAGGGTGAACAGCACGACGTACCCCATGTGGGTCAGGCCGGCGTCGCGCTGGAGCTGGGCCTCGAGCGCCGCAGGAATCCTGACCAGCACCTCGACGAAGCGCCGCCACGTCTGCTGCTGTTCGTCGGTCAACCACCGCGGCTGGTCCATGGAGGAAGGTTAGTGGTTACCGTGATCGAGCGTCACGATCCCGGCTCGATGTCGACGCATCGCAGCAGCGCAGGTACGCTGCGCGAGGACCTTCCACCAGGCACGACGCTGGGACCGGCCGGCTGGGGGGCCTCGGCCGGTCCCGGCGTCGTGCTCTCCGCGGCGCCCGCGCCCTCAGGACTGCGGCGGCTCGTCCTTGCCCGCCTCCTCGAGCCGGTCCGCCTCCTCCTTGGTCTTGTGCACGGCGCCGTCGGCGTGCTCCGGCGGGCCGTAGACGGTGTAGAGGACCAGCGGGTTCGGGCCCTCGTTGAGGAAGTTGTGCTTGTGCCCGGCCGGCACGACGACGAGATCGCCCTGGGTGACCTTGCGGGTCTGCCCGGAGACGACCGCCTTGCCGATGCCGCTCACGAAGGTCAGGATCTGGTCCACCTCGTGGACCTCCTCGCCGATCTCCCCGCCCGGCGGGATCGTCATGACGACCAGCTGGGTGTGTTTGCCGGTCCACAGGACGCGGCGGAAGTCGGGGCTCTCCTCGGCGACAGTGGCGATCGTGAAGTGATTCATGATCGCGGTATTACCCAGCTCAGCCCCGCGGCATTCGCTCCGGCAGCACCGGCGACGGCCGGCCGATCAGGTATCCCTGCACGTAATCGACGCCGAGCTCGCGCAACAGCCGCAGGGTGGCCTCGTCCTGCACGAATTCGGCCACGGTCCGGATCCCGTACGCCTGGCAGACCTGGACCAGCGCCCGCACCAGCACCTGGTCCTGGGTGTTGCCGACCAGGTCGACGACGTACTCCCCGTCGATCTTGACCAGGTCGATCGGGAAGATCCGCAGGTAGCGGAAGGACGCGTAGCCGGAGCCGAAGTCGTCCAGCGCCAGCTCGCAGCCGAGGTCCCGGATCCGGTCGGCGAAGCGGCGGGCCTCGCTCAGGTTGCCGATCAGCGCGGTCTCGGTGATCTCGAAGGTGAGCTGCTCGGGCTTCACCCGGTACTGCTCGATCAGCCGTTCCACCTCGTCGGTGAGCCGCGGATCGCCCACCGAGCGGCCGGACAGGTTGATCTGCAGGGCGCGTTCCGGCTGGTCGGCGGCGAGCTGCATGGCCCGCTCCACGACCCAGAGGTCGATGTCGTAGACGGCGTCGAGCCGCTCGGCGGTGTCCAGCACGTGCGTCGGCGACTGCGGGCCGTACGCCTCGTCCACCACCCGCAGGAGCAGTTCGTGCCGGGTGACCTGGTTCGTCTGCAGTTCCAGGATCGGCTGGGCGAACAGGGTGAACCGATCGGTCCCGAGCGCGTCCACGACCCGGCTGCGGTAGGAGCCCTGCCGGTCGCGCACCGGCACCGGATGGGCCACCAGGGTGAGCGCGCGGTCTTTCTCGCGCGACTCCCGCCACGCGTGCTCGGCGTCGATGAGCAGTTCGTGGCTGCCGGCCTCGCCGTCCGGGGTGAACCGGACCACGCCGCCCCAGGCCCGCGCGCGCAGCCAGGTGTCCGGCAGCACGAAGGTCTGCGAGCGCACCGCCTCGACCAGCAGCTCCGCCTCGCGCCGGGCCATCGGCCAGGAGACACCGGCCAGCAGCAGGCCGATCTCGTTGGTGCCCACCCGGCCGAGCTTCGCGCCCTGCTGGGCCACACCCTCCAGCACCCGGGCGGCGCGATGCAGCAGATCGGCGTTCAGGTCCGGCCGTACGTTGTCGTCCTCGTCGCCGCTGCGTTCCGGCTGCACGCGGATGATCAGCACGGCGCCGCCGCCCCGGCGCAGGGCCCGGTCGATCTCGTCGGCGAAGCGCGCGCGGGTCAGCAGGCCGGTCGCCGGGTCGGGCTCGACCAGCGAGGACTGCACCGTCTCGCCGCGTCGGGCCAGCCGGGCGACCTCGCGACGCGCGCGCTCGCGGGCCGAGACGTCGGCGACCGTGCCCCGGATGCCGCGGACCGTGCCGTCCGGGCTCTTCACCGGCTCGAGCCGGCAGTCGACGTCGAACCAGCCGCCGTCCGCGCGCATCAGCCGCAGCGTCGTGTGCACGGGCTCGCGGCTGGTCCAGGTCTGGGTGATCGCGCCGAGCGCCTTCGCGTGGTCGTCGCGGTGCACGTGGCGCGCGAGGACCTTGCGGCTCACCTCGTTCTGGTGCGGCGGCTGGCCCAACATGGCACGAAGGGCGGCCGACCAGACGATCTGGTCGCCGGCCGCGGTGTACGCGAACCAGGCCGGGCCGCCGGGGACGGGACGGTCGTCGATGGGGTGACGCGGCTCGGGAAGGGCAGGCCGGACGTGCGGACGTTCGTCGGGTGCCGCCATGCGACCGCCACCTCCCCCCAGCAACTCGATTCGCCCCTCAACTATTACGACCTGTCACCTGGCCGGGATAACAGTGGACGGGCGCATCAATGTTTTGGACGCCTTCCCAACAAAATCCCGAAGTGCAGCTTCTCGCCCGATCAGAGTAGGGAATTAACCGATCGGTTGACCACCGCGTTAGGGAGTTCGGACCCGGGATTAACGCCGGCTCCATGACGGACAGTTACTGCGTGTGCTGATTGAGGAACCTTCTGCGATTCCTACCCCATCGGTTCGGACACCATGCACACAAAGCTCCGAGAAGCATGCGCCGCGTAACCGGATGCCGAACCGATGGATATGGTGGCGATTGAACCAATCGGTGAGCGAGGACGAGGCATGGGCATCATTCGGGACATGCAACGCGTACACGCCACGCAGGCGGCCGCGGAGCAACGGGCGCAGACCGCCGCGACGCAGCAGCGGGAGCGGATCCGGCGCAACGCCGATCTGGCCATCGCCGCGGCGCAGCAGGCGGCGTCCGACGTGGAACGGCAGCGGGAGCGTCAGCGGCTGTACGCGGAGGCGCGGATCGCCGACGCGGCGGCGGCGAACGCCGAGGTCCGGGGCCGGCTGAGCGACCTGGACGCGTTGCTGCTCTCCACCCTCGACGTGGACGACCACATCGATCTGCAGGTGTTCAAGAAGCCGTCGAGGGTGCCGCCGTTCGACCCCGGCCCGCTCGGCCGGCCCACCCCGGAGCCGAGCTGGAACAGCTACGTGCCGCCGCAGCCGCGCGGCGTCGGCAAGATTCTCGGCGGGGAGCGGCTGCACCAGCATCAGACGGCCGGCGCGCGGCGCGCGTACGAGGAGGCGCGGGCGCGCTGGGCCGAGGCCGAGGAGAGGCGCAAACGCCAGTTGGCGCAGCGCCGGAAGGCGTACGACGAGAGCGTGCGCAAATACGAGGAGCAGATGGTCGCGTACAACGCCGAGGTCGACCGGTTCGCGGCCGCGGTGGCCGCCGCCGATCCCGCCTCGGTGGTCGAGTACTTCGCGATGGTGCTGGGGAACTCGGTCTATCCGGACGATTTCCCGCAGCATTTCCGCCTGGCCTACCTGCCGAAGCAGAAACACCTCCTGATTGAGTACCACCTGCCGCCGATCGAGGTGGTCCCGGTGGTGAAGGAATACCGCTACGACCGGGTGCGCGACGACCTGGCCGCGGTCCCGCGCGACGAGGCCGAGATCCGCCGGCGGTACGTGGACGTGATCGCCCGGGTCACCCTGCGGACCATCCACGAGGTCATCGAGGCGGACCGGGGCGGCCTGGTCCAGCAGGTGTCGTTCAACGGCATCGTCGACACGATCGACCGCCGCACCGGCCGTTTCGTGCGCCCCTGCCTGGTCTCGGTGAAGACCGACCGGGACACGTTCGCCGCGATCAAGCTGCGCCGCGTGGACCCGGTCGCCTGCGTCAAGCACCTCCAGGGCTCGCTGTCCACCGAGCCGGACGAGCTGCGAAGCGTCCCTCCGAAGATCGATTTCGACCGCGACGCGGACCGCGACTTCACCGAGGAGTTCAACGTCCTGGCCGACATCGACGAGCGCCCCAACCTGGTGGCCCTCACCGATCACGCCTGGGAGCAGCAGCTGGCCGACCTGTTCGGGGTGATGGGCCTGCAGATGGGCGCGGCGACCCGGGCCGAGCCCGGCGCGCGCTGGCAGGCGACCGACCCTCGCCCGATCTTCGGCGGGCCGGTGGTGGTGCACGCGACCCGGGCGCACCCGGCCGGCGCGGCGGAGGTGAACGCGCTGGCGGGCGAGGTGGCCGCGGCCGGCGCCACGAAGGGCATCCTGGTGTCGCTGACCGGCATGGACCAGGAGGCCTACGAGGCGGTGGCGGGCCGCCCGCTCGAGCTCATCGACGGGCCGGCGCTGGTCGGCCTGCTGGCGAACTACTGCCGGGTGAAGGCCCGCATCGAACACGACGGCCGGCGTGCGTCAGCCCGAGGGGCGTAGGTCCGGGCGGACGGCGGTCACGGGGCGAACAGGGCACGGACCACCGGGGCGACGGCCTCCCGGTCGTGCGGGCCGCGCGGGGCGTACTCGGTGATGCCGATGCCGGCCAGCGGGAAGCGGGCGGTCAGCTCGCGCACCACGGCGGCCAGCCGGGGGACGGTGACGCCCTCCGGCTCCGGAAAGCCGACCGCCGGGAAGGAGTCCAGGACGTCCAGGTCGATGTGCAGGTAGACGGCCTTGGCGTTGGCCCACCCGACCACCGAGGGCAACGAGGACAGGGCGGCCACGTCCACGTGCGCGATGCCGGCCTCCTCGATGTACTCCTTCTCGGCCGGGTCCAGGGCACGCACACCGGCCAGCACCACCTGGGCCGGCCGCAACGGCCGCCGCGGGGTCAGGGCCGGCGGGCCGGCGCCGAGCAGGGTGCGCAGGACCATGCCGTGGAAGGCCCCGGACGGGGACGACTCGGGCGTGTTCAGGTCGCCGTGCGCGTCGAACCAGACGACCACGAGACCGTCGCCGTACCGGGACAGAGCCTGCTCGATCGGGGCCAGCTCGACGCCGCAATCACCGCCCACGGTGATCAGCGGCGGGTCGGCGGGCATCGCGGCTCGGATCGCCGCCAGGTTCGCGGCCAGCACCTCGATCGACGGCTCCTGGTCGCCGATCGCGGCGCGCACCCGCCGGTCCGCCGGGATCATCGCGGCGAGCTCGGCGGCGCCCACGGCCAGGCGACGCGCCTGCGGCATCGAGGATCCCTGCCATTGACCCACTTCCAGGACCGTACGGCGGGGGACCGGCCGGATCTCCAGCTCCTCGATCCGCTGCCACACCGGGCGCATCGCGGCCTCCGGCGAGCGCGCGAAGATGCTGCCCCGGATGCGCACGAAGACGCAGTTGCCGACGCGCTCCAGCACCGACTGGCGGCGCATGTCGCTCTCCCACTGCTCCGGCCCGTGGTACGCGTCCCCGTCGCACTCGATGGCGAGCCGCCGGCCGTCCGGCGCGTTCAGCACGAAGTCGATCCGGTACGCGCCGATCCGGAACTGCGGGACCGGCCGGTACCCACGCGCGGTCAGCCGCTTGAACACGTCGCGTTCGAAGTCGCTCTCGCAGAGGGCCAGATCGCCGGGGCTCCGCACATCGAAGACATTTGCGGCGTACGCGAGGAGAAGTCCCCGGGCATCGTCGGCGAGCAGCGATCCCGCCCGTACCGAATGGAAGATCCACAGTTGATCCCGAGCCCGGGACGCGGCGACGTTGACGCGCCGGTGATACTCGCGCTTGGTGAACGCGGCGACCTTGGGATCGTTGTCGGACACCACCATGGACACCAGCACGACGTCGCGCTCGTCGCCCTGGAACGTGTAGGCGTCACCGACCCGCAGGCGCCGCGCTTGGATCTCGTCCTCGCCGATCTCCTCACGCAGCAGGTGGAGCAGGTATCCGGCCTGGCCACTCGTGCTGAGCAGGGAGATCACGCCGAGCGTCTTGCCGTCGTACTCCGGATTCTTGACGATCTGGGCGACCTGGCGCGTGAGAGCTTCCGCCTCCGCCACGTTGACATCGCCAAAACCGGACAGAGCTTGCCGTACGCCGTCGGCCAGGAACACCGTCTTCAGAGGAACCAGGCCGGGCCGGTCGGCGCGCAACGGCATGATCTTGCCGTCGTAGTAGTGCCGCGACGAGAACTCGATGATCTGCGGCACGCACCGGAAATGCTCGGTCAGCAGGATCCGCTCCGGCGACCGCCGCACCGCGTGGTCGTAGAGCGACGACTCCGGATCGAAATGCTCCGCCGACGGCACGTCGTCCAGGTGGCTGTGGATCAGCCCGGAGACCGTACCCACGAACCCGAGCTGCGGCCCGATCTGCTGATCGTCGCCGACCACCACCGCACGCTCCGCCAGCGACAGCACCGGCAGCGCGAACAGATCAGCCTGCGACGCCTCGTCCACGATCACCACGTCGAAGTGGGCGCCGCCGGCGAACTGCTCGATCGCCCGGTCCACCGACATGACCCAGACCGGGACCGCCTCGACGGCCGACTCCATCGCCCGCTGCGCGTGGGCCTGCCACGCCGCCGCGGTCCGCCCGGTCCCCTTTCCGATCTTGCGGAGGGCCGTGGTCCAGTCGGCCAGAGCGGCCCGCCGCCGGTCGTCCAGGCTGCGTGACACCTCCAGCCACGCCGAGGCCACCACGAGCTCCGCGGTCCGCCGGCGGATCTTCTCGCGCGCGGTCTCCACCCGCTTGGCCAGCACCGCCGGGTCGACCGTGCCGATCACCTCGTCGAACCAGGACTGCGCGCGCCGCCACTCCCAGGCCTCCAGGCAGGCCTTTCCCGAGACGGCCGGCACGTCGCCGGCGTCGATCGCGGCCGCCCACTGCGGCGCCACGGCCGCGAGCCTGGCGCCCAGGCCGTGGTACCGCTCGACGTCGGCGCGCAGCCGGCTCAGCCGGCGCACCTCGGCGACCGCCTCGTCCCAGCCGTTCAGCGTCCGCCAGGCCGTCGCGAGGTGCGGCCACGGCGCCAGCCGGGCGGCGATCCCGGCAGCCGCCCGCTGCTCGCGATCCAGATGGATCACCGCGGGGGCCTCGTCGAGCAGGGCGGCGACCTCGGTCAGAGAAGCCGGGTCCGGGTCGAGCTCGTGCTGCGGCACGACGACGGCCAGCCGTGCCCGCAGCGCGGGCCAATGCCGAACATCCCACTCGAGAGACTGCTCCGCATCGGACAGCAACGTGCCCGCCCAGACCTCCGGATCGCCCCATCCGGCCGCCGGTTCGGCGATCGCGAGCCGCTCGATCCACTCCGACCAGTGATCACCGAGCCGCCTTCGCGCCCGGGCCCGCCGCACCCAGGCCCCGGCGACCTCGACGTCCTCCACCGCCCGCAACGGCTCGTCGTCCACCCGCACCTCGTCGGCCAGGCGATACAGCTGCGCCTGCAGCAGCCGGCTCAGCCCCCGACCGGTCGCGAACCGCTGCTCGATCTCGGCGAACTGGGTCAGGAGGCGCTTCGGCTCAGCCGCGTACGCCTGCGGAACCTGCACCCGATGACCGGCAAGCGTCCGGGTCAGCGACGCCAGTTCGGCCATCAGGTCGCGCGACGCGGCGACATGATCGGTCCAGACCTGGCGCCAGTGCGGATCGTTGAGCAGCCGGCCGAGCCGATCGGTCCAGCCACCCTCCCGGCGGCGCAGCCAGGCGAGGGCCTCCCGCAGGTCATCGCGCAGAACGTCAAGGTCTTCCGCCCGTACGGCGGGAAGGTCGAGGCCCTGCTCCGCCAACCGCGACACCTGCGCCGTGAGTGCTTCGCGCCCCGCCCGCTGGTCCGCCGCGGCGGCGGCGCCGGGAAGGTCGTCGATGGCCGGAAGCGGACTCAGCGCGGCCGCCCGGTCCGGCGGCGTGATCGTGTTCGCCAGCTTCAGCAGCGCGGCGAACTCGTCGGCGGTCAGCGGCGGCGGCCCGGCCACCGGGTCCGGGATGCCGGCCCGGGTCGCCGCGTGCTCGCGCAGCCAGGCGCCCACCTCGACGGGCGTCTGCGGCACCCCGTCGATCGGATAGGTGACCGCCTCGTTCTCGGCGATCGCCCGCAACCCGCCGAGCGCCGTGGCCAGCTCGCGTTCCGCCTCCTCGAGCAGCCCGGTGAGCCGCTCCACGCGGCGCGCCTCGGCCTCCCGGTCCAGGGTGGCCGCGCGGTCGGCCAGCTCCCGCGCCGCGAGCTGGAGCTGCACGAGCTGATCGGTGGTACGGCCGAGCACCGCCAGGCACAGCGGCCGGATCTCCTCGGGCAGGCCGTCGCGCAGCACCCGCAGCGGGTCCTCCTTCTGCGCGACCACCAGCACCCGCTTGCCGTTCGCCATCAGATGGCAGATCAGGTTGCGGATCGTGTGCGTCTTGCCGGTGCCCGGCGGCCCCTGAACGGCGACGTTGCGATGCAGCGCGAGCCGGCGCGCGATCGACTCCTG
This sequence comes from uncultured Actinoplanes sp., assembly GCF_934643405.1. Lineage (GTDB taxonomy): Bacteria > Actinomycetota > Actinomycetes > Mycobacteriales > Micromonosporaceae > Actinoplanes. The sequence goes on from NZ_CAKUCL010000061.1 coordinate 18,356, forward strand.
CGCCTCGTTGGTGGGCAGCGGCATGAGCAGCCGCTCGCCGACCCGGGTCCACGCCCCGGGGCGGTCGTCGGGCATGCGCAGCTTGCTGGGCTCGTGCGCGACGATCGCGGCGAGCGCGCCGATGCTGCCGGTGTCGCCGGCGAGCAGGCGGTCGCGCAGACCTTCCAGGAAGCCGCGCAGCAGGCGCTGCTTGGGCCGGGCGAACAGGACACCGGCGTCGACGACATGTGGCCGGGTCGTGTCGGCATAGGTGTCCGTGACGAGCCGGTCGTAACCCAGCCTGCCGAGGGCGCGCTCGAACAGTTCCCGCCGCTCGAAGTCGTCCCAGAGGTCCGCCTCGATGGTCCCGGCCGGTCCGGCCAGGCCCAGGAGCTGGCTCAGGTACCGCTCGTCGAGCCCGGCCAGGGCGTCGGTCTGCAGTCGCGAGGGCCCGGCCGGCGAGACGGTGACGAGCGAGCGGTCCGGCTCGTACTCGATCAGGACCGGCGTCGCGACCAGCGGATAGTGGACGCGCTGCCCGTCCACGGTGGTCTGCAGGATGCCGTGGCCCCAGACGAGCTCGGTGGTCGCCGCGGTCATGTCCAGCTGATGCATGAGGTCGAAGAGCTGCCGATGAAGCTGCCGTGTCTTCTCGGCCTCGGCGGTGGCGTGGGCCCACGGCCGCCAGACCCGATCACGCCAGTCGGCGAATTCCGCAGCCACCGCGTCCGGCCCGCCGGCCTCGTCCCCTGCCGACGGCGGATCGGCGGCGCTCCCATGCCCGGCCGCGGGATCCTCATCCGCCGCGTCCGGCTCGCTGCCCGCGGTGATCTCGCCGCGCAGGCGGCGGCGCAGCGCCGCCGGCACGGCGACCGGCGGTGGCAGCTCCGGCAGGCCCACGCGCAGCCAGGACGTGCCGTCGGCGGCCGGACCGACCCGGCACGCCGGATGATCCGGCAGGGCATCAAGCCGGTGCGCGTCGGCCGGGATCACCCGGGCCGGCCGTTCCATCTGGGCGCGCACGGCGAGCAGGTAGTCGGCGACGGCGACCGCGCGGTCCCGGATCGTCGTGGGCGACTCCTCGGACATCCTCCGAAGTCTAGGCGGCCACCGCCCGGAAACCCTGCGGGGTTGCGTCGTCACGCTAGCGTGATGGCAATCAGATCGGGCTTCGCAGAGTGGACTGGAGCGACGTTGACCGAGACGCCACCGCCCCCCGTTCCCGGCGCCTACCAGCAGGGTTTCTACCCCGGGCCGGAAGATCCGCTGATCAGCCCGGATTTCAACGGCTGGTGGAACCGGGCGATGCGGCTGCTCTCGGCGAACTGGCGCCCGCTGGCCATGATCCAGCTCATGTGGGCGATCCCGCTGCTGATCGTCAGCATCATCGTGAACGTCATCCCGCCCGAGAGCGTCGAGTCCGGCAGCCCGGGCGACCTCACGGCGCTCCTGCTGATCACACTGCCGTTCACCGCGGTGGCCTTCCTGCTCGGCCTGATCGCCACCCTCGCCACGCTGCATCTGCTGGTTCAGTACGTGACCGGCCGCCCCGTCTCGGTCGGTGACGCGTTGCGGGCCGGCCTGCGGCGTTCCGGCGCCATGCTCGGCTGGGGCATCCTGGGCGGCCTGATGATCCTGGTCGGTTTCGTGCTGTGCATCCTGCCCGGCATCTACGTCGCGCTGGTCTTCACGATCCTGCCCGCTATCGTCCTGCTCGAGCGGGGCAATCCGATCGCGCGGTCGTTCCAGCTGGTGCACGCGCAGTTCGGCCCGGCCGCCGGGCGCATCCTCACGATCGCGGTGGTGGGCCTCGGTTTCATGCTGGCGGAGAACGCTCTCACGTCCATCCTGGGCAACGGCTATCTGAGTACGGGCTCGGTGAGCACCGGGGTCGGCATCATCACGGCGATCGTCTCGGTCGTCATCTCGGTCATCTCCGGAGTGGTCACCGCGCCGTTGACCCTCACGGCGTACGCGGACATGCGGGCCCGTCGCGAGCCGTTCGCCACGTCGTACCTGACGGCCTGACGATTTTTCGTTAGGGTGTCGCCGCCGATCAAGCGAGAACGGGGCGACGTTGAGCGACAAGACACCGGGTCCTTCCGAGGGCGGCCCAGCCGCGTCCGACCCGTGGGCCGACGCGCCACCACCCACCCCGGCCCCCGCCCCACCGCCGCCCGGCTACTCCACGGCGCCGCCCGCTCCCGACGCCGCCCCACCGCCGCCCGGCTACTCCACGGCGCCGCCCGCTCCCCACGCCGTCACACCGCCGCCCGGCTACTCCACGCCGCCGCCCGCTCCCCACGCCGCCGTGCCCGGGCCGGCGCCTTTCGGCGCGCCGACAGGGCCGATCCCTTACGGTCAGCCGCTTCCCTACGTGCCGCCCGCCTACAGCCAGGTGCCGACGCCCGGCCAGTTCGTTCCGGAGGCGATGGGCGCCTTCCCGCCCGGCTTCTACCCCGGCCCGAACGATCCGCTGGTCAGCGCGAACTTCAGCGGCTGGTGGACACGCAGCTTCCGGCTGCTGTCGGTTTCCTGGCGGCAGATCCTGTCCGTCCATCTGATCTGGGCCGTCCCCCTGCTGATCTTCAACGTCATCAGCAACGCCGTCCCCAGCGACGTCGAGACCACGGACAACGCCGACGTCGGCGACCTGCTGCCCCTGCTGGCCGTGGCGCTTCCGCTGCTCGGCGCCGGCCTGCTGCTGACCATGGTGGCCCAGCTCGCCGCCTTGCACGTCGGGGTCCAGCGCGCCCTGGGCCGCCCGGTCTCGATCGGGGCCGCGCTGCTGGCCGGTTTGCGCCGCACCCCCGCCATGCTGGGCTGGGGCGTGCTGGAGATCATGCTGGTGGCGGGCGGCGTGCTGCTCTGCGTCCTGCCCGGCATCTACACCGCACTGGTCCTGATGATCCTGCCGGCCATCGTCCTGCTGGAACGAGGCGTCGGCATCGGCCGTGCTTTCGAACTGTTCCACGCCGACTTCGGCGCCGCGATCGCCCGGGTCGCCACGATCGTCGCCGTGAGCGTGGCCGCCGCCATCGTCGACAACGCCTTCGTCGCCGCCCTCACCGGTGGTTCGGCGGACCCGTCGACAGCGGGCGTGGGCGTCCTGATCCCGGTAGCCGTCATCTCCACGATCATCTCGGTGGCCTCCAGCGTCGTGGCGGCCCCGATGCTGCTCACCGCATACGCCGACATGCGCTCGCGCCGGGAGCCGTTCTCCACCGCCTACCTGGCCTGACCACCGCGATCACCCCGGCCGCGATCACGCCTCCTCGGGGTCGCGGCCCACCGCCGACCGGCCTCCGTCGACCGGGATGATCGCGCCGTTCACGAACGACGCCTGCTCCGACAGCAGGAACGCCACCACGTCGGCAACCTCGTCGGCCCGCCCCATCCGGCCGAGCGGTTGCAGCCGGCGGATCTCCCGCACGAAGTCCTCGCGCTCCCCCGGCGACAGCCCGGCACGATGCGACGCCGAACGCTCGGTTTCGATGGATCCCAGGGCGACGGCATTCACCCGTACGGAAAAAGCCCCGTAATCGACCGCAAGCGCCTTCGTCAGGCCCTCGATCGCCGCCTTGGCCGTGGCGTACGGCAGCGCGCCGCGCACCGGCCGCTGGGCCTGATGCGACGAGATGTTGACGATGGAACCGCCCTGGCCGTCGCGAAAGGCGCGAATCGCCGTCGCGCACCCGGCGAGCACGGGCTCGAGATTGCGGCTGACCAGCGAACTCACCTCGCGGGCCGGGGTCTCGTGCAGCCAGGCGTCCCGGAAGATCGCCGCGTTGTTGACCCACCCCTTCAGCGGCGCCGCCGCCTCGGCGGCCCGCGCGGTGACGGCCTCGTCCGAGGCGTCCCCGATGATCGGCACCACCCGGGGATGGCCCTGCGCCCACCGCAGCGCGTCGGCCTCGACTTCGATCACCGCCACGGTCTGTTCAGCGGCAAGCCGTTCGACGATCGAACGCCCGATCCCCCGCCCACCACCGGTGACCACGAACAACGGCCGCCCCTTCCGCTCGTTCCACCGGCGCGCCGCCACCCCGGAGTGCCCCTCGGCTCGGCCTGCGTCGCCGCCCGCTCAGCCCGGCTCGCCGTTCAGCCGGGCTCGCCGCTCCACCCGGCCCGGCGCGGGCATGAAGCATCCACGACTGCGCCGCCACCCAGACACGAACGGCCGGGCGACCGGCCTCAGCCGCCCGGCACTCAGACTATTAAGGAGCCGCGCTCACCCTGTGCGGCGTCCCACGGCCTCCCAGATCTCGTGAACGTTGACGTACTCGGCATCGGCCGGCAGCCGGTCCAGCGCCGCAAGGACGTCGTCCGGCGCCTCGAGCGACTCGGCGCTGCGCCTCAGCTGGTCCCGCTTGCCCGGCAGCGCCGAGAGCCCGATGTACCGGCCGAACCGGCTGAACGCCTCGACGCCGGAGTCGTCGAGGATCTCCTGCGCGTCGGGCTGATCCTCGCCGGCGGGCTCGGCCATGTGCCATTCCTCGGCCCGGCCGTCGTTGATGCCCTGGACCGTGCCGCGTACCTCATGACTCATCTCGTCGTCAAGACGAGGGGAGTGCTTGCTGCTGCCTCTGTCCATGGATCAAGGCGTTTCCCGGCGGCCTCGGAGCTAAACCGCTCTGTGACCCTGGGAATGCCCGCCGGGCGAGCGACCGGCGCCCCGGTTCAGTCGAACTGCATACGACGCGGCCGGGGGATCACCGGCGGCGGCAGCGGCAGGTCGTCGAGGTGGCTCCAGTTCAGGGTGCCGTTGTCGGTCGACTTCACCTCACCGAGGCACGCGCGCAACAACCCGAGATGCGGCGCGCCGGCCCACCCGGCGATCACCACCTCGGGCTTCGGTTCGATCTTCGCGATGGCCGCGCAGATCTTGGCGACCTCGCGCTCGTCGACGGCGTCCAGCGGCAGCGGCGTCTCGGCCTGCGCCTTCCGCCAGGGCGGCCCGAACCGGCGCAGCAACTCGCGCGCGAGCCGGCCGAACGACCGACCGACCGGCGCGTCCCGCATCGAATCGCGGGCGGACTGGCCATAACACCACGGCACCACGACGTGCCCGTTGATCACGACGAGCTGGTAGACGGACTTGGGAACACTGATGATCTCGGCGCCGGGGAGCGTGCCCAGGAAGAGCACGAGCTCCTCGTACGGAAGCGGCCATCGCGGATTCGCGAGCACTCGTTCCATGGTCTGCGTCATCGCGGGGTGAACGTGAAGCTCCCGATCGATCGCGGTGCTCAACGCTTCCGGAACCCGGGTCCACAGTTCGCCGGCAACCTTGTCGCCGAACTGCTCGACCACCCACTCGCTCGGACCGACCAGAACGTCTGGGCGCATTCCTTACCACCACCGTCCGTGTCGCTGGCGTTACTGCTGGCTAGAAGAGTTGCACTTCCGGTGATCGACTGGAAGGGCCGCTTTCCCACATCGCAGAAACGTCCGTGAATGAAGTCGAGCGAACGATCAAATCATTTGCCACGGCAACGGAGCAGCCGGCCAAGCGGTAGCGAAACATGCAACTTGCACGGCGAACCGCGCGTGCAAGTTGCATGTCGGCCTCGCTATTCAACCCGAGCCTCCAGTGAATCACTCACATATTTCACGGTGATGACCATCGAGCAAACATCCCCTCACTTAACCGATCCAGAACCCTCCCACCAGCGCTGCCGCCACCGCCGAACCTTCAAACCTTCAAGCTCCCGTACGCCGTCCGCCGCGCGAAACGATCACGAAGCCCGCCCACCGGAGGATCGCCGAACCGATCCGGCCCTTGGCCACCAGAGCGCGCTTGACTACCCAGCTGTCAGATTTCCGTCAGTAGTCCACTACGCGAACACCCCCACGACGTTCTGAGCGATAAGCCGGTTTTGCCCCGCGCCACAGCCCCGCTCGTGGAGTGTCTACAGTCGACGTCAACCTCCGAACGGCCGCCCACCGAAGCCACTCATCCGGCCCTCCGCACCTGATCCGTCACCCTCCAACCCCTCGATCAGCCTCAGTCGAGTCACTCCCCGCACGAGCCACAGCCGCCGACCCCCGCCCGCCCTGGGCAGCCGAGAATCACCCGCCGATCCCCACGCCCGAGCGCCCGAGAGTCACCGCCGATTCCCGCGCGCGCCCCAGCGGCCGAGAGTCACCCGCCGATCCGCGCGCGCCCCCAGCGGCCGAGAATCACCCACCGATCCCGCGCGCCTCCCAGCGGCCGAGAATCACCCGCCGATCCCGCGCGTGTCCGGCGGCCGAGAATCGCCCCCGATCCCCGCGCGCCCCCAGCAGCAGAGAATCGCCCGCCGATCCCGCGCGTGTCCGGCGGCCGAGGATCACCCGTGATCCCCCGCCCTCCACGCCCGCGGCATCCAGCCGCCTCCCGGCGGGCTCAAGGCCGGCGGCCCGACAACCAGCCGCCGCCCGGCCTCCCGACAGCCGCCCGCCCGGCACAATCGGCCGAAGCCTCGAGCCTCCAAGCGGCCACCCCACCGACAACCAGCTGCGGCTTCTACCCGCCCCTCAGTTATCCGGCGGGACTCTGGCCTCCCGCCGCCTTCCAGCAGACCTGCGGCCGCCCGCCGATTACAGCTCCGCAGCTTCCCGCGTCCCGCGATAACGAAGGCCAGCTTCCCCGCGTCCCCGAGGCCGCCTTTAAGAAACACAGCTTCCCGGCATCCCCACGCCCGCCCGCCGACAGGAAAACACAGCCTCTCTACCTCTCAAGGCCCTCCGCCCGATACCCCTAGCCTCCACGCGGCCGGCTACCGACTCTCACGCCACAGCCGCCCCAAGCACGCCAGGAAATGCGCGCCGCAATTCAATTCCGTCGTTAGTGCCGCGCAGTTGTTGCAGCGTCAGAACCACAATTTCCGACTCCGAGCGGACCACCGGTCGCCTGGGCGCAAGCATGAGCAAGGCGCATCACGGTCCCTTGCAGAACCGAGGCCGGATGCCGTAGGCAGCGTTGATCCTGCGGTCCCCGTGATCACAGACCAGGCTCAAGCCGCGGGTCGTCCGGGGCGAGACGGTCACTCAGCGGCGCCCCCAGCCCGTTCGGTATAGGAGCTGATCACCGCTCGGCCGGTCGGCGAATCGGCGCCCACCGTTTCCGCGATGGCCTCGGCGACCGCCGCGGTCAGACGCGATTTCGCCGATCGCAGAGTCGCCATGATCTGCCGAGCCGTCTGGTCCGCCGGCCGCCCGCGGATGCCCTCGGCCAGTTCGAGGCGGACCAGACCTCCGGTCGAGCCCACGGTCACCGTGACCAGGCCGTCCTCGCTCGTCGCCGTCGCCGTCAGGCCGGACAGCCGCGCGGACAGGGCGCGGGCCTGCGCCCCACGCGCCTCGACCGCCGCCTGCCGGTCGTCGACCAGGTGTTCCGCGTCCTGCAGATTGCGACCGTCGAACATGGACCACTCCGTCTCTTGGGGTGATGAAGTCGGGACTCACCGTATTCCTGCGCGGCCGGTCTGGGCGGCCCCTGTGGATAACTTCGGGGCGGCCTCGCGCGCCGCCCTACGATCGGCAGGTCTCAACGGAAGGGGTGCAAGGTGACGGTGGAGTGGGCTCGGGCCCGGGCGGAGGCCCGGATCGACCTGCACGCGCTGCGTGCCAACGTCGAGGTGCTGGCCGGCCGCGCCGGGCACGCCGACCTCATGGTGGTGGTCAAGGCCAACGCGTACGGGCACGGCCTCATCCCCGTGGCGCGCGCCGCGCGTGAGGCGGGCGCCGCCTGGCTGGCCACCGCGATTCCGGAGGAGGCGCTCGCACTGCGCGCCGCCGGTGTGGGCGGCCGCATGCTGACCTGGCTGTGGACGCCGGGCGGTCCGTTCGCCGAGGCGATCCGGCGGGAGGTGGACATCTCGATCAGCGGCCAGTGGGATCTGGCCGAGGTCGTCGCCGCCGCTCGTCAGGTGGGCCGCACCGCACGCGTCCATCTGAAGGTGGACAGCGGTCTCGGTCGCAACGGATGCCCGCTCCGGGAGTGGCCCGACCTGATCGAGGCCGCCCTGAAGGCGCAGGCCGACGAGAGCATCGAGGTGGTCGGCATCTGGTCACACCTGGCCGTCGCGGAGGACCCGACTCATCCGTCGGTCGCTGCGCAGGCCGCGGCGTTCCGCGATGCCGTGCGCCGGGCCGAGCAAGCCGGAATCCGGCCGGAAGTGCGGCACCTGGCCAATTCGGCGGCGATCAGCCTGCTGCCAGAGATGCGTTTTGATCTGGTACGGGGCGGTCTGTCCACGTACGGAATCGAAGCCGCGCCGAGCGCACGCGAGGGTCTGCGGCCGGTGATGACGCTGGCCAGCCGTTTCTCGTCGGTGAAACGCGTGCCCGCCGGGCATGGCGTGAGCTACGGCCTGGAATACCGGACCGCCGCCGAGACGACGCTGGGCCTGGTCCCGATCGGTTATGCGGACGGGATCCCATGGCACGCCGGCAATCGGGGCGAGGTGTGGGCGGCCGGGCGGCGGCGCACGGTCGCGGGACGCGTCGCGATGGATCAGTTCGTCGTCGACCTGCACGGTGATCCCGCCGAGGCGGGTGACGAGGTGCTGATCTTCGGGCCGGGCGACCAGGGCGAACCCACGGCCGCCGACTGGGCGCGGGCCGCGGACACGATCCCGTACGAGATAGTCGCCCGGATCGGCGCGAACGTTCCCCGCGTCTACCTGGGCGCGTGACCATGTCGGGTTACGGTGCCCCGATGAGTGCGAACCCCGCGGTGAGTCCCGCGGTCGAGGCCGCCCGGGTGATCGACGCCGTGCTGCGTGACCTGCGCGAGGGCGACCATCGCGGTGTCGTGGTCGATTCGCCGCCGGGCGCCGGCAAGTCGACCCTGGTGGTACGGGCGGCGGGTGAGCTGGCCGGGTCCGGTGAGCCGCTGATGATCGTGGCGCAGACGAACGAGCAGGTGGACGACCTGATCGAGCGCCTCGGCGTGCGGTCGCCCCGGATCGGTGTGGGCCGGCTGTCCGCGGTGGACTACGAGCCGACCGAGCGTGTGCGGTCGCATCCGGCCTGCCGGGTCGGCGCCAAGGTCGCCGATCTGGGCTCGCCGGCCGTGACCATCGCGACCGCCGCCAAGTGGGCGACCGTGACCGACGGGTCGTGGCCGTGGGCGATCGTCGACGAGGCGTATCAGATGCGCTCGGATGCGCTGCTGCGGGTGGCGCCCCGATTCCAGCGCGCCCTGTTCGTCGGCGACCCCGGGCAGCTCGACCCGTTCTCGACCGTGGAGGTCGATCGCTGGACGGGACTGTCGTGGGATCCGATGCAGAGCGCCGTCGCGGTGCTCCTGCGGCACAACCCCGAGCTGCCCGTTCACCGGCTGCCGGTGTCCTGGCGGCTGCCGCACTCGGCGGCGCCGGTGGTGGCCGAGGCCTTCTATCCGTTCACCGGCTTCCGCTCCGGCACCGGGCCCGACGACCGCACCCTCGACTTCGCCAGACCGGGGAACGGGCCGCTCGACGACGTGCTGGACACCGCGGCGGCGAGCGGGTGGGGGCTGCACGAGCTGCCGGCCCGGTTCACGATCCGCACCGACGCCGAGGCGGCCGCGGCGTGTGCCGCGCTGGCCGGGCGCGCGCTGACCAGGGAGGCGGTGACCGCGTCGGAGTCCGGCGGCGGGCCGCTCACGGCGGACCGGATCGCGATCGGCGCCGCGCACCGCGACCAGGTGGCGGTGATCCGGTCGCTGCTTCCGCCCGAGGCGGCCGGGGTCACGGTCGACACGGCGAACCGCCTGCAGGGCCGGGAGTACGACCTGACCGTCGTGCTGCACCCGTTGTCCGGCCGGCGCGATGCCACCGCGTTCCACCTGGAGTCGGGCCGGTTGTGCGTGCTGACCTCGCGGCACCGGCATGCCTGTGTGATCGTCGCGCGCGCCGGGATCGCCGAACTGCTGGACGCGCATCCCTCGACCGAGCCAGTGCACCTCAACGTGCCGGTGAAGTTCCCGGACGGGTGGGAGGCAAATCAGTCCATGTTGTCTCATTTGCATCGAGGTATGTCGCTGATCCGACAGAGTTAGCTACTTTGAGTAAATGGCGGTCTACACGTCGGCGGGTTCCTTACAGGACGGCGTCTACCGACCGATCCTGCGCCCTCGCCGGGGCGAACTGGCGGCACTGACCCACCTCGCGGCGGACGCCGCCGCGCACGTCATGCCGATTCTCGAGCTGGAGCCGGGCGCCGGCGTCGTGCCGCTGATCCGGCAGATGCCGCCACGCACCGGGGCGGTGGCGGTGGACTTCGGCGGCATCCCGGAGCGAGCCGACCGGACCGAGGCGCCGCCGCTCGATCTGGCCGAGCAGCTGGCCGCACTCGGCGTGGCCATGTTGCCGGTGCTACGGGCGTACGAAAGCAGTCGTCGCCTGGCCGCCCACGGCCTCGCCGCGCGGATGCACCTGCGTCGTGCCGTGTTGCGGCTTCAGCCGCATGCGGATGCGGCGAGCCCGGCCGACGCGAACGCCGTCACCGAGCGCGTGCTGCGGGGCGCCGGACTGGAGGTCGAGGACGTCGACCTGCTGATCGACCTGGCCGAGACGGCATGCGTGGCCCATGCCGAGCAGGTGCTCGACCGATGCCGGCGGGTGCTGCGCTGGGCCCGGGGACTCCCGTGGCGATCGGTGAGCGTCGCCTCCGGCGCGATGCCGCCGAACCTGGACGATCTGCCCACTGATCGGCCGGTCACCGTCGGGCGCCTCGATGCCCGGGTGTGGACGCGGCTGGGCGAGCCCGGCGTCGGGTTCGCGGACTACGGCGTGACCTCGCCCGTCCGGCGGCTCGGCGTGCAGCGGCATCGGCAGCTGCCGACATTGCGGTACACCACCGATCGCCACTGGTGGATCTACCGGTGGGCCCGGCGCGGCGGGCGCGGCGACGACCGGTGCCACGATCTGTGCCGCACGCTGGTCAATTCCTCGCACTGGCCGGCCGCGGGCGCGCGCTTCTCCTGGGGTGACGCGGAGATTGCCCGGCGGGCTCGGACGGCGCCGGGGGCGGGCAGTTCGGCGAGCTGGATCTCGTGGAGCACTTCGCACCATATCGCCCACGTGCTTCACGACCTGCGGGGCTGAAAACTGTCGTACCCTTGTTCTAATGTTGCTGACAGCCGCGTTGGCGTACGCACGGCACGGAATCCCCGTCCTGCCGTTGCACACGCCTGACGTGCGCGGTGTGTGTTCCTGCGACAGAGGAGTCCGATGCGAGCGTTCCGGCAAGCACCCGAGGCTGCGGCACGGCCTGACCGAGGCCACCACCGACCCGCGCGTCATCGACATGTGGTGGGCACGCTGGCCGGAGGCCAACGTCGGATTGCGTACGGGCATCACGATGGACGTGGCCGACATCGACTCCGCCGAGGGATGGCACGGGCTGCGCCACCTGCTGGACGACGAGCTGCCGCCCGGCCCCCGGGTCCGCACCGGCAGCGGCGGGTGGCATCTGTGGTTCCGGCCGACCGGGTTCGGCAACCGGGTGCGGCTGCTGCCCGGCCTCGACTGGCGGGGCCTGGGTGGCTACGTGGTGGCACCGCCGTCCCGTCACACGAGCGGCGGCGACTACCGGTGGGTGCGCCGTCCGGGTGACGACCTGCCGGTCGCCTCGCCGGCGCTGCATGCCCTGATCGAAGGTCCGGCGCCGCTGCCGCCGGCGCGTCGCACGATCGCGCATCCGGACCGGTATGCGCAGGCCGCGCTCACCGCGGAGGCCGATCGGGTGGCGCGCGCCCCGGTGGGCAGCCGCAACGACACGCTCAACCGGGCGGCGTTCGCGCTCGGCCGGCTCGTCGGCGCGGGTCTGCTCGACGCGGGCGACGTGGTCCGTGAGCTGGATGCGGCGGCACGGTTCGCCGGTCTCGGCCGGATCGAGACACGCCGAACGATCCGGTCCGGGCTCGGTGCCGGTCGCCGGCAGCCGCTGGATCCGGAGGCGGGCCGCCGCGTGGCGTGATCGGGTGGTTGGACCAAAGATGGGTGCATGACCGATCAAGGCGGGCTCAAGCCATACCAAGTGGAAATTTCCGTGGACGCCGGGCGCGACGAGGTCTGGGAGTCCGTCACCCAGGCGGCTGTGCTGCGCCAGTGGTTCGGCTGGGACTACGACGGGCTCGACGCCGAGATCGAGCAGATCTTCCTGAGCGAGGCGACGTTTCTGGCGCCCGAGCGGATGGGGTGGGCCGACGGCTCGTACCTGGAGGTCGAGGGGGATGACGACAAGTCGGTGGTGCGGGTGGCCCGGGAGGTGCCCGGCCGCAAGGAGTCGGACGAATATGACCCGATCGAGGAGGGGTGGCGCGCGTTTTTGATCCAGTTGCGGTTCCTGCTGCACGCGCGGCCGGAGGGGCGACGGCGGACGCTGTACCTGACCGGGGAGACGACCGGCAAGCAGGCGCTCGCGCTGGCCGACGGGCAGTGGGAGCAGTCGGGCCGGCGGGTCGCCTGGACGGTGAACGGCGACGGGCATCTCGTCGTGGTGGCGGCGCGGTTGCCGCTGCACAGCCCCGAGGCGGCGCACGTCGAGATCACCGTGTCGACGTTCGGTCTGGACGACGCGGCGTTCGACGAGCAGCGCCAGCAGTGGACCAAGCGCTGGGCGCCGATCGCCGCCTACGCCCGCGTGACGACGGCCGCCGACCCGTCCCCCGGAAACGCCTGATCCCGGCGGCGGCGCGATCCGGCCGGCGCAGGCGACGGGGCGGCGAAAGGCAGGCGGGGCGGCAAAGGCGGCGTGGGGTCGCGAAGGGGCGGCGGCCGAGCGGGCGGCGGGCGGCGGC
>NZ_CAKUCL010000062.1 GCF_934643405.1 uncultured Actinoplanes sp.
CTGCTGGTCAGAGGATGACCAGCAGGGCCGCCTCGGCGTGCTTCAGGCGGGGCCTGGCGTCGGCCCGGGCGAAGGCCTCGTGCAGCCGGCCGTCGGGGTAGGCGCTCAGCACGCGCGGGTCGACGTAGCTGGTGCGGGCCACCGCCCGCGTGTTGTTCAGCCGGGCCGCGGCGGCGTCGATCGCGGCGTTGACCTTGCGCCTGGCGTCGGCGGCCGAGGTGGGCGGGCCGAGCCGGACCAGGGTTTCCGCGGCGGTCACCGAGCCTCCCCAGGTACGGAAATCCTTGGCCGTGAAGGTCGCGCCGGTGAGCGTCCGCAGATAGGTGTTGACGTCCGCGGAGCCGATGTCGACCACCCGGCCGTCGTGGTCGAGGTACTCGAACAGCTCCTGGCCGGGCAGCTCGTGGCAGGCGTGCACCACCTCGGCGAGGCGCGGGTCGCGCAGCCGGACCTGCTGGTGCTTGCCGGACTTGGCGCGGAAGTCGAACCGCAGCGTCGCCGTGCCCTCCTCGGCGACCTGGTCCTGGCGCAGGGTGGTCAGCCCGTACGACTCGTTCTGCCGCGCGTACTGCTCGTTGCCGACCCGGATCAGCGTCTCGTCCATCAGCCGCAGCACCGCGGCCAGCACCTTCTGCTTCGGCAGGCCGGGCAGTCCCAGGTCGGCGCCGGTGCGGCGGCGCAGCGCGGGCAGGCTCCGGCCGAACGTGCCGACCCGGTGGAACTTCGTGTCGTCGCGCACCTCCCGCCAGAGCGGGTGATAGCGGTACTGCTTGCGGTTGCGCGCGTCCCGTCCGGTCGCCTGGATGTGGCCGTGCGGGTCGGGGCTGATCCACACGTCGGTCCAGGCGGGCGGGATGCCGATGGCGTGGATGCGGGCGCGTTCCGCCGCGTCGGTGAGCTCGGTGCCGTCCGGCAGGCGGTACGTCCAGTCGCGGCCGGCCGGTGAGCGGGTGATGCCGGGGACGAGGTCGGTGACGTGCCGCAGCCCCGCGGACTCGGCTTGCGACTCGGCCTCGGACAGCAGCATCACACCTCCCGGTCGAGCCATTCCCGCGCCAGGACGCCCATGTGCACCTGGTCGTGCCAGCGACCCTCGCGGAACAGGCTCTCGCGCTCGCGTCCCTCCTCCACAAAACCCGCTTTCTCGTACGCCGTTATCGCGCGTTGGTTGAAGCCGACCACACCGAGCTGGATGCGATGCAGCCCGAGCTCGGTGAACCCGTACCCGACCATGAGCCGGATCGCCTCGGCGCCGTACCCGATGCCCTGATGCGGCGGCCCGATGATGATCGCGAAGGTCGCCGTGCGGTTGTGCGCGTCGGCCCCGAACAGCGCGACGTGCCCGAGCAGCGTGCCCTCCTGCTGGTGCTCCACCACCAGCCCGGCGTCGGTGCCCTGGTTGCCGCTCCACAGCCGGAACTGCTCGGCCACCGCGGCGGCCGGCCGCGGATGCACCGGCAGGGTGCTCTGCAGGCGCGCGACCGCCGGATCCTGCCACCACGCGACCAGCTCGTCGAGATCGCCGTCGCGCAGCTCGCGCAGCCTGACCCGGTCGCCCTCCAGCGGATTCACGCGGGTCAGCCTAGCCGCCGCCGTCGACCGCGAGAACCGTGACGGCAAGCACGCTCAGGGTAGCGACCAGCTCTGCTCGCTGCCGCCGGTGCAGTCCGTGGCCTTGGCGGTGGCGCCGGAGCGGCCCGGGTCGGTGAGGCAGCGGCCGGTCGACGGGTTGACCAGCGAACCGCCGGGACCGCGCCGCCACTGTGCACTGTCCTGGCCGCCGCAGCCGTCGATGCGCACCGAATCGCCGCTGACCTGCGCGCACCGGCCGGAGACCCGCAACGTGCCGTCGGAGGCCAGGGTGAACGTGGAGGCCACATCGCAGTCGGCGACCTGGATCGGGCTGCCGTCGACGCCGAGGAGACCGCCGCGCATCAGGCACCGGCCGCTGGCCGCGGTGACCTTGCCGGAGCGGTCGGCGGCGGGCGGCGGGTCGAGGGTGGGCTTGCCGGCGGCGGGCGAGGTGGGCCGGCTCTGCGGCGTGGCCGTGATCGCCGGAGCGGACACCGGCGCCGCCGCCGAGGCGGAAGCCGAGGCCGACGCGGACGCGGAGGCCGAGCTGCTCGCCTTCGCGCTCGGGCTGACACCGCGGGACGGCGTGCCGGTCTCGTCGGTGGGCAGCACGTTTGCGGGCTTCGGCAGCACCGCGGAGGGCTGCGCGGGCGGCTTGTCCTCGCCGCCGAGGATCAGGTACACGGTGAGGCCGCCGGCGATCGCCACGCCGACGATGAGGGCGATCAGCCGCAGCGCGAGCGAGATGCTGGACCTCGGCGGCCGCGCCGGTTCGTCCTCGACGACCGCGGGCTGGACGAGCGTGTCGGTCGACGCGAAGCCGGGCGGGGACGAAACGGGCGCCCCGGAGACGGGCGCCGCTGAGACGGGCGTCCCGGAGACGGGCGCCGCTGAGACGGGCGCGGCGGAGAGCGGCGTCCCGGAGACGGGCGCGGCGGAGACCGGCGTCCCGGAGACGGGCGCGGCGGAGACCGGGGCCGCGGAGACCGGCGCGTCGGCCGTACGGTCCGTGCTGTCGTCGTAGTTGTCTGTCATTCCCGCCCTGCCCATATTCATCCCGGCCTCGGCGAAGACCGATGGTTTCCGACGAGCGGCCACGATACGCGAGCTTCGTTCGTCACGATCAACCCGGGAACGGCTGTGTGCATCATGCAGCTGGGGGATGGGTAGTTGCGCTCCATGGCAGAAGTACGTACGAATGTGCCCGCGCGGCTCGACCGTCTGCCGTGGGCACGCTGGCACTGGATGATCGTCATCGGACTGGGCACCGTCTGGGTCCTGGACGGCCTGGAAGTCACCATCGTCGGCAACCTGTCCGGCCGGCTCGCGGAGAAGGGCAGCGGCCTGCCCATCACGCAGAGCCAGGTCACCGGGTTCGGCGCCGCGACGTACGTGCTGGGGGCCTGTCTCGGCGCTCTCTTCTTCGGCTGGCTCACCGACCGGTTCGGCCGCAAGAAGCTGTTCATGCTGACCCTGGGCGTGTACCTGTTCGGCACCGCGATGACCGCGCTGTCCTTTCACGCCTGGTGGTTCTTCCTGTTCCGGTTCATCACCGGGGCCGGCATCGGCGGCGAGTACGCGGCGATCAACTCGGCGATCGACGAGCTGATCCCGGCACGCTACCGCGGGCGCATCGACATCGTGATCAACGGGACGTACTGGGCCGGCGCCGCGTTCGGCGCGTTGCTGACCGTCCCGATCCTCACCCAGCTGCCGGTCTCCTGGGGCTGGCGCGTCGCGTTCGGGCTGGGCGTCGTGCTCGGCCTGGTCATCCTGCTGGTGCGTCGGCACGTGCCGGAGAGCCCGCGCTGGCTGTTCATCCACGGCCGCGGCGACGAGGCGAACGGCCTCGTGGAGGACGTGGAGAAGACGGTCGAGCGGGAGGACAAGGTGACCCTCGAGCCGGCCGAGAAGTACATCACCATCCGTCAGCGCCAGACCATCGGCTTCGGACGGATCGCCTCGACGCTGGTCCGGCACTACCCGAAGCGGGCGGCGCTCGGGCTGTCGCTCTTCATCGGCCAGGCGTTCCTCTACAACGCGATCACCTTCGGGTTCGCGCAGATCCTGCAGACCTTCTTCCAGGTGCCGTCCGGCAGCACCGGCTACTACTTCGCCGTGATCGCGGTGGGCAACCTGGCCGGGCCGCTGCTGCTCGCGCGCCTGTTCGACACGCTCGGCCGCAAGGTGATGATCACCGGCACGTACGTGCTGTCCGGCGTGCTGCTGCTGGTCACGGCCTGGCTGTTCGGGGCCGGCGTGCTGAACGCGGTGACGTTGACGGCGTGCTGGTGCGTGGTGCTGTTCTTCGCCTCGGCCGGGGCCAGCTCGGCATACCTGACCGTCTCGGAGATCTTCCCGATGGAGACCCGGGCACTGGCGATCGCCTTCTTCTACGCGGTCGGCACCGCGGCCGGCGGCATCACCGGGCCGCTGCTCTTCGCCGAGCTGGTCGGCTCCGGCAAGGTCGGCGACACGGTTCTGGCGTTCGCGATCGGCGCGATCCTGATGATCGCGGCGGGCGCGGTCGAGGCGGTCCTGGGTGTGCGGGCCGAGCAGAAGAGCCTGGAGGACCTGGCGACGCCGCTGACCGCGACCGGCTCGGACGGCGGGCCGCCGGACCCCGGCAAGAGCCCCGAGGTCGACGCGGCCCGCCCGGCCTGAGCCTCACACCTCGATCCGCGAACCCATGATCACGGTGCGCTCGCGGGACAGGCCGAAGTACTCGGCGGCGTCCGAGGTGATGTACGACGTCGCGATGAACAGTCGTTTCCGCCAGCCCGCCATGGTCGGGGCCGGCCCGCGGGTCAGCTCGATCTTCGACAGGAAGTAGGAGGCGTCGTCGATGGCGATCTCGCCCTCGGTCTGATCGGGCTTCAGCAGCCGCAGCGCGGCCATCACGTCGGGCGCGTCCATGTAGCCGAACCGGGCGCTGACGTGGGTGATCCCGTCGCCCGCGTAGCCCAGGTCGTCGACCTCGATGCGCATGCTCTCGGGCACCCGGGGAACCGGCAGCGTCTCCACCGACATGATCACGACGTGGTCGTGGCGGACGTGGTTGTGCTCGACGTTGGCGCGCAGCGCGAGCGGCGCGGTCTGCTTGCCGCGGTTGAGGAAGACCGCGGTGCCGGGCACCCGCAGCAGCGGCGGCTGTTCCTTCGCGAGGCGGTCGACGAACTCGCGCAGCGGCCCCTCCGCCTTGACCCGCTCGGCCGTCACCACCTGCCGGCCGCGCTGCCAGGTGGTCATCACGGTGAACGCGAACAGCCCGATCAGCAGCGGCAGCCACGCGCCGTGGACCAGCTTGGTCAGGTTCGCTCCGGTGAACAGCAGGTCGATGGCGAGCAGCAGGCCACCGCCGCCGACCACCAGCCACAGCGGCGTCCTCCAGCGGACCCGCGCCAGGTAGAAGAAGAGCAGCGTGGTGATGGTGATCGTGACGATCACGGCCATGCCGTACGCGTAGGCCAGCGCGGCGGACGCGCGGAAGGCGAAGACCAGTCCCAGGACGGCCACCATCAGCACCCAGTTGATCCACGGCACGTAGATCTGGCCGATGGTGGACTCCGAGGTGTGCTCGACCCGCAGCCGGGGCAGGTAGCCGAGCTGGCCGGCCTGGTTGGCCACCGAGTACGCGCCGGTGATCACGGCCTGGGCGGCGATCACCGTGGACGCGGTCGCGAGGATGACCAGCGGGAGCCGGCCCCAGCCCGGCGCGATCAGGAAGAACGGGCTCTCGTGCGCGTCCGGGTCGCCCAGCAGCAGCGCGCCCTGCCCGAAATAGCTCAGCGTCAGGGCGGGCAGGACCAGGCCGAGCCAGCCACGGACGATGGCCCGGCGTCCGAAGTGGCCCATGTCGGCGTACAGCGCCTCCGCGCCGGTCACCGACAGCACGACCGCGGCCAGCGCGAAGAAGGCGATGTGGAGATGACCCGTCACGAAACCCACGGCGTACGTGGGGGACAGGGCCTTGAGAATCTGCGGATGCCGGACGATGCCCCAGGCGCCGCACGCGCCGATGGCCAGGAACCAGGCGATCATGACCGGACCGAAGAGGCGGCCCACCACCGCCGTGCCCCGGCGCTGCACCAGGAACAGCACGACGATGATGACCGCGGTGATCGGCACGACCAGTTCGCCGAGACCGGGCTGCACGACCTTGAGACCCTCGACGGCGGAGAGCACCGAGATCGCCGGGGTGATCATGCTGTCGCCGAAGAACAGCGCGGCGCCGAAGATGCCCGCGGCCGCCAGCACCATCGCGGTGCGCCGGCCCTGCGTGCCCCGCCAGCGGCGCAACAGCGTGATCAGCGCCATGATGCCGCCCTCGCCGTCGTTGTGGACCCGCATGACGAGCGTGACGTAGGTGAGCGTCACGATGATCATCACGGACCAGAAGATCAGCGAGACGACGCCGTACAGGTTGCCCTGGGTGAGCGGCACCGGGTGCGGGTCGTCGGGGTTGAAGACGGTCTGCAGGGTGTAGATCGGGCTGGTGCCGATGTCGCCGAAGACGACGCCGAGCGCACCGACCACCACGGCGGCGCGAACCGGCCCGCGGTCCACGGCATGAGCTGATTCCACGCGCCTCATTCTGCCGGGACGATCACTGCCGGCGGGCCGTTGAGGCCCCGAACGTGGTCAGGGCCGCAGTCGCGCGATCAGCAGGCACGCGTCATCACCGCAGGCGTGGTAGTCCACCGAGTGCAGCAGCGCGGTCGCGTCGCCGCCCGCCTGCCGGACCGTCACGGCGGCGCCGGCCGCCCACTCGTCGACCGTCTGACCCCGGCGCAGCAGGCCGTCGGTGTAGAGGATCAGCTGGTCGGCGGGGCTCACCCGGCGCACGGTGGTCCGGTACGCGTAGCCGGGCACCACGCCGAGCAGCGGCCCGCCCGTGTCGCCCAGCGTCGTGGTGTGCTCCCCGTCGCTGATCAGCGCCGGCGGGTGGCCGGCCCGGGCGGACACCAGCTCCCCGGTCAGCGGCCGGTAGACCGCGACGATCGCGCTGGCCGCCGCCGCCGGCCCCGTCCGGCACAGCTCGTCGTTGAGCCGGCCCAGGATCCCGGCCGGCGGGTACCCCTCGGCCGCGAGCGCCGTCATGGCGAAGCGCAGCCGCAGCATCGACGACGCCGCGGCCAGCCCGTGCCCGAGCGCGTCACCGACCGCCAGCAGCAGCCCGCCGCCGGGCAGCGGCATGCTCAGGTACCAGTCGCCGCCGATCTGCAGGTCCCGCTCGGCGCTGGTGCACCGCACGGCGATGCGGACCCCGCGGATCTCGGCCGTGCCGCTCGGCGGCGGCATGGTGCGCCGCAGCGCCTGGATGGTCCGCATCCGCTTCCGTCGCCGGTCGGCCAGCGTGCTGTTCATGTCAGCGACGCTAGGCCCGCCAGGACCGCCTTTCCTGGGTCATTCGACGAGTCACGGCGCCGACGGGTGTGACGTCGGTGTCAGCCAGAAGGTCAGGCCGAGCGACTCGTCGGTGAACGGCTCGGCGTCCGGCCAGTCCGGCTCCGCGGCGGCGTGGTCGACGGCCAGGACCTCGTCGGCCACCAGCTCGCCGTGCTCGGCCAGGGCCGTCGCGGTCTGCTCGTCGGTGGTCGTGTAGCGCAGGCGGATGCGGTCGGAGACCTCCAGGCCGCTGGTCTTGCGCGCCTCCTGGATCTGGCGGATCGCGTCGCGCGCCAGGCCCGCGCGCTTGAGCGAGGGGGTCAGGTGCAGGTCGAGCGCGACCGTCGCGCCGGCGTCCGAGGAGACCGCCCAGCCCTCGCGCGGCGTCTCGGTGATGATCACGTCGTCCGGGCCGAGCGTGACGTCGTCGACCGTGGCGCTGCCCGTCGCGGCCAGGTCACGTTGCAGGGCCGAGGCGTCGGCGGCCGCGATGGCCTTCGCGATGCGTTGCACGTCCGAGCCGAAGCGCCGGCCGAGCGTACGGAAATTGGCCTTCGCCGTGGTGTTCACGAACGAACCCGCCACCGGGTCCACCGAGCCGACGTTGAGCTCGGCGGCGATCTCGGCGAGCAGGTCCGCGGGCAGCTCGGCGAAGCCCGCCGCCGAGGCCAGCGCGCGGGCCAGCGGCTGGCGCACCTTCATGCCGGACTCGGCGCGCGCCGCCCGGCCCAGCTCGACCAGGCGTCGCACCAGCACCATCTGCTCGCCCAGCGCCGGGTCGATCAGCGTCTCGTCCACCGCGGGGAACGTGGCGAGGTGCACCGACGGCGGTGCGGCCGGGTCGACCGGCACGACCAGGTCCTGCCAGACGCGCTCGGTGACGAACGGGGTGAGCGGCGCCATCAGCAGGGTCACCGTGCTCAGCGCCTCGTGCAGGGTGGCCAGCGCCGCCGGGTCGCCGCGCCAGAACCGGCGGCGGCTGCGCCGCACGTACCAGTTGGACAGGTTGTCGACGAAGGCGGCGAGCAGCTTGCCGGTCTCGTGCGTGTCGAACGCGGCCATCGCCGCGTCGACCTGGCGCACCAGCGTGTTCAGCTCGGAGAGGACCCAGCGGTCGAGCACCGGGCGGTCCGCGGGCGCCGGGTCGGCGGCCGACGGCGACCACCGGGCCGTACGGCCGTAGAGCGCCTGGAAAGCGACGGTGTTCCAGTAGGTGAGCAGCGTCTTGCGGACCACCTCCTGCAGCGCGGTGTGCCCGACGCGCCGGGCCGACCAGGGCGAACCCACCGCGGCCATGAACCAGCGCACCGCGTCCGCGCCGTGGGTGTCCATCAGCGGGATCGGTTCCAGGATGTTGCCGAGGTGCTTGGACATCTTGCGGCCGTCCTCGGCGAGGATGTGGCCCAGGCAGACCACGTTCTCGTACGGGGAGCGGTCGAAGACCAGCGTGCCGACCGCCATCAGCGTGTAGAACCAGCCGCGGGTCTGGTCGATCGCCTCGGAGATGAACTGGGCGGGGAAGCGCCGCTCGAACAGCTCCCGGTTGCGGTAGGGATAGCCGAACTGGGCGAACGGCATCGATCCCGAGTCGTACCAGGCGTCGATCACCTCGGGCACCCGGACCGCGGTCTCGCCGCACACCGGGCAGGCGAAGGTCACGTCGTCGATGAACGGCCGGTGCGGGTCCAGCTCCGACAGGTCGCGATCGGCCAGGCTGCCCAGCTCGGCGCGCGAGCCGACGCACGTCAGATGACCGTCCGCGCAGCGCCAGATCGGCAGCGGGGTGCCCCAGTAACGGTTGCGCGACAGCGCCCAGTCGACGTTGTTGACCAGCCAGTCGCCGTACCGGCCGTGCTTGACGGTCTCCGGCTGCCAGTTCGTCTTCTCGTTCTCCCGGAGCAGAGCTTCCCGTACGGCCGTGGTGCGCACGTACCAGGACGGCTGCGCGTAGTAGATCAGCGCGGTGTGGCAGCGCCAGCAGTGCGGGTACTGGTGCTCGTACGGCTCGTGCCGGAACAGCAGCCCCTTCTCCGTCAGCGCGGCGACCAGCGGCTCGTTGGCCGTCCGGAAGAAGAGCCCGCCGACCAGCGGGATGTCCGCCTCGAACGTGCCGTCGCGCCGCACCGGGTTGACCATCGGCAGCCCGTACGCGCGGGTACTGGCCAGGTCGTCGGCGCCGAACGCGGGCGCCTGGTGCACCAGCCCGGTGCCGCTGTCGGTGGTCACGTAATCCGCGAGGATCACGATGTGCGCGCCCGGGACCTCGACCAGGTCGAACGGCGGCCGGTAGGTCCACCGCTCCAGGTCCTTGCCGGTGTACGTCTCGCCGGTCGCGCTCCACCCCTCGCCCAGCACCCCCAGCAACGGCTCGGCGACGACCAGCTTCTCGGTCCCGTCACTGGCCACGGCGTACGTGACCGAGGGGTGGACCGCGACCGCGGTGTTCGAGACCAGCGTCCAGGGCGTGGTCGTCCACACCAGCAGCGACGCCTGCCCGGCCAGCGGGCCGGAGGTCAGCGGGAAGCGGACGTACACCGAGGGGTCGACGTCGGTCTCGTAACCCTGCGCCAGCTCGTGGTCGGACAGCGTGGTCTGGTCGCGCGGGCACCACGGGGCGACCCGGAAGTCCTCGACCAGCAGCCCCTTGTCGAAGATCTGCCGCAGCGACCACCACACCGAGTCGATGTACTCCGGGTCCATCGTGCGGTAGGCGTCGTCCATGTCGACCCAGTAGCCCATGCGCTCGGTGAGCTGGGCGAACGCGTCGGTGTGCCGGGTCACCGAGGCGCGGCAGCGGGCGTTGAACTCCGCGATCCCGTACGCCTCGATGTCCTTCTTGCCGTTGAAGCCGAGTTCCCTCTCGACCGCCAGCTCGACCGGCAGCCCGTGGCAGTCCCAGCCGGCCTTGCGGGCCACGTGGTAGCCCTTCATCGTCCGGTACCGCGGGAACACGTCCTTGAAGACGCGCGCCTCGATGTGGTGCGCGCCGGGCATGCCGTTCGCGGTGGGCGGCCCCTCGTAGAAGACCCATTCCGGCCGGCCGCGCGACTGCTCGAGGCTGCGCCCGAACACGTCGTTGTCCTTCCAGAACCCGAGGATCTCGTGATCGAGGGCGGGCAGGTCGACCTGGGCCGGCACCGGGCGGTACATATTTCCTCCGAACGGACGTGACGCTGCGCGGAACTCTACCGGCCGTCGGAAACCGAATTTCACCTGGCACAGCGCGAAATCCCTGGTCGCGCGCGGCTTGGCAGCGCCGGGCGGAGCAGTCCTGCCCGCGGCTGCGGTAACACCACCGGCTCCCCGAGAGCGGGCACGCCGCCTGGGAGCAGCCCGATCAGTTCCGCACCGAGGTCGGCGAGGGCCTGCGCTCCCTGAGGTCGTGACCATGCCCGAACTGCCGGCCCTTTCCCCCTGGGGCGGACCCGGGCGAGGGCGGCGTGGACTCGGCGCGGGATTTCGTCGGCGAGGAGGCGCGGATGGGGACACTGGCCCGCAATCCCGCGCTTGTCACCGCCACTCGGCGTAGCGCTCCACCTGGGGCAGCTCCCGCCGGGCCTCATACGCGGGGACGCCGCAGGCGGGAGCGGCGTGGAACCCCGTGCGGGGGACCGCGCCGGGTGTCGGATTTGTGCTGGTACGAGCAACACGCATGGCTGCGGATGGGCGTCGGCGAAGTTCGTCACTGTTTGCCCGAGGGGAGCGAGGGTAATCGGTGATCTTGAGGAGCGAAGGAGGCGACACCATGCGCTTGCAGTCCGATCCCGACCGCTACCCGCCGCTCGACCCGGGCGCGCCCATCCCGGACGACCCAGGGGAATTGGAACCCGGCGCGCCGGACCCGCTGCCGCCGCCGCCGATGGAGCCGTCGCCGATCGAGCCCGCGCCGGCCGCGCCGAACCCCGCAACGCCGGGTCCCGCTTCCCCCGACCCGGGCGGCGTGCCCGAGCCGGCCTGACCGGGCGGGCACCGAATTCGGACTCAGCGGCTCCGGATCGCGCAGGCGCCGGAAGCGGCCCGGACCGACCCGGGCCCCGGAAGCCGGCCTGAGCGCCGGGACCGGGCGGGCACCGAAAGCCGGCCTGAGCGCCGGGACCGGGCGGGCACCGAAAGCCGGCCTGAGCGGCCCGGACCGACCGGAAGCCGGCCCCCCGGTCGCCCCGCCCTCGCCGGTGGAAGCGTTCCCCGTCCGGATATTTACCGGCCGGCAAGCATCGAACCGGTTCCGGGCGGGTATCAGCAGATCGAGAAGGAGGAGGTTTTCCCCATGGCATTCGATGACAAGGTCGACAACAAGGCGGAAGAGGTCGGCGGCAAGGTCAAGGAAGGCGTAGGCAAGGCCACCGACGACGAGCGCCTCGAGGCCGAGGGCAAGGCCGACCAGACCGGCTCCAAGCTCAAGCAAGCCGGCGAGAACATCAAGGACGCCTTCAAGTCCTGACCGCCGAGTGACCGGCCGTCCCGTGACACGGGACGGCCGTTCGCGTGCCCCGGGGCGCTCAGAGCAGGTCGCGCAGGTCGGCGGCGAAACCCTCCGGGTCGGTCAGGTGGGCGAAACGGGTCAGCGCCGGGCGCCGGGCCGGGCGGCCGGCGGCGACCATCTCGGTGGCGGGGCCGGGCAACCAGCTCCCGTACGCCGTGAGCAGCTGCGGATCCTCGCGGGCCTGGGCGTAGGGCCGGTAGAACTCCGGCACCTCCTCGACCCGGGCGGCCGCGATCACCTCGTCGACGCCGGTCGGCGCCTCGGTGGGCTCGTCCACGGTCAGCACGGCGTGGGTCGCGTAGGCCGAGGCGAACGCGTGCGCCAGCGGCGCCGCCGTCGCGTGCCCGACGACCACCGGCGCACGGTGCAGGTCCAGATTGTTGACCAGCGTGGCCAGGTCGCGGGCGATCCGGGCCGGCGAGCAGTCCTCGCGCGGCGGGGTCTGCCCGTGCCCGGGCAGGTCGGGCGCCACCACCGTGCACGACGACGCCGTGGCCAGCTCGGCGGCCACCGGCCACCACATCGTCCGGTCGAACAGCAACCCGTGAAGCAGGAGCACCGGCCGTCCGTAGGCGCCCCAACGGTCGTACACAAGAAGGTTCCGGGGTCCTCCGGCGGCATGCGTGCTCCGGCGTGGCGGCTGAGGGTGCATGGGCATCGCTCCTGGTCAGGGTGCCGGTGGTATACCCCGGGGACAACGAGCGATACCCCGTCACGTGACCCGGCTGCGGCTGATCTTGGTAACGTGCCCCTCGACGATCGGGGGAGTGAGCATGGGTATCGATCTGGGCTGGCGGCGGATCGCGCCGCAGGCGGCAGCGGGCCGGACGCCGGAGGACCTGGCCGAGCTGGTGCCGTCGCCGTTCGACGACCAGTACGCCCGGATGGTCGAGGACCGGCGCGTGGTGTGGACCGACGACCAGGGCGTCCTGGTCGGCGTGCTGCTGTCGCTGTGCACGGAGGGCACCCCGTACGAGGCGGGAGCGCAGGCGTTCGCCCAGCAGCCACCGGACTTCGACGACGAGGAGATGACCGGGACGCTGGACCCGGGGACCGTACGGGAGATCGCCGCCGCGATGGCCGTCGCGGAGTGGCGGACCTGGTTGCGCGCGCAGTTCGACCTGGTGATGACGTTCGCCGCGGACGCCGGCATGGACCCGGTCGCCGAGGGCGCCGCACCCGAGGGCCCGTGGGCCGACCATTTCGTCCGGTTCGCCGAGGAGCTGACCGACCTGTTCGGCCGGGCGTCCGCCGACGGCGAGGCCGTCGTCGTCATG
Organism: uncultured Actinoplanes sp.; assembly: GCF_934643405.1. GTDB lineage: Bacteria > Actinomycetota > Actinomycetes > Mycobacteriales > Micromonosporaceae > Actinoplanes. Next base: position 12,721 of record NZ_CAKUCL010000062.1, read on the forward strand.
ATCGACGCCTGAGGAGGCCGGCCCGGGCGGATGGCGCTGGCGGGTGGCGCCGGGCCGGGCGGATGGCGCTGGCGTGTGGCGCGGGGCCGGGCGCATGGTCGCGAAAAGCGTCAGGCCGGCGAAGGCGGCCGGCCGAGTCGCATCTCCTCGAAGTCCAGCCGGTTGTGCACGCGCCGCATCACCCCGTCGTCGATGCGGCCCTCGTCGCGCAGCCGGGTCACGGTGGCGCGCTTGTGGGCGATCGTCGCGCGCCGCAGGGCGGTGTACTGCTGGTCGTGCCGCGCCGCGGACTCGTCGTCGTCGTCCAGTTCGCCCTCGTCGGCGTGCAGCACGTGGATGCGCCGCTCGAACTCCTGCCGCACCCGCTCCAGCACCTCCGGGTCGATGTGCAGACGCGCGGCCATCTGCGGCAGCGCGGCCAGGGCTTCCTCGGTGGCGGTCGTGTCGGCCAGCCGCCGCTCCACCCGGTCGGCGTTGTCGGCCGGCAGCCTCGCCCAGCGGATCACCATCGGCAGCAGCAGCGCCTGCCCGGCCAGCGTCACCACGATCACCCCGGTCACGATGAAGATGATCAGGTCGCGGCCCGGGAAGGCGGCGCCCGAGGCGACCGTGTGCGGCACCGCCAGGGCGGCGGCCAGCGAGACCGCGCCCCGGAACCCGGACACGCCGTTGACCACCCGGGGGCGGGCGCCGACCCGCCGGGCCCGTTGCTGCGGCCGCCGGTCCAGGGTGCGGATGATGTACGGCGTGGTGAACAGCCACAGGAAGCGGGCACCCACCACGGCGCCGGACACGATGCCGACGGCGATCAGGCCCTGGGTCAGCGTCGCGCTGGTGAGACCCCGTACAGAAGACTGGACCTGAAGGCCGATGAGCACGAACAGGGCGCCGTTGAGCAGGTACGTGGCGAGCGTCCAGAATGCCGTGGCCTGCTGACGGGTGGCGGCGTGCCCGATCCGCGGCCCGGCCTGGCTGATGATCAGCCCGCAGATCACCACGGCCAGCACCCCGGACGCCTCGATCGACTCGGCCAGCAGGTACGCGGTGAACGGGATCACCACCACGGCCACGTTCTCCATCAGCGGGTCGGTCAGCCGCCGGCGCAGCCACATGCCCGCGTACGCCACGATCACCCCGGCCAGGGCGCCCCCGCCGAACGCGACCACCACCAGCCAGGTCACGTGCGGCGCGCTGAGATGCTCCTCGCCGACCGTGATCCCGACCGCGAGACCGTAGATGACCAACGCCGTACCGTCGTTGACCAGGCTTTCCGCCTTCAGCACCGACATGGTGCGCCGGGGCAGCGCCCGCGCCAGCACACCCACCGCGGTCGCGTCGGTCGGCGCGATGGCCGCGCCCAGCACCCAGGCCGGCGCCCACGGCAGCCCGAACGCGTGGGCGGCCACCGCGGCGGCGGCCGCGGTGGCGAGGACCAGGACGGTCGCCATCAGCACGACGATGCGCAGGTTGCTGCGGATCATGTGCAGCGACGTGGTCAGGCTCTCCCAGTAGAGCAGCGCGGGCAGGAACAGCAGCAGCACGATCTGCGGCGGCAGCTGCACGCCGCGCAGCGCGGGCACGAAGCCGATCAGGATGCCGAGCGCCAGCTGCGGCACCGGAGGGGCGACGTGCAGCCGGTTCGCGAGCAGGCCTGCGGCCAGCAGCGCGAGCCCGAGAATGACCACGAGTTCGAGACCCAGCACGTCAACATCCTCGACGTACGGCGTCCGTCGCGCACTGACTGACGGCTGTGGCGGTGTTCACCGGCCGTATCCCGCCCGCCGGATCTCGGCGGCGGAGAGCTGGACCGCCGGGGACGTGGCTCCATGAGCGCCGGAGTGGCCGGTCGACGGCGATGAGGACCGGCGATGGACCGCGGGGGCTGGAACAGGGGCGGCCCGGGACCCGGACCGGACCGCCCCTCGTTTCGCTACAGGGGACGGGCCAGGCGGTAGTACGCCTGGTTCCATCGCACCCGATCGGCGAAGTCGTGCGTCGTGGTCGCGCCGTCGATGAGCAGCAGCTCGGTCTGGAGCATGACGGCGAAGTCGCGCAGGCTCTCCGCGCCGACGGCCTGGGTCAGCACCGTGTGGTGCGGGCCGCCCGCGGTCAGCCAGCACTCGGCGGACGTGGACAGCGACGGGTGCGGCTTCCACACCGCGCGGGCCACCGGCAGCGCCGGCAGCGGCTCGTCCGGGGCGGTCACCTCGATCTCGTTGGCCACCAGGCGGAAACGGTCGCCCAGGTCGGCCAGGCCGATCACCACGCCGGGGCCGGGGGTGGCGTCGAAGACCAGGCGGACCGGGTCCTCCCGGCCGCCGATGCCCAGCGGGTGGATCTCGGCGCGCGGCCGGTCGACCGCGATCGACGGGCACACCTCGAGCATGTGCGCGCCGAGGATCTTCGGCTCGCCGGGGCCGAAGTGGTACGTGTAGTCCTCCATGAACGACGTGCCGCGGCCGGTGCCGGCGCCCATCGCCTTGATCGCGGCGAGCAGCGCGGAGGTCTTCCAGTCGCCCTCGCCGCCGAAGCCGTAGCCGTCGGCCATCAGCCGCTGCACCGCCAGGCCGGGCAGCTGCCGCAGGCCGCCCAGGTCCTCGAAGTTGGTGGTGAAAGCGCCGAATCCGCCGGCGGTCAGGAAGCTGCGGAGCCCGGCCTCGATCTGCGCGGCGTACCGCAGCGAGTCGTGCCGGTCGCCGCCCTTCGCCAGCGACGGGTCCAGCTCGTACGCGTCGGCGTACTCACCGACGAGAGCGTCCACCTCGGCCGGTGACACGGCGTCGACGAGTGCCACGAGGTCGTTCACGCCGTACGTGTTGACCGAGACCCCGAACCGCAGCTCCGCCTCCACCTTGTCGCCCTCGGTGACCGCGACGTCGCGCATGTTGTCGCCGAAGCGGGCCAGCTTGAGCGTGCGCAGATGCTGGTAGCCGGCGGCCGCCCGGATCCACGCGTCGACCCGGGCCACCACCGCCGGGTCGGAGGCGTGCCCGGCCACCGTCTTGCGCGGCACGCCGAGCCGCGACTGGATGAACCCGAACTCGCGGTCGCCGTGCGCGGCCTGGTTCAGGTTCATGAAGTCCATGTCGATCGTGGACCACGGCAGCGACACGTTGTGCTGGGTGTGCAGGTGCAGCAGCGGCTTGCGCAGCGCGTCCAGCCCGGTGATCCACATCTTGGCCGGGGAGAACGTGTGCATCCAGGCGATCACGCCGAGGCAGGACGGGTCGGCGTTGGCCTCGAGCATGGTCTGGCGGATCGCGCCCGAGTCGGTGAGCACCGGCCGGCCGACGATCTCGGCGCTCAGTCCGCCCGCGACGAGCATCTGCTGGATCTCCGCGGAGTTCGCGGCGACCTGGTCGAGCGTCTCCGGTCCGTACAGGTGCTGGCTGCCGGTCAGGAACCAGATCTGGGGCTTCACTTGGCGGGCTCCTGTCCGTAGACGTTCTGGTAGCGGGCGTAGAGGGAGTCCACGTCCGGCTGCGCGATGGGGATGGGGGTGCCGATCTGGCGGGCGATGTGCACCGTACGGGCGACGTCCTCGCACATCACCGCGGCCTTGACCGCGTCGCGGGCGGTCCTGCCGACGGTGAACACGCCGTGGTTACGCATCAGCACCGCGGGGGAGCGGTGGCTGCGGAGCGTCTCGACGATGCCGCGACCGATCGAGTCGTCGCCGATCAGCGCGAACGGGCCGACCGGGATCTCGCCGCCGAACTCGTCCGCGATCATCGTGAGCACGCAGGGGATCGCCTCGCCCCGCGCGGCCCACGCCGTGGCGTAGGTGGAGTGGGTGTGCACCACCCCGCCGACGTGCGGCATGTGCTGGTAGACGTACGCGTGCGCGGCGGTGTCCGAGGACGGGTTGTGCTCGCCGTCGACCAGATTGCCGGACAGGTCGGTGACCACCATGCGGTCCGGGGTGATCTCGTCGTAGGAGACGCCGGACGGCTTGATCACGAGCAGGTCCGCGCCGGGCACGCGGGCCGACACGTTCCCGGCCGTCCACACCACCAGCTGGTTGCGGGGAAGCTCGGCGTGCAGATCGGCGACCTGCCGGCGCAGCTGCGCGATCGTGTCGCGGACGGCGTCGGTGGTGGTCATGAAGAGGCCTTTCGCTCGGTGACCTTGCGTTGGACGGCCCGCAGGGTGCGCATCACCTTGTTGCCGCCCCGGCCGAAGTAGTCGTGCAGCGTCGAGTACTCGGCGTAGAGCTGGTCGTAGATCTCGGCGGATGCCGGGTCGGGCCGGTACACGTCGCGCTCGACGCGTCCCATGGCCGCGGCCGCCGTCCGTACGTCCGGGTAGGCCCCGGCCGCCGCCGCCGCGTGGATGGCGGAACCGAGCGCCGGGCCCTGGTCCGAGCCGATCACCGACAGCGGCATGTTCAGCACGTCGGCGTAGATCTGCATGAGCAGCCGGTTCTTCAGCAGCCCGCCGGCCGCGATGAACTCCCGCACCGGGACGCCGGCCTCGTTGAAGGTCTCGACGATCTTGCGGGTCCCGTACGCCGTGGCCTCGATGAGCGCGCGGTAGACGTCCTCCGGCCTGGTCGCCAGGGTCTCGCCGATCAGCAGGCCGGACAGCTCGTGGTCGACCAGGACGGACCGGTTGCCGCTGTGCCAGTCCAGGGCGAGGAGGCCGTGCTGGCCCGGTTTCTGGCGGGACGCGAGCTCGGTCAGCCGCTCGTGCGTGAACTCGGGGCTGAGGTTCTTCACGAAGTGCCCGAAGATGTCGCCGACGCCGGACTGGCCCGCCTCGTAGCCGTAGAGGCCGGCCACGATGCCGCCGTCGACCACGCCGCACATCCCCGGCACCTCCCGCACCTCGTCGCCGTTCATGACGTGGCAGGTGGAGGTGCCCATGATGGCGACCATCTGGCCCGGCTCGAGCGCGACCGCGGCCGCGTTCGTCACGTGCGCGTCGACGTTGCCGACCGCGACCGCGATGCCCTCCGGCAGCCCGGTCCACCCGGCGGCCTGCTTCGACAGGGTGCCGGCGGCCTGGCCGAGCTCGCCGATCGGCTGGTCCAGCTTCTCGGTCACGAAGTCCGCGAACGCCGGGTTCAGCGCGGCCAGGAACTCCGGCGACGGGTAGTGGCCGTCCTGCCGGATGCCCTTGTAGCCGGCGGTGCACGCGTTGCGTACGTACTGCCCGGTCAGCTGCCACACGATCCAGTCGGCGGCCTCGACCCAGCGGTCCATCCGCCGGTACGCCTCCGGGTCCTCCTCCAGCAGCTGAAGACCCTTGGCGAACTCCCACTCCGAGGAGATGAGCCCGCCGTAGCGGGGCAGCCAGGACTCGCCGCGGGCGGCCGCGAGCTCGTTGATCCGGTCGGCCTGGCCCTGGGCGGCGTGGTGCTTCCAGAGCTTGACGTACGCGTGCGGGCGGTTGCCCCACCCGGGCAGCTCGCTGAGCGGCGTGCCGTCGGCGAGCGTCGGGACCATGGTGCACGCGGTGAAGTCGGTGCCGATGCCGATCACGTCGGCCGGGTCGATGCCGGCGGCGGCGATGGCCTGGGGCACGGCGATGCGCAGCACCTCGACGTAGTCGCCGGGCACTTGCAGCGCCCAGTCGTGGCCGAGCGGCGTGCCGTCCGGCAAGGTCTCGGTCAGCACCGCGTGCGGGTAGTCGTGCACCGCGGAGCCCAGTTCGGCGCCGTCGGACACCCGGACGACGACCGCTCGCCCGGAGAGGGTGCCGTAGTCGACACCCACCACATAGGCCGTGGACGGATCAACGGACATGGGGGATTACCTCCGCATCGACCGGCTCGCGCGGGACGGTTCACGAGCCGGGGAGGGTTAAGTGTTATCGCTAACATTCCCAGTGTCAACGGTGCCTTTTTCCGCGATGTTAGCGATCACATCGCCTGCTTTCAACGTTTGCCGAGGTCGGCGCCGGGTAGACCATCGCGGTGCGGACAGTGAGCAACCGGACGGTGGCCCGGTACACGCTCGTGGTCATCGGGCTGTTCCTGGCCACGTTTGCGCTGCTCGCGCTCGCATACGAGACCAGCCGGGTGCTCACCTGGATCGTCATCGCGGGTTTCTTCGCGATCGCCCTGCACCCGGCGGTGACCTGGCTGGAGAACCGGGCCCGCTGGATCAAGCGATGGCTCGCCACGCTGTTGATCTATCTGCTCGCGGTCATCTTCATCGCCGGTCTGATCACGCTGTTCGTGCTGCCCCTGGTGCGCGAGGCGACCGACCTCGCCGACGACCTGCCGCAGCGGATCGAGGACATCCGGGCCGGGCGCGGCCCGATCGGCAACCTGGCCGAGCGCTTCCACGTGATGGACTACGTGCAGAGCCACTCCGACCAGTTGCGCGGTTACCTCACCGGGCTCGGCGCGCCCACCCTCGGCGCGCTGCGCACCGCGGCCACCGGCGTGGCCGGGGTGGTCACCATCTTCGTGCTGTCGTACCTCATGGTGGTCGAGGCGCCGAAGATCATCAACGGGTTCCTGGCGCTGTTCAACGACGAGCACGCCGAGCGCATCCGCCGGGTCGGCCACGACTGCGCCCGTACGGTCACCGGCTACATCACCGGCAACCTGCTGATCAGCGTCATCGCCGGGCTTCTCGCCTACGCCGCGCTGGCTCTGCTGCACGTGCCGTTCGCCGGGCTGATCGCGCTGTTCGTCGGCGTCGCCGACCTCATACCGCTGGTCGGCGCGACCCTCGGGGCGGTGATCGCGATCATCGCCGGGTTCACCGAGTCGGTCACCGCCGGCATCGTCCTGATCGTCTACTTCATCGTCTACCAGCAGCTGGAGAACCATCTGCTGCAGCCGCTGATCTTCGCCCGCACGGTGAAGCTGAACCCGCTCACGGTGCTGATCGCGATCCTCATCGCGGTGGAGGTGGCGGGCCTGCTCGGCGCGCTGCTGGCCATCCCGGTGGCGGGCATCGTCCAGATCATCGCGCGCGACATCTGGGACACCCGCCGCGGGCGTCTCAAGCGGGAACCGACCGTCGGCCCGGACGAGACACCGGCTACCGGAGCGGACCGTACGCCTCGCGATACGACTTCGGGCCCACGACCGGCAGGATGAGATCGCGCAACCAGGTCGGCAGGCTCGCCGCCTTGGAGAACCGGTCGGTCGCCGCCTGCACGTGCCGCACCCGCTCGCGCCGCTGCTGCTGGTACCGCTCGCCGGCGGTGTCCCAGTCGCCGCCGGCCAGCAGCCGGGCCAGCACCAGAGCGTCCTCGACCGCGAGCGCGCCGCCCTGCGCCCAGACCGGGGCGGTGGCGTGCGCCGCGTCGCCGATCAGCGCCACCCGGCCGTGTGCCCACCGGTCGATCCGGACCTCCTCCACCGGCGAGTGGTAGAGGGCCTGCTCGCTGACCGTGTCGAGCACGGCCCGGACCGGGCCGGGGTAGTCGTGGAAGGAACGGGCCAGCCACGCCGGGTCCGCCTCGACCGGGCCGCCGCCGGTTGCGGACGCGTACCCGTACACCTCGTCGCCGTCCACCGGGATCAGCAGGAACGCGCCGGCCGCTCCGGACCAGACGGTCCAGCAGTCGACGCCCGGGTTCGGGGCCATGAAGCGCCAGCTCGCCGTGCTCAGCAGGGACGTGCGCACGCTGTCGCCGGGGAAGACCGACGCCCGTACGGCCGACCGGACGCCGTCCGCGCCCGCCACGAAGCCGTGCTGCTCCTCGTGGCCGTCCTCGAACGTCACCCGGGCGCCACCGTCCTCCAGCCGCACGCCGGTCACCGACGCCGGGCGGCGGTTGTCGTGGTGCGGCTCGTCGAGCAGGGCCAGCAGATCGGCGCGGCGCACGCACCGCGGCCGGGCGTCCGGACCCCAGAAGTCGTCCTCGTCGACCGCGAACAGCAATCTGCCCTTCGCCGACCGGTACTCCCGGCGGTGCGTCGGCCGGCCCAGCCTCTCCAGCTCGTCGCGCAGCCCCAGCCCGGCGAACGCGGTGATCGCGTTCCCGGGCAGGTTGATCGCCAGCCCGCCGGTCCGGCTCGCCGTCGCGGTGCGCTCGGAGACGATCGCCCGCACGCCGTTGCGCCGCAGCGCCCGCGCGAGGGCCAGGCCCGCGATGCCGCCGCCCGCCACCAGCACCGAATCGTCCGCCATCACACTGTCCCCGATCATGAGGCGCATCGAACCGCAGGGCACGGCAGCCCCGGCCGCGCGGGGTCCGGGACTGTGGTGTCGCTTACCGGGGAGCTCCCATCCCGTACGGGATAGGAGCCGATTGATATATCGAGTTCTTTCGATTCAATAGTACGGTCGGGGTCCTACCGACGAGGAGGACGACGATGCTTTTGCGACGAGTGGCGGCCGCGCTGTGTGCCGCCGTGGCCCTGGCCGGCGTGCAGGTCACCGGTACTGCTCCGGCGTCGGCGGCGGTGCGGGTGCTGTACTACGACGCCGGGCAGGCCCAGGAGTTCCGGGCGGTGGTCGACCAGGGCGCTCAGATCTGGAACAGCCGGGCGACGAACGTGCGGTTGCAGCCGGTGCCGGCCGGGCGGACCCCCAACATCCGGGTGTACGCGGACAACGGGTGGCCCCGGACGTACACGACGTCTCTCGGGAACGGCCGTTGGTACATGGGCCGTGAGGCGGTCGACGACGGGTACTACCCGCCCCGGATCGCGGCGCACGAGTTCGGCCACATCCTCGGTCTGCCGGACCGCCGGACGGGCCTGTGCAGCGACCTGATGTCGGGCAGCAGCGCCCCGGTCTCGTGCACCAACGCCAACCCGAACAGCACCGAGGTGGCCCAGGTGAACGCCAACTTCCGCAGTTCGGTGGGCGTGCCGGCCCGGACCTTCGTGTGGGTCACGCCGGCTACCGCACGAAGCTGAAGACGTGGTGGCCGCCGGGGCCGGACACGAGCAGGCCCCGGTCGCCGCCGTACCAGCAGCAATCCTCGATGGGAGAGTCCACTCTCATCATCGTCGCGAGGTGTCCGTTGCGGGCGTTGCAGATCCGCAGCGTTCCGGCCCGGGTGCCGATGACGAGCCAGTCGCCGGCCGAACTGGCCGCCACGGTGGTGATCTCGCCGCCGTGGCGGCCAAGGCGATGCAGGAGGCGTCCGCTCGCGGGATCCCAGATCTGGACCTCACCGTCACTCGTCCCGATGCCCAGCCAGCTCCCGTCCGGGCTGACCGCGGCCGCCGGGACGGTGGAGACACCGGTCAAGGTCCGGACGCAGGCCCCCGTGTCCCAGTCCCACACCTTCGCGGTGCCGTCGGTGCCGGCGGTCATCAGCCACGTCCCGTCCGGGGCCACCACGGCCGCGCCGATCGAACCTCGATGAGCCCGGAAACGACGCGTGCAGTCGCCGCCGTGCACCGCGATGACCCAGACATGGCCGTTGGCGCCGCAGACGACCAGGGACCGGCCGTCGGGCGTCAGGACCATCGCCCCGTATCGGGGGCCGGCGCCGTCCCCGGCCGGCCGGGGCCCGGGGATCTCGTGCCGGGCCGTGAACCGATTCCGCCGGATGTCCCAGATCTCCACCGCGTGTGAGCCGAGGACATGCGCGAGCCACGACCCGTCGTCCGCGAGGACGACCGGTTCGCTGCGCCCTATCGTGCAGTCCAGCGTCGTGACGGTGCGCAGCCGCGGCATCTCCCGGACATGCGCCCCGGCCGATCCCCAGGTGAGCAGAAGGCTGCCGTCCCGGGTGGCCGCGATGCCGCCCGCCACAGTCCCTTGCGAGGTCGGCGGTGCCCCCGGCCCCGCCCCGTCGCCGTCGTCGCGACGCGGGAGCAGCGTACGCCCCGGCGGGGCGCTCCAGACCCGGATGGTTCCCGCCTCGACCGAGGCGAGCCACGAGCCGTCCGGCGCGACCGCCGTCGCCGCCGGGTTGCCGGGGCGGGTTCCGGTGAGGTCCAGCCCCGTACGGTCGAGGCCGGCCTGCCCCGCAAGGACCTGAAGGAGCTCGCCGGTGCGGGCGTCCCAGATCCGTCCCCGGCGGTCCGCGCCCACGGTGACGAACCAGGTGCCGTCCGGTGCGATCGCCACCGAACTGACCGCACCGGTGTGCGCGGTCAGGACGTGGCGCTCCCGGCCGTCGGCCGCGTCCCAGGTCCGCACGGTTCCCCGGGCGTCGGCGGTGACGAGCCAGCTGCTGTCCGGAGCGATCGCGACGGCGGACACCGGCCCCTGACCCGCGCCGAGGACGTGGCGGACGCTTCCGTCTGCCGCTTGCCGGATCGGCACCAGCCCGCGGGCGTTGCCGGTGGTGAACCACTCGCCGTTCGGTGCGATCACGACGGGGGCGGTGACCCCCGGATCCTCGATGGTCCTCAGCAGGGACGGATGCGGTGTGCCGGCCGGCGGCCGGCGGGGGGCCAGCCGGGGTGTGGGCAGGCCGGCGGTGAGCACGGCCAGCCGCGACCGCAGCTCGGGGACGTGGTCGAGGCGGCTCGCGAGTATCGCGCCCAGCGCCGGCCGGGGATCCGTCGGGCCGAGCAGGTGGCCGTCCTGGCGGATGACGCGCGCCAGTGTGGTCGCCGTGCCCGACGTCGCATGCGCCAGGTCGGCCTCGACCGACGCCGGGCCGTGCTTCTGCAGACGCAGCAGCGTCCAGCGCAGGTCGGTGACCGTCTCCTCCAGTTCCTCGGTACGGCCGGCGGCGTCCAGGTGCTCGGCGAGGTGAGCGATCAGGTATTCGTTGGTCAGCGTCCACCAGGTGCCGGGCTTGGCGGCGTCGAGCAGCCGGTTGTGCAGAGCCACCCGATGGCCGGCGTCGGTGGTGTGGACCAGGTACGCGCGGATCACGTCGTGCAGGCGAACCGTGCCGGGGGTTCCCCGGTAGGCCAGGATCAGGGACAGGTCGGCCAGCGCCTCGCAGATGCGGGCCACCTCGCCCGGGCGCTTGGCCCACAACAGGCGCAGGACCTCCAGGGGGATCTCCACGCCCTCGCCGAAGACGGCCAGCTCGGCGAAACGGTCGGCATAGGACTCCGGCAGCAGGTTCAAGCCGGTGCGGACGGTCGCGTCCACCGCGCGGTCCCGGCCGGCGTCCCGATCGACGGTGATCGGGCCCTCGCGGGGCAGGCGGGTGGCGATCTCGCGCAGGGCGGCTTCCGGCGCGGTGCCGTAGCGGACCGCACGTCTGGCGGCCCGGTTCGCCAGGCCGAGCAGGAGCGGCCATCGTCCCGTACCCGCAAGGATTTTCGCCACGACGCCCGGCGTGACTCGCGCCGGCAGGTCGCGCAGCAGCAAGGCCGTCGCCTCGGCGGGCGACATGCGGTCCACCTCGACGCTGGTCTCGGCCGGGAGCAGGCCCCGGTGTCGCGTGGTGACCAGCCGACGGCAGCGGGCGCCGCCGGTGACGAAGGGGGCCAGCTGGGCGGCGGTCCGGACGTCGTCGACGATCAGCAGGACCGGCTCGGTGGTGCTGTCGAGCAGGGCGCCCAGGCGGGCACCGGCCTGGCTCGCTTCGGTGACCGCGGGACGGGTGCCGGTCAGGTGCTCGACCAGGTCGTTGACCCGCCCGGCCAGTTCCGGGGCGGTCACGTGTTCGCCCAGGGTCACCCACAGCAGCCCGCCGGGGAAGCGTTCGCGGGTGGCGGGCTGCCGGCTCACCCAAGTGGCGAGGGTGGTCTTGCCGAAGCCGCCGGTCCCGTACAGCCCGCACAGCCCGGCCGGGCCCGGGGTGTCGCCGGTGACCAGGTCGAGGAGGCGGTCGGACAGGGCCGGGCGCGCCACCAGGCCGGGGATCGGTGGCGGTGCCGTCCACGGCCTCAGCAGCGGCCTGGTGACGTGAGGCGCGTCGTCCCCGTCGCCGAGCCGTGCCACCGCCGGACCTCCCTCAGCCGAACGTGAAGACGGGGTTCCCGCGCGCAGCCCGCGACCCTCGTCGAACCAATAGCACGTGTTGACGGGCGAGTCGACCCGAATCCGGGTGACCACCGGTGGGTGCCGGACTGTCGCGGTGCCGTCGTCCGCCCCGGCCGGCGCATGGGCCGCGGGGCGCCGACCCCTCCCGCTACACCATGCGGGCCATGCGGCGGGTCAGCTCGGCGGCGCGGTGCAGCTGGACCTTGCGGGCCTGGCCGGCGGCGAAGGACCGCAGGAACCACGGCGCGGTGATCTCGATGCTCTCGGTGACCGCGGTGCCGTCCCCCTCCGGGACCAGGTCCACCGTTGCGACCAGGCCCACGTTGCCGGGGCTGGCCACGGTGCTGACCACCTGGCGGCCGGGGGTGCCGCGCATGGCGACGCGGATGGGGTTGTCCCAGCGCAACGGGCCGGCGCGGAAGCGTTCCACGGCCACGTAGTCGGTGCCGCGGACGTCGCGGACCTCGACGACCAAGGGGGAGAGCCCGATGTAGCTGCGGGGTTCGATCAGGTGGCTGTACACGACGGAGGGTGGCGCGGCGACGGTGAAGGAGTGGCTGAACCGGGTGATCGGCATCGGTCGATCATGGGGCATCGTCGCTCAGCTGCCGGCGGCACCCCGGCGGCCGTGCCGGACGTCCTCGTTGGTGCGCCCGGTCAGCACCGATCTCGGATGGGCCTCCGGATCCCAGCCGTCGACCGCGTGCTCGTCGCGCTTGTGCAACAGCAGCCACTCCTGTTTCCCGTTGGCTGCCGTCCGGGTGTGGATCAGGACGAAACGCCCCCGCAGTTTCCGGCCGTACAGGTCGAGGTGCAGCTCGCCGTTCTTGAGCGCCTCATCCGCGTCGTCCGGCGTCTCCCACGTTCCGGCGTCCCAGACGATGACGTCGCCGCTGCCGTACTGCCCGCCCGCGATCACCCCCTCGAAGTCGTAGTAGCCGAGGTCGTGGTCCTCGACCCGGAAGGCGGCACGCCGGACGGCCGGGTCGAGGGTGGGCCCCTTCGGGACGGCCCAGCTGACCAGGACGCCGCCCAGCTCGATCCGGAAGTCGTAGTGAAGATTGCGGGCGCGATGCCGCTGAACCACGAAGCGCGGCGCGGTCATGACGCCTGGCGCACGGCCTTCTCCAGATCGGCGCGGCTCATCGACGACCGCCCCGGAACGGCCAGCTTGCGCGCGGCTTCCTGCAGCTCGGCCTTGCTCCGCCTCCTGCCCGTCGACGCCTTGCCGCCGGCCTTCGTCCGGCTCGTTTTCGTCGTTCCCTTGCCCGCCCCGGCCTTCGCCCCCGCTTTCGCCTCGGTCTTCGCCTCGGTCTTCGCCCGGCTCGTGGTGGCCTTGCCGCTGCCGGCCTTGGCGGACTTCCCGTTCCCCTTCGCCGCCTTGCCTGCCGGCGCCTCCCCGGAACCCCGCGCCGACCGCCCGGACTTCGCCCGCTCCACGCTCTGGCGCAGCACCTCCAGCAGATCGGTCACATTCGTCGGCTCCGGCGCCGGCTCCGCGGTGGTGACCTCCTTGCCCTTCTCCTTGGCCTTGATCAGCTCATTGACCCGATCGGTGTACGTGTCCCGGAAGTCCTCCGGCCGCCACCGCCCCGACATCGACTCGATCAGTTGCTGCGCCATGCTCATCTCGGACTTCTTGGCCTGCCCCCGGCGCGGCAAGGCGTCGATCTGCTCCTTGGGGTCACGCACCTCGTCCGCGAAATACATCGTCTGGAGCACCAGCAGGTCCCCGTCCGGCCGGATCCCCGCCAGGTACTCCTTGCCGCGCATCACCAGGGTGCCGATGGCCGCCCGCTGGGTATCCGCCATGGCGTCCCGCAGGAGCCCGTAGACCTTGGCCGTGTCCTCGCCGGAGGGCCCGAGATAGTAGGTCTTCTGGTAGTAGATCGGATCGATCTCGTCCAGCTCCACGAACCGGTCGATCTCCAGGCTGCGCGACCGCCCCGGCGCCACCGAGTCCAGCTCCTCCTGCTCGAGCATCACGTAGTCGCCGCCGCCGACCTCGGCCCCTTTGACGATTTCGTCGTAGTCGACCTCGTCACCGGTCCGCTCGTTGACGCGCCGATACCGGATCCGGTCGGCCGTCCCCTTCTCGAACTGGTGGAACGACACCTCGTGCTCGTGCGTGGCCGAGTACAGAGACACCGGAACCGAAACAAGCCCGAATGTGAGAGCCCCGGTCCAGATCGGTCGCGCCATGGTGGTCCCCTTCCGCTCCCTGCCCAGATACCCGTCCCCGGCGCCGCTGAAGCTTCCACCCCGGCAACGACCTGCCGGGCGGCCGGTCTCACGGCTCCGGGTAACGGGCCACCCGCCACCTCCAGCCGTACACGGCGAGGGTCACGCCGGTGCACACCAGCCACACGATCGCGGCGTGGGCCAGGCCGCGCCCCACCAGGCCGATCCCGCCGCCGTCGACGGCGTAGTTGCCGATCTCGCGGGCCGACCAGAACGGCATCAGCTTGGCGACCACGCCCTGCGGGTCGGCGAGCATCTGTACGGCGCAGACACTGAGCAGCGCCAGCGCGCCCTCCAGCTCGCGGGGCAGCAGGGCGCCGATCAGGCTGCCCAGCGGCGCGGCGACGACGGCCGTCACGGCCATCATGAGGCCGGCCGCCCACGCGTGCGGCAGGTCCTGGTCGAGAGCGGCCAGCGTCCAGTAACCGGCGGCGATGCCGGCACCCACGCCGGTCATCGCGAGCAGCCGGCCACCGATGATGCTCCCCACCGGCGCGCCGGCCAGCCGCAGGCGCGGGTCGACGCTGCGCGAGGCGTTCACGACGAACAGCGTCAACGTCGACACGGCCCAGCCGATGCCGAGCGTCAGCATGCGCGTGGACTGGCCGGTCAGATCCCGCCGCACCAGGTAGAACCAGAACGGCAGGGCGATCACCAGCGCCAGCGCCGCGCGCCGCCGGCCCACCTCACGGGCCGAGAGGGTGGCCACCACCAGAGTCGTCATCGATGGCCTCCGGCGCCCAGGTCGAGAACGTGGTCGACGTTCTGCAGGTCGTGCAGCAGGTGGGTGACGACCACGACCGCACGCCCGGCGTCGCGCCAGGCGAAGACCTGCTGCCAGAAATCGAGGTAGGTGCCCTCGTCGAAACCCTGGTACGGCTCGTCGAGCAGCAGCAGGTCCGGCGCGTGCAGCTCGCCCAGCACGAGGTTCAGTTTCTGGCGGGTGCCACCGGACAGCTGCTGCGCCCTCTGCCGCCGGGCCGGGCGCCAGGCCAGCCTGGTCGCCAGATGCACGCCGGTGGACCGGGCCCGCCGCGGCACCATGCCGGCGGCCGCGCCGAACAGGGTGAAGTGCTCCTCGGCGGTCAGCCAGCCGGCCGTTCCGCCGTCCTGCGGCACGAAACCGATGCGCCGCGTGCGCCGGACGGTTCCCGCGCTCGGCCGGGTCAGGCCGGCGCAGATCCGCAGCAGCGTCGACTTGCCGCACCCGTTCGCGCCGACGATGGCGGCCACCTCACCGCCGCGCACGGTCAGGTTCACGTCGGCGAACACGGTGTGGCGCCGATATCGCTTCCCCACGCCGGTCAGGCTGAGGAAGACCGGTCCGGCTCCCACCCGCGTACGGTCGAGGCCCGCACCCGGCGCGTTCAGCTCGGCCACCAGGTGCCGTGCGTACAGGTGGGCCGGGCCGAAGACGTCGGCCGGGGAACCGGGGTGCTCCGCGGCCTGCGCGGCGGTCTCCTCGGACAGTTGCCGCGCCCGGACCGGCTGCAGTCCCAGGCGGATCAGTTCGGCTTCGAACAGGGCCGGCCAGTCGCTCATCGGGGCGTTTCCGCGGCCACGAGCAGGGAGTCGACGCCGTCGCGGAACCGTCGCCACTCGCCGGCCTGGCCCGCCAGCACCTCGAGGCCCGCCGGGGTGATCGCGTAGTACTTGCGGCGCGGCCCGGCCTCGGACGGCGCCCAGCTCGGCACCGCGAGGCCCTGCTGCTCGAGGCGCAGCAGAGCGGGGTAGAGCGTGCCCCCTGGCACCTCGGCGACACCGGCCGCGGCGAGGCGCTGGGAGAGGCCGTAGCCGTAGTCGGCGCGCTCGCGCAGCATCGCGAGCAGGCACAGGTCGAGAAAGCCGTGCAGCCACGGCCGGGGCGTCATCACGTAGGCAGGCTATCTGGTTAGCAGGCTGTCTGACTAGTCGGCGTGGCGGCCGGCGCATGCTGGTGGCCGGTGCGTGCCGGTGGCCGGTGCGTGCCGGTCGCCGGTGCGTGCCGGTGGCCGGCGCGATCGGCGGGCTGGCAGACGTTCACCCCGCCGGCAGCCGCCGCCCCCTGGATCCGCCCTCACGTCCGTGACCGCGTTCCGGTTCCACCCGACACGCCGGCGCATCAAGCGCGATCCGCACGACGGCTTGCCCGCCGGCGCGCGGCCCGCAGAGCCCGGCGAGGCGGGTCAGTTCCCGCTGCCAGTCCAACGGCAGCGGTCAGATCCACAGTCGACAGTCGCTCGACAGGCCCGTCTGCCAGCAGGGGTTGTCGTGGAACGCTTCCCTTGCAACGGCATACGCCGGCCCACCGGGCGCGCCGACCGCGCCACCGCCTGACCTGACTTGGATGGTGGCCGAACAGCCCTCGCCGCGTCGCGGTGGACGGTGTCCAGGCCGTTGATGGGTCGCGAGGGCTTGGCTCGGTTTTCGGTGGGTGAGCGGCGTTCGGGTGGGTGATTGCCTGCGCCGGCTATGAAAACCCCTCCCCGAAGCCGCCGCGCGGCCTTGGCGGGGTTTCGGTGCGTGGGCGGCTTTCGGGTGGGTGATGGGCTCCGCCGCCTTGGCGGGGTTTCGGTGCGTGGGCGGGGATCGGGCGGGTGATGGGTTGCGCCAGCTTGGCGGGGTGCTGGCGGGTGAGCGGCGGCCCGGTGGGTGATGGGCGGCACGAGCGCTGGCGGCGTTTCCGTGGGTGGGCGGCGTTCGGGTGGGTGATGGGCTGCGCCGGCTCGGCTGGGGTTTTGGTGGGTGAGCGATGTCCGGGTGAGTGATGGGCCGCGCATGCGCCGAGCGATGTCCGGGGGTGGACACCGGGCCGGACGGATGATGGGCGCACATTCCTCGGCCATCTCGGTGGGCGAGTGACAACCGGGCGGTGATGGGCCGGGCAAGTCCGATTCGGTGGATGCGCGAGCGAACGCCGTGGAATTGGCGTTCCGGCATCGCGCGGGGACGCTGCGGGCGATCTTGGCTGACCGAAAGTATGACCGCTTGGGGGTACGAGCGACCCGATTAGGCGACGATTTGCCCGATTCGCGAACAAGGGTGTTGTGCGCCTGATTTTCTCCACTCGCAAGCGAAATTGTCGAGAGGAAAAGCCATGAACCGCGTTACTCGTCTGCTCGCCCTGGCCGGTGTCGGTATCGGTGTCGCTGCCGGTGTTGCCGTCGGCACCGGGCCCGCGCAGGCCGCCGGCCAGTCGAGCGCCGGCAACGCGTCGGTCCAGACCAAGACGTACTGGGACAACGACGACGACTACCGCCTGGTGGGTTACTTCAACTCGCCGGTGCGGTGCGCGAGGGTCGGCCGCATCGGCGAGATGACCGGCCGCTGGGACGACTACGCCTGCTACCGCGTTCGCTACGGCTTCGGCCGCGGCGAGTGGGCGCTGGTCGTTTCGGACGACGACGACTGCGACTGGAACGACTACCGCAACAACCGCTTCTACGGGAACCGCCCCTACTTCGGTAACGGTGCGTTCTTCGGTCGCTGACAAGCGCCGAGAACAAGGCCACCCTCCGGTGCGGGGGTGGCCTTGTCCGCCGCCAAGGCCGTACGGACGAGATCGACGTAGTACTCGACGCCGGTGCCCAGGACGTCGTCGTTGAAGTCGTAGTCCGCGCTGTGCAGAGGCGCGCCCGAGCCGGTGCCCAGCAGGGCGAAACAGCCGCGCACCCGGTCCAGGAAGGCGCCGAAGTCCTCGCTGCCGGTCCACGGTGGGGCGTCGCCGTCGACAGCGTCCTGCGGGACGGTCCGGCGCGCGGCCGCGAGGGCGGTCCGGACGGCGGCCGGGTCGTTGACCGCCGGCTCGAACTCGTGGGTGTAACCGACCTGGCAGGCCGCGCGCAGCGGCCGGGAACCGGTCGAACAGGCCGTCCGCGATCATCGCCGGGGCGCCGCGGCCGTGTTCCTCGGCCGGCTGGAAGACCAGCTGGACGGTGCCGGCGAAACCACCCTCCGTCAGCAGCACCTGACCGGCCCCGAGAACCATCGCCATGTGCCCGTCGTGGCCGCACGCGTGCATGACGCCGTCGTGCCGGGACCGGTAGGAGGCCGGCGCGGGGCCGCGTTCGGTCAGGGGCAGGGCGTCCATGTCGGCTCGCAGTGCGATCGCCCCGCCGGTGCCCCGGCGCAGCGTGGCGACGACGCCGGTTCCGCCCAGGCCCGCGCTGACCTCGGCGCCCATGTCCCGCAGGGCGGCCACC
>NZ_CAKUCL010000063.1 GCF_934643405.1 uncultured Actinoplanes sp.
CGGCCAGGCGGGTGACGACGGCCAGGCGGGTGGCAGTAGCTAGGCGGGTGGCGACGGACCGGCGGGCAGCAACGGCACGCTACGACCGCCGGACAGCGGCCAGGCAAGTGGCGGCGGGCACAACGGACGACGGCGGACCGATGGGTGGCGGCAGCCAGGCCGATGACGGCAGCCAGACGGACGACGACGGACCGATGGGCGGGGCAACCGCACGCTACGACGGCCGGACAGCGGCCAGGTGGGTGACGGCGGGCCAACGGGGTGGCGGCGGGCCAAAGGAGGTGATGGCGGGTCAGGCAAGTGAGGACGGCCAGGCCGGTGACGACGGCCAGGCCGGTGACGACGGCCAGGCCGGTGACGGAAGCCAACCAGGTCAGGACGGCCAGGCGAGTCACGGCAGGCCGGGACAGGGACGGCGGCCGAGACAAGGGACGGCGACAAGCTGACGGCTTGCCGGGAGCAAGGTGCGAGGCGGGGGCCTACCGGTAATGCGCAGAACCGCCGGCCCGTGCGGGAATTTGCAGGTCTTCGACGGCAGTTCCGGGTTGTCAGACGATTCGGCGCGGGACGTAGAATGCCATATTTTCGTTCACCGTGCGCGCAATGCGTGCACCACGGGTGCGCGATTCCGGACGATTCCGGACGGTCATAAGAAAATGCGCTTACGGGATTTCCTCATACCGATTCCTCATGGGCCCGGTGAGCCCTCACGCAACTCTTCGGAACTGTCTCTGATGTTTGACCGGCATCCGCGTCCTCTCAGCCGAGGCGCACTTCAATCCGCCGACCGGTTCATCTCACGGAAGTCACTTCCTCGACACCTGAATCGCATTCTCCGGGTAAGCTGCCGGCTGGGCGGCGAGGACCTCCGCGCCCGGCAACCGGGCGGGGGTGCCGGGGACGGCCCGGGAGCCGCGCGCGCCGCCCCCCGCCGGCAGCCGTCGACAGTGGACCAGACTGATCAGTTTCGGATAAACGACGGACCACAACGGTCATGAGAGTGTCGGGAACCCCGCGAGCCGATAAGGGGCGAAACGGGCACCACAACCGCCCTCAGTCAGCACACAGCTACACTCGGTATAGATTTCGGGCCGCACGGCGCGGCCGAGCCGCGCAAGTTTCGCGTCGAATGACGTACGCCGTTTCGGGCGGCGGCCAGCAGATTGATTCCGTGACGGACAAATTCGACTGGCTCCGGGAGCACGTGGCCGGCGGCGTCTTCGTCCCCGGCGACGTCGGCTACGACGCCGAGTGCTTCGCATACAACCTGCTCACGCCCCTTGCCCCGCCGATCGTGGTGGGCGCCGCGAGCGTCGCGGACGTCGAGGCCGGCGTCCGGTTCGCCGCCGCACACGAGATGCCCATCGCCGTACGGGGAGGGGGTCATCATCAACCGCGCGCCGCGACCGACGCCCTGTTGATCACCTTGGACCGGATGACCGAGGTCCGGATCGACGAGGACGGCGCCGCCGCCCGGGTGGCCGGCGGGGCGCGCTGGCAGGACGTGCTGGCGGCCGCGACACCGCTCGGGCTGGCCGCGGCGGCCGGGTCGGCGCCGACGGTCGGCGCGATCGGCTACGTGCTCGGCTGCGGCCGGAGCCCCATGCTGGGCCGGGCTTTCGGGTACGCGTCCGACCACGTCACCGAGTTCGAGGTGGTCACGGCCGACGGCGTACGGCGGACCGCGGACGAGGTGGAGAACGCCGACCTGTTCCAGGCACTCAAGGGCTCGCGCGGCAATTTCGGCGTGGTCACCGCCATGCGGATCGCGCTCTTCCCGGTCGCGACCATGTACGCCGGCAACCTCTCGTTCGGCCCGGCCCAGGCGGAGCGCGTGATCAAGGCGTGGCGCGACTGGGCCAGGACGCTGCCGGACGAGGCCACGACGTCGGTCGCGATCCGGCCCGGCGAGTGCGCGATCCGGTACGCGTTCGCCGGCCCGGCCGAGCGGGGTGCCGCCCTGCTGGCCCCGATGCGTGCCCTGAGCCCCATCACCCGCGACGCCGTGGCCGAGGTCCCGTTCGCGGACGCGGCGGCGATGCACGGCGATCCGCCGATGCCGCCGCCGTTCCACGATCTCGGGATGGGCCTGCACGACCTGCCCGCCGAGGCGATCGCGGCCCTCGTCGGGGCCGGCGCCGTGGCCGAGCTGAGCGCGCTGGGCGGCGCCCTGGACCGGGCTCCGGCGCCGGACGTGAATCCCGCGCGGGGACTGCCGTACCAGTTGATCGCCGTTGCGCGGGACACCGGGAGCCTCGACCGGCTCGAGAACGCCCTCGCCCCGTGGCGCGACGACCGCCAGCAACCCAACTCGATGACCCGCCGGCAGATCGACGTCCGTGACGTCCGGCGGGTCTACGGGGCCGAGCTTTTCGGGAGACTGGCCGCACTCAAAGCGAAGTACGACCCGGACAACCTGTTCCGGGTGAACTTCAACATTCCGCCGGTACGTACCGTTTCGCCATAATGAGCGCTCACGGAGATGACCGAGAGTGAACGAGCGCGGATCAGGGGTGTCCGGAGGCCGCCGGAGAGGCTCCGATCATCGACGCATATCCATCGTGACCAGCAGCCCGGCGACCCGCCGCGAGCGTCAAGGACGCACCTGCGACCAAAAATCCGCCTAGCGCATCGCGATGGACAGGAACGGACAAGGAGTGCGACACGCCTTGCCGAGTCAGGGCTTGCGTGAGAACTTCCCCTGTGGCCCCTGCCGTGACTGCCTATGGCCTCTTGCCGGAACCGGTCGGCTCGCCTGTCCGGGCCGCCGGCTCGATGGGTTGGAATGGCACCCAACGAACAGAGAGTGGAGATGACTGATCTACCGACCATCGTCTCGATTGCCGCACTCCTCGCCGTCGCGATCTTTCTGGTCGTTCAGCAGCAGCAGGCCCGGACCGCCCAGATGGTGGACGTCCGGGAGCGGCACTTCGAGCTGATCAAGCTGATGCTGGACCATCCCGAGCTCGACTACAACGCCACCGAGCGGCCACCCGCCGACGAGCGGATGACCGCGATCGGAATGAGTCTCTGGGTCGCGCACTGGAACACGCTTTGGCACGTCGGGAAACTCGACGAGAAAGCGTTGCGATTCAACCTCGCCGATCTGTTCGCCCATCCGGACGCCCGGGTGTGGTGGCACAAGGTGGGCAGCGGATGGTCGTCGAAGGGCTCGCGCAAGGAGCGCAAGTTCATCGACATCGTCACCCAGGAATGCGACTCCGCCGCCGGCGCGAAACCGTCGGCCAAACCAGCGGCCGGGCGCGTCAAGAGCGTCAAGACCGCGTGAACAGGTATGCGATCGCCAGCAAGGCCGGAACACAGGCGACCGTGGACAGGAAAATGGCATCGCGGACCAGCACCAGGGACGTCTGGAAACGCTGGCCGTAAAGGAAGACGTTCTGGGCGGTGGGCAGACCGGCCAGAACGGCAACCGCGTACGTCGCGCCGTGCGACAGGCGCAACGCGGTCGCCAGGGCAACGGCGATCGCGGGCATTCCCACGGTTTTGAGCAGCACCGCGACGACCGTTGCCGCCCGGTCCGAATCGGCGGCGAACACCCGCTGCCCGTGCAGCGACATGCCGAACGCGATCAGGACGACCGGCACCGTGGCGTGCCCGACCGTCGCGATCGGGTCGGCAAGAACAGCCGGCAGCCGTACGGTCGTGAGCGCCACCAGCGCGCCCAGGACGACCGCCACGATCAGCGGATTGCGCAGCGGCGTGGTCAGCACCGACCGCCACGACGCCCGGCCGGTGGTGACGATCTCCAGCAGCGTCAGCGCGATCGGTGTGATGATCAGCAGCTGCACCATCACGATCGGCACCACGAGGGCGGCGTCGTGCAGCACGTACGTGGCGACCGGCAGCCCGATGTAGTTCGCGTTGGTGTAGCCCGACGCCAGCGAGCCCATGATCCGGGTGCCGCGGTCCCTGCGCCGTACGGTCAGCAGGAAGATCCCGAAGCAGGCGGCCGCCGCCGCGGCCGACACCAGCAGTTGCTCGCTGAACAGCACCCGCAGGTCGGCCCGGGACACCACGTCGAACAGCAGGCACGGCGCCAGCACGGCGTAGACCAGCCGCCCGATCACGTCCTCGGCGTTCGCCGGCAGCCGCAGCCACCGCCCCACGGCCCACCCGGCCCCGACGATGACCCCGATGAGAGCGAAGCCGGAGAATGCCGAGATCATGGGGGGAACGCTAGCGACGAGGGGAAGACCGTTGACCCGTGAGGTACCCCGGCGCCGGGCGTGGGCCGCTCTCGCCGTGCTGGCGCTGGCCGCGTTCGCGTACGTCACCACCGAACTGCTGCCGATCGGCCTGCTCACCCTCATCGCGACCGATCTCGGCCGGTCCCGGTCCCAGATCGGCCTGCTGGTCAGCGGGTACGCCTTCGTGGTCGTGCTCGCCTCGGTGCCGCTGACCCAGATGACCCGCCGCGTCTCGCGCCGCCGCCTGCTCGGGGCCACCCTGATCCTGTTCGCGGTCGCCAACGCCGCCGGCGCGCTGGCCACGACGTACGAGATTCTCGCCGTCTCCCGCCTGGTCACCGCGCTCACCCAGGCCCTGTTCTGGTCGATCGCCTCGCCGGCGGTCACCGGGCTGTTCCCGGTGGCGATGCGCGGCCGGGTGGTGTCGCTGTTCTCCACCGGCGCGGCGCTGGCGCCGGTGGCGGGCGTGCCGGTCGGCACCTGGCTGGGTCAGCAGGCCGGCTGGCGGGCGGCGTTCCTGGCCATGGGCGTGGCCGGCCTGGTGATCACGGCTGCGGTGGTCGCGCTGATCCCGTCCGCGCCGGCCGACTCGGGCAGCGCGGCGACCGGCACCGCCCCGGACCGCCGCCACTTCATGCTGCTGCTGGTCGCCACGGCCGCCGGGGTCTGCGGCTTCCTGACCTTCAACACGTACGTGACGCCGTTCCTGCTGGACGTGAGCCGCTTCGGCGACGGCGCGCTGGCGCCGCTGCTGTTCGTCTCGGGCGCGGCGGGCATCGCCGGCGCGATCGGCATCGGCCGGATCCTCGACCGCCGCCCGATCCTGTCGCTGCTGGCGCCGCTGACCGTCGGCGCCGGCTCGCTGGCCGGCCTGTACGCGCTGGGCGCGCTGAAACCCGCCACGGTCGTCCTGCTCGCCGGCGTGGGCCTGTCCTACTCGGCGTTCGCCACCGCCGTCCAGAGCCGGATGCTGCAGGTCGCGCCGGGCCGCACCGACCTCGCGTCGGCCGGGGTGGGCACCGCCTTCAACGTGGGCATCGCGGCGGGTTCGCTGCTCGGCGGCGCGCTGCTGCCCGGCCTCGGCTCCCGGCCGCTGGCGCTGACCGGCGCGGTGCTCACCGTGGCCGCGTTCGTGGTGCTCGTGGTGGACTCCCGCGACCGTACGGTCACACCGCAAGACCCGGGATGTCGGCAGCCGGCAACGTGAAGCTGAAGGTCGCGCCCGGCCCGTCCGGGTTGTCCGCGGCGGTGATCGTGCCGCCGTGCCGTTCCACGATCCGCTTGCAGATGGACAGGCCCAGACCGGTGCCGGCGTAACCCGCGTCGCGGTGCGCCCGGTGGAAGTTCTCGAAGACCGCCAGGTGCTGGCCGGCCGGGATGCCGATGCCGTTGTCGGTGACCGCGACCCGCACCCGGTCACCCTCGCTGGTCGCGGCGAGGGTGACGGCCGGCGTGACACCCGGCGCGGCGTACTTGATCGCGTTGCCGATCAGGTTCTCCAGCAGCTGGCGCACCAGGGCCGGGTCGGCGTGCACCGGTGGCAGCTCGCCGATCCGCAGCAGCGGCGCGGGCGCGTCGATGGCCTGGTCGGCGCGCGCGACCGCGATGTCGGCGGACAGGGCGGTCAGGTCCACGGTTCCGGGCGACAAGGCGTTGTCCCGGGCGGTGGCGTACGCCAGAAGGTCGTTGATCAGGTTGCGCATGCGACCCGCCGCACGCTGGATCCGCCGCACCCCGTCCCCGGCCCGGCCCGAGTCGGCGCCCAGGTCCTCGGCGACCTCCTCGGACCAGCCCTCGACCGTGGTGAGCGGGTTGCTCAGGTCGTGCGCGACCACCCCGGCGAACGCGGCGAGCTCGTCGCGGTGCCGGCGTTCGGCGGTGACGTCGGAGAACGTGCTGACGGCGTAGCGGCGGCCGCCGATCTCCAGCGGCAGCGGCGTCGCCCGTACGTCGAGGATCCGCCCCGCCGGCAGCGCGGCGTTACGCACCAGGACGTCCATCGCGTGCGGTTCGCCGGTGGCCAGCGCCCGCTGGTACGGCAGCACGTCCGGAGCGAGCGGGCTGCCGTCGGGGTGGAACAGCCCGTAGAACGCGGTGCCGGCCATCCGGTCGCTGTCGGTGGTGACCCCGCCGAGCAGGCGCGAGCTGGCCGGGTTGCGCAGCAGGAACGTGCCGTCCGCGTCCATCACCGCGAGGCCCTCGCCCATCGCGTCGATCACGGCGGCGAAGACCCGGGCCTGTTCGGTCGCCTGCCGCTGCAGCTCGGCCCGCTCGTCGCGGCCCAGCGCCACCGCCAGGCCGGTCACCGCGATCACCGCGACGAACAGCTGGGACACCAGCGCCCGTACGGGGTTGGAGCCGATCGCGGCGAACGGGCCGGCGCCGTCCAGCGTGAACAGCACGGCCACCACGCCGAACACCAGGTCGTGGAAGATCACGAAGGCGGTGCCCATCCGGGAGCCGGCCCACACGGTCATCACGATCAGCACGAAGGCCAGCGGAAGGCCATGGGACAGGCCGAAGACCCCCACGTACGCGACGGTGGAGGCGACGACCAGCACGGTGCCCTCGATCACGGAGCCCCGCGGCAGCACGGCGACCGTCCCCGCGTGGGCGGTCGTCCCCGTCCGGGCGCGGGCGACGGCCAGGGCGCCCAGGCGCAGGCCGGCGGCGGCCACCAGCAGCATGCCGGCCGAGTTGCGCGCCATCCAGACCGCGGCGGCGCCCGGCGAGTAGTGGCCACCGGCCAGCCAGATGCCCGTCGGGCCGATCAGCACGCCGCTGAGGGTGGCCAGACCGCAGATCGCGACGAGCTTCCAGAGCTGATGCGGCCGGGTGATCTGGCCGGTTCCGCCGCCGCCCCACAGCTCCGGCAGCCAGCGGCCCAGCAGGCAGGCGAAGACGCCCGCCTGGGCCAGGTTGGCCAGCACGAAGATCGCGGCGAGCACGGGCGGGGCGCCGGTCGCGATGTTGACCACGAAGGTGACCGCGCCCATCGCGACGACGTCCGGGATCTTCGCGATCGTGCGGATCTTCCGGTTGTGCTGCACGGCGAACCAGACCGCGGCCACGCCGGCGGCCGGCCACACCAGGCTCAGGTGGGTGCCGTCCATGATCGTCTGCCGGCCGGCGTAGGTGGCCAGCGTGAACAGCGCGGCGAAGCCGAGGGTGCGCAGCAGCGAGCGGCGCCAGGTCATGCACACCTCCGGTGCGGCACGGACGGTCTGTCCCCTCCCTTCGACCGTCCGCCGCCGCGCCGTAGCGACGCCACCCGTTGCTCCCCGGCGGCAACCTCTCAGCTCCGATCTGCCAGCCCCGGTCAGCGGGTCCACGGGAGTGGGCGTGATCACCTCAGCGTTCCGGGGCCCTGACAGGCGGTAACGTCGGGGATCGTGACCCGATCGTCCGGGAGGCCGCCAAGATGAAACCGAGAATCGGCCTCGCCGCTGTCCTTGCCGTGGCGGCCGCGGCGACGTACGCGTGTTCCAACCCGCAGCCCGACGAGCCCCCGGTCAACGTCTCGTTGCCGGCCCCGGCGGCGGGGGTGGTCACGTTCTATCTCTCGTTGCCCGGTTCCGCGGGCGACCTCACGCGGGCCGCGGCCGCCGTGGCGACCCCGGGCTCCGGACAGTACCGGCGCTTCCTGTCGGTGTCCGAGGCCGGCGCGAGGTACGGCGCCTCGAGCGAGCAGATCGACGCCGCGGCCGGCTCGGTCAAGACGCTCGGTCTGCGGTTCGCGGCCGACCCCAGCCGGCTCTTCGCACGGGTGAGCGGCACGCCGGCACAATGGCGGGCCGCGCTGGGCACGTCCCTGAGCGTTCAGGCGGCGACCGCGTCGAGCCCGTTCACCAGTTACACGCTGCCGGACGAGATCCCGGCGGCGCTGGAACCGCCCGGCACCAAGGTCGTCCTCCCGCAGGTCCAGGTGTACGCCCCGGCCGCCGACGGGAAACGGCCCCTGACCGGCAAGCGGCCAAACGCCGACGACGCGGCCCCGGGCGGCTCCCCGCCGGGCGCACAGCCCTGGCCGCTCAACACCGGCACACCGCTGAGCGCGAACTGCTCGGCCGGGCCGTTGCAGCAGCGGGAGGTCTACACCGCGCAGCAGGTGCAGACGGCGTACGGGATCGACACGCTGCGCGGCGCGGTGTCCGGCACCCCGGTCGTCACGATCCTCGACCTGGGCGGCGGATGGCTGCCCAGTGACCTGCAGACGGCGGGCGAGTGCTTCGGGTACAACGCTCCGGCGGTCACCCAAGTCCAGGGCGACGGCGTCTCCGCCGCGATCGCCAACGCCGACGGGGAGACGTCGCTGGACCTGCAGAACGCGGCCGCGGTCGCCCCCGGCGCGCGGATGCGCCTGGTCCAGACCACGCCGAGCGGGATGCTCGACGGGTTCAGCCGCGCCATCGGGGACAGCCAGGGCCCGCCCGACGTCATCTCGGTGTCCTACGGCGGCTGCGCTCTGATCGAGGAGCGCGCGCTGCCCGCGGACGTCGCCGTCATCAACAGCGTCCTGGCCATGGCCGCGCTGAGCGGGACCTCGACCTTCGTGGCCGCCGGCGACTCGGGCTCCACGACCTGCGGTGCCGGCGTCGGCCGTACCACGCTGTCCTATCCGGCGGTGTCGCCGTTCGTCACCGCCGTCGGCGGGACCAGGTTGGCGCTGGGTGCGGGCAACGTCCGCTCGGCCGAGACGGTCTGGAACGACTCGGTGTACGGCGAGAATGGCGCGGGCGGCGGCGCGGTCAGCAGCCGGGAGGCCCGGCCGTGGTACCAGGACGGCGCGAACACCCACCCGGCCCGCGCCGTCCCGGACGTCAGCGCGCTCGCCGACATCGTGCCCGGCTGGCCGGTGGTGATGAACGGCAGCCTGCAGCCCGTCGGCGGCACCAGCGGATCGACGCCGCTGACCGCGGCCGCGGCCGCGCTGGTGTCGGCGAACGAGCGCCACGCCGGCCGGCCGCCGATCGGCCTGGCGAACGGCTGGTTCTATCAGGCCGCGACCCGGCCGTCGATGTTCTACGACGTGACCAAGGGCAACAACGACCTGGCCGGCGTCGGCTGCTGCAGCGCGGCCACCGGCTACGACCCGGCCAGCGGCCTCGGCGTGCCGAACTGGGCGACACTGCCGGCCGCGCTGCCCAAGGCCGACTGAGGGAGATACATTTCCGCGTGTGGCGTCGTCCCGGCATCTGTGGCCCGTGTACGCGGCGGGTTTCACCACCGCCTTCGGCGCGCACGGCATCGCCGCGAACCTGGGCGGCTTCTCCGGTGACGCGGTCACCTCGCTGCTGGTGCTGGGCGGCCTGCTGGCCCTCTACGACGGCGCGGAGGTCCTGCTCAAGCCGGTGTTCGGCACCCTCGCCGACCGGGTGGGCCCCCGCCCGGTCCTGCTCGGCGGCCTGGTCGCCTTCGCCCTGGCCTCCCTGATCTACGTCGCCGCCGACAGCCCCGGCTGGCTGTGGGCCGCCCGCCTCGGCCAGGGCGCCGCCGCGTCGGCGTTCTCCCCCGCGGCGTCCACCCTGGTGGCCCGCCTCAACCCGGCGGCGAAGCAGGGCCGGGCGTTCGGTTCCTACGGTTTCTACAAGTCCCTCGGCTACACCCTCGGTCCCCTGCTGGGCGGCGTGCTCGTCTGGGCGGGTGGTCTGCGCCTGCTGTTCGCGGTGCTGGCCGCGCTCGGCGCGGCGGTCGCCCTCTGGGCACTGCTGGCGGTCCCGGTGGTCGCGCCGCTGCCGAAGCTCCGGCAGACCGTCTTGGATCTCGTACGGCGCCTTGCCGTCCCCGCCTTCCTCGGCCCCACCGGCGCCCTGGCCGCGGCAACGGCAGCGCTCTCGGTCGGCGTGGGTTTCCTGCCGGTCACCGGCCGCGAGGCGGGCCTGGGCACGATAGCCACCGGCGCCGCCGTCTCGCTGCTGGCCGCGACCGCCGCCGTGGTGCAGCCCCGGGCCGGCCGGGCCCTCGACGACGGCCGCCTGACCACCCGCACCGGCTTGACCACGGGTTTGGCCGTGACCGCGGCCGGCCTGGCCGCGGCGGTCATTCCCGGCCTGCCCGGCGTGCTGACCGCCGCCCTGCTGATCGGCGCAGGCACCGGCCTGATCACTCCCTTGGGCTTCGCCGCGCTGGCCGCGAACACCCCCACCGAACGCCTGGGCCAGACCATGGGCGCCGCCGAGCTGGGCCGCGAACTGGGCGACGCGGGAGGCCCCTTGCTGGTCGCCTTCGCGGCGTCGCTGACCGCCCTGCCCTACGGCTTCGCCGTGCTGGCCGCGCTCCTGGCCGCCGGCGCCGCGCTGTCCCGCGCACGCCAGCGAGTCACGTAGGTGTGCTGCCCAGGGAGGTTTGGTCACCCTGGTGATGGATGGCAGGGCGCCGATTGCTCAGCGGGCCAATGGTGATTGTGGTGATGCGGGAAGGACGGTAAGGCCCTTCTGCGGGCCTATTCGGAGTTGTGGTGGCGGGCGATGGCCCAGCCCTCAACGGTGACGCCCCGCTGCTGGAACCGGCCTCCGCGGTCGGGAATGTTGCCGTCCTTGGTGACGTCGACGTGCGGCATCGCCCCGGGATGCGGGTGTTCATACCGGCGGAGCGGCTCACCGGTGATCCGATCGATGGGCGACAGCCGGTAGAGCCGGCAGCGGAGCATAACGGCGTGCACGGTCGAGGCCGGCCCACGCGCCCGCCGGTCTGCACCGGTCCCAGACGTTGTCTGCACCGCGGCCGACGATCTTGCGGACCGTCGGCCGCGGTGTCCCGGCCCGGCTGCGGCACCGGCGCGAACGGTATCCGAGCTGGTGGTGCCCCGGGACGACGCCTTCGCGAAGCGGATGGCCGCCCTGTCCACCACCGGCCGCACTTTCGCCGCTCGAGTGCGCCGCACCGTTACCCCAACCACCGGTGCCCCACAAAGGGCGGCGTGCCGGAACCCGGTCCACGACAGAGGGCAGGCTCACCGACGAGTCGGGGAAGCCCGCTATCGCCTCGATGACGACCGCCTTCTCGTCCGCGGCCCACCGGCCTGTAAGCGGCGGAGACCTACGTGGCAGAAATACCGGACAGCGGGCCGACATGGGGTTGCACCGGCCAGTCAGCGATTCCGTCTCGAAGTGGCTTGGACCGCAGTAATAGAACGCTCGAATGTCCGATTCCTATGACACGCCTCATCGTCAGCGCCTTTCCGCTGCTCGCCTGTTCCATGGGTTCGGGTGCAGTCGCGGTCAGATCAGGTCGTCTGCCGCGAACCAAAAGACTTCGAGCCGGCGCCGACGGTTCCACCAATCCCGCGTGCCGGCCGGTGATTGTCTCACTCACGGCGACGTGCGTGCCGCACGACCGGTCATCGTGGACACAATGCTCGGCAGAGACCGCGCCACCCGGAAGATCCTTCATGCGCCGAAACCCCACAGTGGCCTGAATGAAGGTTCATGTGGTATTGCGCTGTGGCAACGTCTTCCACTGAGGCCCTGCGCAGGCGTATCCCCGACGGGTGAACCGCCCCCGGGGCCCCCTGGTCGACCAGCGCCGAGGTCACGACCGGGCGCGGCCCGGACCTGATCGATCGATCCCTTGATTGCCGGAACCTCGGATGTTTGCTCCACTGATTCTGTGCCGAGGTGACGCTTCGTTGCAGGGCTGGCGCGCCCGCCGGTTTCCGCAGGTTGACACGGATGACGTGAGGTAGGCCCTGGACGGCCATGGAGGTCCAAGTGAGCTGGATTCGCGCTAGACGACAGGTCTTGATAACCGTGCTCGGCGCCCTTGTCGGTGCCATCCTGGGTGCCGCAGTTCAGGAGCTGCTCGATACAAAGTATCGGCTGATCACCGGAATACTGGTCGTTCTCTCCCTCGCGACCCTCTCACTGCTCGCTTCATTGTCGGCGATCGTCACCACCGTCGAGGAAGGCATTGAGAAAACTCTCCGCGAGTCGCGCTCGGCGGCCGCCGCACACGAGGAAAAACTGGCCAGAACCGAAGCGGGACTGCGCTTGAGCGCCGAGCAGACCACAAAGGCGATCGAGGTGCTGACCGATCATTTCGGCTTTCGGGTCCAGCGGCTTCTTCTCTCCGATGTGAACAGCCTCCGATCTCTGGAAGAGGATGAAACAGCCAAGCTGATCCTCTCTGCCAAGCGAGAGATCTGCATCCTCGATCTGATCTCCGACGACGGCCACTGGCCGGACGAATCAATCAATGACGGACATTCACGTAAGTATTTTGACGCGCTGGCCAAAAAAATCGAAGGCTCCGGTACGAACCTGTCGTACAAGAGAGTCGTCCAGGTGCGCGAGCCGCGCAGTACGCTGCCCAGGGTTCGTAGTGTGATCTGTGCCGAACACTACACACGAATGCTCGACCTGAGAGACACAAGGGAGCACCGTATATCAATTCGAGTCGCTCGGCAGCGTTTTCCCTTCACCCTCGTGATCATCGATGATTCCCTTCTGATCATCCAACTGGCTGAGTTCAACGCCGGCAGCTCTTCGCTGAAGATCTGGTGCGATCTCCTGATCACCGATCCGAACAAGAAGCTGATCAACTTGTTCCTGATGTTCTGGGAGCAGATCTACGAGGATGAGCACACTCGAGCCCTTTCTCATGACGATTTCCCGGCGCCATGACAAGCTGATCGCACGATGAGCGGCCGATCGCTTCCAGTGCTCCGGCGAGCCGTGTCTCCGGTCTGCTCAACGGCGTTATATGCTTCTCGGCCGAAGCCTGGCCATTGCCTCTGAGACGGTAGGACTCCTGCATGGTTGTCAATTCGGTTGACCTGTCGCCGACAGAGGCCTTCCAGTGCCGGCAACTTGCCGGCCAGATCAGTGCGGCACAGGAGTTCGTCGCTGTTCGTAAGGCGATCGATCTGGCGGCGCAGCTGCCGTCAACGGTATGCGAGCTCTCGCGGCTCCTGACCCGCGGCACCGGCTCCGGGGGCATCGCGCTGATCCGCGGCGTTCCCCTCGGGGACGCAGTCGCGATACCCACCCCCGAAGTCCTATCCGCCGAATCGTCCAGCCCCGCAGAGAGTGACGTCGAGCGTCTGATGCTCGTGTTGGCCGGAGCGTTCGGCAATCCATTTTCCTTCGCCTCTCAACAAAGAGGCCGGCTGGTGCTCGACATCTTTCCGGTGCGCGGGCAGGAAAGCAGTCAGCTCGGGTCCAGTTCGAAGGAGATGATGGAGTGGCATGCCGAGCATGCATTTCATCCGCGTCGGGCGCACCATATCCTTCTGCTATGCCTCCGCAACGATCAGAAGGTAGCCACGCGTTACGCGTTCGCGTCGGATCTGAAGTTGTCTCCAGACGTCATCGACGAGCTGCGCCGCCCGCAATTTGTGATCATCCCGGACGAATCGCACTCGGAAGCCTACAATGCGGCGATGGCTGGGGCCCGGAACAACGGGAGCACACCATTCTCCACGATCACAACCATGGCGTCGCAGCCGCGAAGAATTGCCGTTCTCGAGGGGCACGACGACGTCACGATCTCGGTGGACTTTCCGTACATGCCTGCCGGCCTGCACAGCGCCAGAGCCAACGCCGCACTGTGTGCGCTGCGCGAGGCCATCGAGGAGATTGCCGAGTCCGTGGTGCTCGGCCCGGGCGACCTGCTCGTTCTGGACAACCGCCGAGGGGTGCATGCCCGGGAAGGGTTCACCGCCCGCTACGACGGCACGGATCGATGGCTCAAACAACTCAGTGTTCGCTCCCGCAGCCGCAGTTCCTCACCCGGCGAATCTGACGTACACGTCTATTGACGTGGTCTCGGGAAGGACCGAGCTGCTTCCCGAGACCACCGTCAAGGCAAGGCGCCAGCCACGGACGCCGGTGGTCAGCTCCAGGGCATCGCCCCATCACCCGGCCTGCTCCCCTGACCGGCGAATCCGGCACGTCATTCGCGGGCTCAACCCAACGGGATCACCACCTTGCTGCCCGGCGCGTCGATGCGGACGACCGTGCCTGCCGGGTAGCGCAAAGTATGGTCGCGCTCGGTGGAGATGAGGACTATCCCGATGCGGTGGCCCGCCGCGAACACGTGGTCGCTGGGCTGCAGGTTCCACCGGAAGGTGTACGTCCGCCCCGCCACGATCGGCGTCGTGCGGGCCGGCGACAACCGGTTGCGCACGTCCAGCCAGCCCCGGCTGACGATTTCGTACGGCGTTTCCGCCACCACATATTCGCGCCGGTTGAAGCACCCCGGGTCACCCTCGATCCCCGGCCCGACGCAGTCCTGGGCGGGCAGGGTGCGCGTGCCCGCATAGCGCACCGCCGTGCCGTAGTCGACCAGCAGCGCCGTCAGATACGGCGACTGCCCGGTGAGGCCGGCCCGGACCGTGACCGACGCCGTCCCGGACAGCCGGGTGTCGCGGGCCAGCGGCGCCGTCAGCCGCAGGAAACGGTTCGGGTCGGCTGCCGTCTCATCGGCGGCGAGGTCCTGCGCCGTACGGGAGGGGTCGTCGACGAATGTGCCCGAGCCGAGCGCCACGGAGACCGGCCGCGTGCCCGGAACCGGCCACGTGCGGGCCGTCCGCCACTGGTTCGGCGCCACCTCCACGTCCGCCATCGGCTCGCGCATGATGCCGTTGTCCACCTTGTACAGCCAGTACTGGAACCAGCGCTCCAGCGTGGCGAGCCACTGCTCCCGCCGTACGTTGAAGGGGTCCGCGTGCTCGCCCTGATGTAGCCAGATCTTGCGCGGCACGTGCCGTTGCGCGAGCGCCTGCCACCACTGGCCGGCCTGCTGCGTGCGCACGTTGTCGTCGTGCAGGCCGTGCACCAGGAAGACGCTGGCCCGCACCTTGTCCACGTCGCGCAGGTAGTCCCGCTCGGCCCAGTAGGCGTTGTAGTCCCCGGTGACCCGGTCCTGCTCGCGTTCGAGCCGGGCCGTCACGTCCGCGCAGACCTCCGGGTTCGCCCGGGTCAGCACCGCCTTCGCCAGGACGTCGGTGTCCTCGCCCTGGAAGCCGCCCGGTGCCACCACCCCGCCGTTCGCGCGGTAGTAGTCGTACCAGCTGGAGATCGCGGCGATCGGCACGATCGTCTCCAGACCGCGGACGCCGGTGGCCGCCACCGCGTTCGGCAGCGTCCCGTTGTAGGACACCCCGATCATCCCGGTGCGCCCGGTGGACCAGCCGGCCCGCACCGGGGCGCCGGACGCGTCGAACCCGGCCGCTCGCCCGTTGAGCCAGTCGACGACCGCCTTCATGCCCAGCGTCTCGTTGCGCCCGCCCGAGGTGGGGCAGCCGTCCGAGCCGCCGGTGCCGAGGCTGTCCGCGAACACGACCGCGTAGCCGCGCGGCACGAAGTAGTTGTCGAGATAGCCGGAGAACGTGATGGCCCGATTGCTGCTGAGCGCCCGGCGCGTCGCGTCGCCGCCCCGGTCGATGTCGTCGTGGTTGGGCACGTCGTTGAGGCCCGCGTAGTACGGGCTGGCCTGGAAGATGACCGGCACGCGCGTGGCGGTGGCGGGCCGGATGATCCGCACGGCGACCCGGTCGGGCCGGCCGTCGGTGTCGCTGTCCACCGGGGTCTGCACCCAGACCTCTTCCCGGATGGCGGACGCGTAGTCGTAGACCGGCCGGGTCCCGCCCGGCGTGGCCGCGGCCGGCGCGGTGGAGACCACCGCGCCGGCCGAGACACTTATCACGCAGGCGGCGAACAACCGTAGAGCGTTTCGCATCCGCTCACAGTATCGTCACACGTCGATGCCGGGGAGGGTCAGGCGGGGACCTGTGGCAGGGACGCCATCGCCGCCGCGATCGCCTCGCCGGACAGCTCGTGGTCCTCCATCTCGCCGGCCAGGAACCGCCCGTACGCCGCCAGGTCCAGGTGCCCGTGCCCGCAGAGCGCCGTCAGGATCACCTTCTCCTCGCCGGTCTCCTTGCAGCGCAACGCCTCCTCGACGCACGCCGCCAGCGCGTGGGTCGGCTCCGGCGCCGGGATGATGCCCTCGGCCCGCGCGAACTGCACACCCGCCTCGAAGCACTCCCGCTGCGTCTTCGCCACCGCCTCGATCAGGCCCAGCTCGTACACGTGCGAGATGAGCGGCGACATGCCGTGGTAGCGCAGGCCGCCGGCGTGGATCGGGTCGGGGATGAAGTCGTGGCCGAGCGTGTGCATCTTCATCAGCGGCGTCATTCCGGCGGTGTCGCCGAAGTCGTACGCGTACACGCCCTTCGTCAGCGACGGGCACGACGCCGGCTCCACCGCGCGGATCACCGGCGACATCCGGCCGGCCATCTTCTCGCGCAGGAACGGGAACGCCAGCCCGGCGAAGTTCGAGCCACCGCCGGTGCAGCCGACGATCACGTCCGGTACGGCGTCCACCTTGGCCAGCTGGGCCAGGGCCTCCTCGCCGATCACCGTCTGGTGCAGCAGCACGTGGTTGAGGACGCTGCCCAGCGCGTAGTTCGTGCCCGGGTGCTGCGCGGCCACCTCGACCGCCTCACTGATCGCGATGCCGAGCGAGCCCGGCGAGCCCGGGTCGGCGGCCAGCACCTTGCGGCCGGCGTCGGTGAGCTCGGACGGCGACGGGTGGATGGTGCCGCCGAAGGTCTCGATCATCATCTTCCGGTACGGCTTCTGGTCGTACGACGCCCGCACCTGCCAGATCTCGCACGCCAGTCCGAACTGGGCGCAGGCGAACGCGAGAGCCGTCCCCCACTGGCCGGCGCCGGTCTCGGTGGTGAGCCGCCGCACCCCGGCCGCCGCGTTGTAGTAGGCCTGCGGCACCGCGGTGTTCGGCTTGTGTGACCCGGCCGGCGACACACCCTCGTACTTGTAATAGATCCTCGCCGGGGTGCCGAGGATCTTCTCCAGCCGGTGTGCCCGGTACAGCGGGGACGGCCGCCACAGCCGGTAGACGTCGAGCACGTCCTCGGGGATGTCGACGTACCGCTCGGTGGTGACCTCCTGCTCGATGAGCGCCGCCGGGAACAGCGGGGCGAGGTCGTCCGGGCCGACCGGCCGCAGCGTCCCGGGGTGCAGCACCGGCGGGGGCGGCGCGGGCAGGTCGGGCACGATGTTGTACCAGCGGCGCGGCATCTCCGACTCGGACAGCAGGATCTTCGTGGTCGTGTGGTCCGCTTCGAGGCTCATGCCCCGATCATCGCCGGTTTTCCGGCCCCGCGGCCTTCCGGAAGCGGGACGCGCGCAAATTCGCCGGGAAGCCGCACACCTTCGTGTCGTGCCAGACGCGGGCCCGGTTCGGCGAGGCGTCGTAGAAGGCGACCCCGCAGGTCGGCGACGCGCAGGTCTTGAGGCGGCCGGCCGCGCCGGTGGCCTGGGCGAGCAGCAGCTCGACCGCGACCAGGCCGGTCACCGCCTGGACGCCGGTTCCGGCCGGGTCGTAACGGACACCGCCCGGCTCGATGGTCAGCCGGACGGCGGCCTCCGGCCGTACCGCCGGGATCGGCGGGAACTCGCCCGGGGCGTTGGGGGCCTCGGCGCGCAGCGACGTCCGCAGCGTCTCCCGCAGCTCGCGCAGCGGCACCAGATCGTGCTCACCGAGGGTGATCGGCGGGGCCGGACGCCCGGTCGCCGTGGCCCAGGCGGCGAGAGCCTCGCCGAGCCACGCCCTGGCCACGGGCAGGCCGGACAGCCGGTCCGCGTCCGGGTCGCCGGCGCGCTTGATGATGCTCGTGTTGATCAGGGACTGGACCAGCACGAGGCCGTGCGGGGCCGCTCCCAGTCCGGATCGTTGCGCCATCGGTGCCTCCTTCGGGCCGAACCTACCCGGCGCGGGCGCGCGCCCGCCGGTGCGGACGCGCGCCTACCCCACCGGGCGCGGTCTAACCGGTCACCGCGGCCGGCTCGCGGGCCGGCCCGGGCGCGCGGCGGAACGACGGCGTCGCCGTCGCCAGGGCGGCGAGCAGGAACACCACGCCGGCCGCGCCGAGCCAGGGCGCGCCCGCCGACGAGATCACCGCGGCGCCGATCGCCCCGGAGGACGAAGTCGACGATGACCAGGCCGATCGCGATCAGCGCGAGGCGGTGGCTGCCGAAACGGTCGGCGAGGGTCGTGGCCAGCATGGTGGCGACGCGCCGGTCGCCGATCGGGGCGAGCCGGGTGCGCAGGCCGGCGGCGGGCAGTCCGGGCATCTTCGGCATCCCGGCCGCGACCCCGGCCAGGGCGATCAGGCCGAGGACGGCGACCGCGACCAGGGTGACGCGCCAGTCGGCGACGGCGGCCACGGCGGTACCGATCGGTGCGCCCAGCGCCGTGGCGGCGGTGAGGCCGGCCAGGACGACGGCCGCGCAGCTTCTCCGGCACGAGACCCGCGCCGATGCCCCCCCGCGGTCGGCACGATCATGCCGCCGCCGGCGCCCGCCACCACCCGGCTGACCAGCACCGCCGCGTACGACGGCAGCAGGGCCGAACCGGCGGTGCCGAGCACGAACACGACCAGGCCCACCAGCAGCACGGTGCGGCGCGGCGTCAGCCAAGCCATCGTGACGGGGCTCTCGGGCGGACCGCGGCGTGTGCCAGAGTGGTTCATGCCGTTGAGCGGATTCCCCGTCAGAACGTCGATCGCCGTGTCCGACATCGGCCGCGCCGTCGCGTTCTACGAGGGCAAGCTCGGACTGGAGCGGCTGGCGACCGGGCCCAGCGCGAGCATCGCGGACGGCAGCCGTGTGTACGGTTCCGGCGGTGGCCCGGCGCTGAACGTGTACCAGTCGGCCACCGCCGGCAAGACCCCGGCAACCCTGGCGACCTGGTACGTCGACGACCTCGACCGGATCGTCGACGAGCTGACCTCGGCCGGCGTCGGCTTCGTCCGCTACGAGGGGATGGAACACGACGCCAGGGGAATCACCGCACGGGCCGGCGGCGGCCGCATCGCGTGGTTCCAGGACCCGGACGGCAACACGTTCGCCCTCGAGGCCGACACCTGACGCTCTCCCCGGCCGGCGTCAGCCCAGCGCGGCCGCCTTGCGCAGCAACACCGATCGTTCCCGCTCGTTGGCGCACAGCCGGGCGGCCAGCTCCAGCTCGGCGCGCGCCTCCGGTCGCCGGCCGAGCCGCGCCAGCAGCTCACCGCGCACGGTCGGGACCAGATGCGAACCCGGCATCCGGTCCGCGGCGACCAGCTCGTCCACCAGGACCAGGGCCTGCGCCGGTCCCGATGCCATGGCCACGGCGACGGCCCGGTTGAGCTCGACCACCGGCGACGGCGCGACCCGGCCCAGCGCCTCGTAGAGCACCACGATCCGGTCCCAGTCGGTCGCGCCGGCGCACGGCGCGGACGCGTGGACGGCGGCGATCGCGGCCTGCAGACCGTAGGGGCCGAGGCCGCTCGCGGATGCCCTGGCCAGCGCGGTCAGCCCCCGGCGGATCGCCGGGACGTCCCACCGCCGCCGGTCCTGGTCGGCGAGCAGGACCGGCGAACCGTCCGGGCCGGTCCGGGCCGGGAACCGCGCGGCCGTCAGCTCGCACAACGCGAGCAGGCCGTGCACCTCGGGCTCGTCCGGCAGCAGCGCGGCCAGGGTGCGGGCCAGCCGGATCGCCTCGTACGCGAGGCCGGGGCGCAGCAGCCGGTCGCCCGACGTGGCCGTCGACCCCTCCGTGAAGATCACATAAAGGACGCTGAGCACGCCGCCCAGCCGTTCCCGCCGCTCGCCGGCCGCCGGCAGTTCGAACGGCACCCCGGCCGCGGCGATCGTCTTCTTGCCCCGGGTGATGCGGGCCTGCACGGTCGGCACCGGCACGAGGAACGCGCGGGCGATCTCCTCGCTGGTCAGGCCGCCGACCACGCGCAGGGTCAGCGCCACCCGCGCCTCCGGCGAGAGCACCGGGTGGCAGCTGACGAACATCAGCGCCAGGACGTCGTCGTCGATCCGGTCGGGGTCGGCCTCCTCCTCGACCGCCGGCTCGGCCGCCAGCAGCGCGTACCGGTCCCGCAGAGCGGCCCGGCGGCGGATCGCGTCGATCGCCCGCCGCCGGGCCGTGGCCATCAGCCAGCCGGCCGGATTGCCCGGCGAGGTGAGCCGCCACGAGACCAGCGCCTCGGCCACCGCCTCCTGGGCGGCGTCCTCGGCCAGACCGAAATCGCCGGTGAGGCGGGTCAGCGCGGCGACGATCCGCGCCGACTCGATCCGCCAGACGGCCTCGACGTCGGCCGCACCCATCAGATCCGGCCGTTGCTCTCGCGCCCGGCCGATTCCGTCGCGTTCCGCTCGAGGCCCTGCGGCAACTCGTCCTCGCCGACCACCCGGCGCACCTCGATCTTGGAGCCGCGGACCGCGGGGACCCGTCTGGCCCACTCGACCGCCTCCTCCGCCGAGGCGACATCGACCAGGAAATAGCCCCCGAACAGTTCCCTGGTCTCCCCGTACGGCCCGTCGGTGACCACCGGGACCTCGCCGCTGAAGTCGACCACGACGCTGCGGCCCGGATCGTCCAGCCCCTCGGCCTCGAGGAGGACACCGGCCGTCATCATCTCCTCGATGAACCGGCGGGTCGTGGCCATCATCTCGTCGATGCCGGCCATCATGGCCGCGTTCGACTCGTCGGTGCCTCGCATGATCAGCATGTACTTCGGCATCGCGTTCTCCTCACCCGGCGCGGCCGCCTCTCGGCCCTCGCACCCCCAGGTCGAACGGGCGGCCCGCGGATCGACAGGGCCGCGGGAAAATCTTCCGCCGCGACGCGGCCGGTCCCGCGGGCGGTGGCTGAGAATCCTAACGTCGCCCGGGACTCGCGGCGGGCCGCAGGTGGATCTCGGGCCGGACTCGGAGCAGGCTGTACGTCATGGCTAGGCTTCTCTCGGTCAACGTCGGGATGCCCAAGGACGTCACCTGGCAGGGGCGCACGGTCCGCACCGGGGTCTGGAAGGCGCCGGTCGAGGGGCCGCGGATGGTGCGCCGGCTCAACATCGACGGGGACGGGCAGGGCGACCTGGCGGGGCACGGCGGCGAGATGCGCGCGGTGCTGGTCTACCAGCGCGAGTCCCTCGAGTACTGGCGCGACGTCCTCCACCGCGACACCTACGAGTTCGGCGAGTTCGGCGAGAACTTCACCGTCGAGGGGCTGCCGGACGACCAGGTGTGCGTCGGCGACCGGTACCGCATCGGCGAGGCCGAGTTCGAGGTCACCCAGCCGCGGGTGACCTGCTACCGGGTCGGCATCCGGATGAACGCGCCGGCCATGCCCGCGATGCTGGTCGCGCACCACCGGCCCGGCTTCTACCTGCGCGTCATCACCGAGGGCCGGGTCCAGGCGGGCGACGAGATCGTCCGCACCCGGACCGGGCCGCACGCGATCACCATCGCCGAGATCGACGCGCTGCTGTACCTGCCGGGCCGCGACGAGAAGCGGCTGCGCGACGCGGTGGACATCCCGGCGCTGAGCCCGGGCTGGCAGCAGTCGTTCCACGAGCTGCTGGCCGGCGGCGGGGCGCCGGCCGCCGGGGTCGAGCCGGGCTGGACGGGCTTCCGCCCGCTGCGAGTCACCGAAATCCACCGGGAGAGCTCGACGATCATCTCGGTACGGCTCGGGACGGCCGACGGCAGCCGGTTGCCGCCCGCCCTGCCCGGTCAATACCTGACCGTCCGGGTGGCGGGCGCGGCCGACCCGGCCCCGGTCCGCAGCTACTCCCTGTCGTCCGCTCCGGGCGAGGACACGTACCGGATCAGCGTGAAACGCGACGGGCTGGTCAGCAGTTACCTGCACGCCAAGCTCGCCACCGGCGACGTGCTCGACGTGGCGGCACCGCGCGGCGACTTCGTGCTCCGCGACGGCGCCGGCCCGGTCCTGCTGGTGTCGGCCGGTGTGGGCGTCACCCCGGTGCTGGCCATGCTCTACCGGCTCGCCGCCGACCGCACCGACCGCGAGGTCTGGTGGCTGCAGGCCGCGCACGACGCCCAGCAGCAGGCCTTCGCCGCCGAGGCGCACCGGCTGCTCACCACCCTGCCGCACGCGCACGAGGAGATCTTCCTCAGCGGGACGCGCCGGCTGACGGCCGAGCATCTCATCGACCTCGGACTGCCGCGCGACGCCACGGCGTACGTGTGCGGTCCGGAGAAATTCATGAGCGACGTCGGTGACGCCCTCGCCCGCCTCGGCATCGACCGGACCCGCGTCCACACCGAGCTCTTCGGCGGACGCGAGCGGCTGAACCCCGGCGTCACCGGGGCCACGGTCGTCTCACCCCACCCGCCGGACGGCGCGGCCGGCACCGGACCCCTCGTCACCTTCTCCCGCAGCGGCCTGAGCGTGCGCTGGCGCGACAGCGAGGCGTCGCTGCTCGAGCTGGCCGAGGCGTGCGACGTGCCGACCCGCTGGTCCTGCCGCACGGGCGTCTGCCACAACTGCGTCACGCCGGTGCTCAGCGGCCAGGTCGCGTACGCGCCGGAGCCGTTGGAGATGCCGGCCGAGGGCGAGGTGCTGATCTGCTGCTCGCACCCGGCCGGCGAGGTCGTCCTGGATCTGTGAGAGCTAGCCGGTCACCGCCGCCACCTCGGCGGGGGTCAGCTTGATGCCCGCGGCGTTCACGTTCTCCTCGAGGTGGCGCACCGAGCCCGTACCGGGGATCGGCAGCATGTTCGGCGAGCGCGCCAGCAGCCAGGCCAGCACGATCTGGTACGGCGTGGCCTCGTACTTCTTGGCCAGGTCCTGGATCGCGGCGTTGCCGTCGAGGTCCTGGATGGGCGCCCACGGCAGGAACACCATCTGCTCCTGCTCGCAGAGGTCCACGAGGGACTCCGAACTGCGGTCGTCGATGTTGTACCGGTTCTGGATCGACACGATCGGGGTCAGCCGCTGGGCGACCCGCAGCTGCTCCTCGGAGAAGTTCGAGACGCCGATGTGGCGGATCTTGCCCTGCTCCTTGAGCTCCACCAGCGCGCCGATCGAGTCCTCGAGCGGGACGTTCGGGTCGGGCCGGTGGAACTGGTACAGCGGGATCTGCTCGAGCCGCAGCTTGCGCAGACTGCCCTCGAGAACCTCCTTCAAATGCTCGGGACGCCCGTCGGCCGGCCACGCCTGGTTCGGCCCCGGACGCAGCAGGCCGCCCTTCGTGGCGATCACCAGATCGTCCGGGTACGGGTACAGCGCCTCGGCGATCAGGATCTCGCTCACATCCGGCCCGTACGAGTCGGCGGTGTCGATGAAGTTGACCCCCATCTCGACCGCGCGCCGCAGCACCGCCTTGGCCTCGTCGCGGTCCCTCGGCTCGCCCCAGATCCCGTCGCCGGTGATCCGCATGGCCCCGAACCCGAGGCGATTGACCGTCAGGTCGCCGCCGACATCGATGGTGCCCGCGGCCTCAGCCTGTCGTTCGCTCACCGTCATCCCCCTGCCTTCATCCGGTTCTTCGCAGCAGTGCCGAGGCTACGCCGCAGAACCGGCATCGGCAGGGCTTGACCTTGCCCCAGGGGAAAGTCCCAATGTCCTGGCGGCGGGACGACCGGTCTCGCCGAGGATGGGGAGGTGGAGTTGCTGACCATCGGTTCGTTCGCCCGCGCGGCCCGGCTCACGCCGAAGGCGTTGCGCCTGTACGACCAGCTGGGGCTGCTGCCGCCGGCCGCCGTCGACCCCGATTCCGGCTACCGGATGTACGACCCGGCCCAGCTGGAGCAGGCCCGGCTGATCGCGCAGCTGCGCCGGCTCGGCATGCCGCTGGCCGAGATCCGGACGGTGTCGGCGCTGCCGCCGGAGCAGGCGGCAGCGGCCGTCACGGCGTACTGGCAGCAGGTCACCGCGGAGACGGCGGAACGCGCCCGGTTGGCCACCCACCTCGTCGCGGATCTCACCGGAGGTATTCATCACATGCGAGTGCGAGCTGCTGCGGCGACGGACATCGGCGCGGTGCGCCGGGAGAACCAGGATTTCGCGTACGGCGGGGAGCAGCTGCTCGCCGTGGCCGACGGGGGCGGCGGTACGGGTGGGGCCGCGGCCGCCCGGACAGCGGTCGACGCGCTGCGGTCGTCGGCGTCGGCCGCGACCGACGCCCTGCTGGGCGCGCTGGCCGAGGCCGACCGCGTGATCCGCGCCTCGGCGACCGGCGAGGAGCAGCCGTGCTCCACGGTGACCGCCCTGGTCCCGCACGACTCCCGGCTGACCCTGGTCCACGTCGGCGACACCCGCGCGTACCTGCTGCGTGACGACAAGCTGACCCTGCTGACCCAGGACCACACGTGGGTGCGGGCGCAGGTCGAGGCCGGCCTGCTCTCCCCCGCCGAGGCCGAGTCGCATCCGCAGCGCGCCCTGCTGGTGCGGGCCCTGGGCGCGAGCGGTGAGGTCGAGGCCGACCTGGCCGTGCGTACCGCCGCGGCCGGCGACCGCTACCTGCTCTGCTCGGACGGCCTCTACACCGTGGTGGACCACGCCGCGCTGCGGACCACCCTGACCGAGGAGTCCGACCCCGCCGCGGCCGTGGATCGGCTGATCGGGCTGGCCCGCGCGGCCGGCGCCCCGGACAACGTGGCGTGCGTGGTGGCCGACGTCACGCCCGGAGACGATCGCTGACGGTGATCCCGGGGCGGCGCGGTGGCGGGCACCGTCGACGATCAACGGTGCCGTTCCACCGCGGCCCCGGCCAGCGCGGTCAGCTCCTTGCGGACCGTCTCCGGGAGCGGGGCCTCGGCCAGCGCGGCCAGCGCGGCGTCCGCCCGCACCCGGATCATCTGCTCGATCTTCTCCAGCGCCCGGGTCGCCACGATGATGCCGCGCAGCTCCTCGGCGCCGTCGGCGTCCAGGTCCGGGTTGCCGAACAGGGTGGCCAGCCGGGCCGACTGGGCGCGGCCGGCGGCGCCGCGGGCCAGCGCCATCATCACCGTGGGTTTGCCCTCGCGCAGATCGTCCAGCACCGACTTGCCGGTCACCGTCGGGTCGCCGAAGACGCCGAGCACGTCGTCGCGCAGCTGGAACGCGTCGCCGAGCGGGTCGCCGAACGCGGTGAACGCCCGGCACAGCGCGGCCTGCCCGCCGGCCAGCTTGGCGCCGATCTGCAGCGGCCGGGTCACCGTGTACCGGGCCGCCTTCATCCGGATCACGGTCAGCGCGCTGGCCACCGAGCCGTCGCCCACGCCGGACACGAGGTCCAGGTACTGGCCGGCGATCACCTCGGTGCGCATCTGCGCGAACACGCCGTACGCCTGATGGATGCGCCCCGGCGAGAGCCCGCACTCGTGGAACATCTGCTCCGCCCAGGCCGCGCACAGGTCACCGCAGAGCAGCGCGGTGGACCGGCCGAACGCGCGATGGTCGCCGCGCCACGCCGACCGGGCGTGCAGGTCGGCGAAGAGCTGATGCATGGACGGCTGGCCGCGCCGCCGGTCGCTGCCGTCGATGATGTCGTCGTGGATCAGCGCGAACGCGTGGAACAGTTCCAGCGAGGCCGCCGCGGTGAT
Organism: uncultured Actinoplanes sp.; assembly: GCF_934643405.1. Classification (GTDB taxonomy): domain Bacteria; phylum Actinomycetota; class Actinomycetes; order Mycobacteriales; family Micromonosporaceae; genus Actinoplanes. The sequence goes on from NZ_CAKUCL010000063.1 coordinate 25,562, forward strand.
CACCTCGTCGGCGTCCTGGCCGCCGGCGGCCCGCCACCCCCAGTAGCAGAACGTGGGCCGCAGCCGCTTACCGCCGGCCAGCACGAAACGCCGCAACGTGTTGGTGACGCCGCGCGGCGACCCGTCCGGCCACTGGGGATCCTGCCGGTCGATGAACGCGGCGAGCGCGGCGTCGAACCGTTCCCTCAGCTCGCCGCTCATGAGGCCAGGCCGAGCAGGAAGTCCTTCACCTCGGTGGCGGCGATCCCCGGCCGGGCGGCCGAGGGGTCGGAACACAACAGCATCGGCGCGTCGGCCGGATCGGAGGGCAGCCGGCCGTGCGACCCGCGGACCGCCCGCGCGCCCGCGTCCAGGCCGACCACGCTCATGAGATACCGCATGCCCAGCTTCTTGCGGGCGAGCGCGACGGCCGCCCGGCGCTTGGCCCCGACGGGTGCCGCCGGGTCGAAGAACAGCTCGGCCGGGTCGTAGCCCGGCTTGCGGTGGATCTCCACGAGCCGCGCGAAGTCCGGCGCCCGCGCGTCGTCCAGCCAGTAGTAGTAGGTGAACCAGGCGTCCGGGCCGGCGACCAGCACGAGTTCGCCCGAGCGCGGATGGTCGAGCCCGTGGGCGGCCTTGCCCGCGTCGTCCAGGACCAGGTCGACACCGCCGACCGCCGCGCAGACCTTCGCGACCGCCGCGACGTCGCCCGGGTCGCGGACGTAGACGTGGGCCACCTGGTGGTCGGCGACGGCGAACGCGCGCGACGTCCACGGATCCAGGTATTCCATGCCGTCCTGGGTGTACACCTCCAGCAGCCCCTCGGCGCGCAGCACCCGGTTGATGTCGACCGGCCGGGAGACCGGCGTGATGCCGTACTCGGAGAGCGCCACGATGGTCGCGCCGCGCACGCCGGCCGCGTCCAGCAGCGGGGTGAGCACCTCGTCCAGCTCGGCGGCCGCGACGGCCGCCCGGGGATGGTCCGGCCCGAACCGTTGCAGGTCGTAGTCGAGATGCGGGACGTAGACGAGGGTCAGATCGGGGTGGTGGGTGGCCATGATCTGCCGCGCGGCCCGGCAGATCCAGCGCGACGACGGCATCCCGGCGCCCGGCCCCCAGTAGGTGAACAGCGGGAAGTCACCCAGCTCGGCGGTGAGCTCGTCGTGCAGGCCCGGCGGGTACGTGTAGCAGTCCGGTTCCTTGCGCCCGTCCGCGTAGTAGATCGGCCGCGGCGTCACCGTCCAGTCCACGTCCGCGCCCATGGCGTACCACCAGCAGACGTTGGCCACCGTGAAGCCGGGCTTGCGCCGCCGGGCCGCCTCCCACAGTTTCTCGCCGCCGACCAGCGTGTTGTGCTGCCGCCACAGCAGCACCTCGCCCAGTTCGCGGAAGTACCAGCCGTTGCCCACCACGCCGTGCCCGGCCGGGGTCTCGCCGGTCAGGAACGTCGACTGCACCGAGCAGGTGACCGCGGGCAGCACGGTCGTCAGCGGCGCCTGGAAGCCGCGGCCGGCCACCGCGCGCAGGTTCGGCATGTGCGCGAGCATCCGCGGGGTCAGTCCGACCACGTCGAGAACCACCAGCGGCGCGCTCATCGGGCCTCCTCCAGCAGGCTTTTCGCGAAGGCCAGCTCGGCCGCGATCCCGGCGGCCAGCCCGGCGTCGTCGGCCGGACGCTGATCCATCGGCAGCACCCCCCACGTGTAGGTCTCGACGTCGAAGTGATCGCACGACGTGCCGATCGCCCGTACGGCGTCGCGCAGCACCGGCACGGTCGAGGTGAGCGGCTCGGCCGGTGCGGCGTGCAACGGCACGTGGTAGTGCACCCGCCAGGCGCCCGGCAGCCGGCCGTCCAGGGCTTCGTCGAGGTCGTCGGCCACCGCCCCGGCCGAGGTGCGCGTCTGATGCAGGAAACGCCGCTCCACGTACGGCCGCAGCGCCTCCCCGGCCCCGGCGGGCGCTTCGAGCGCGGCGGAGACCTGCACCTTCACGATCGGGATGCCGGCCTCGGTCAGCCGCCCGACGGCCGCGGCCGGCTCCTCCCAGGCGCACGCCAGGTGGGCCAGGTCGAGGCAGACGCCCAGCACCGACGTGTCCACCCGGGCGAGGTGGGCGACCGCCTGGGTGGTGTTCTCGACGATGCAGCCCGGCTCCGGTTCGAAGCCGACCCGGATCGTCCGGTCCAGCCCGCCCAGCTCCTTGGCGAGCTCGTCGAGATTGCGGTAGGCGGCCTCGGCCATGGTCGCGGTCCACGGCGTACGCCAGGCCAGCGGCAGTGTCGAGATCGATCCGCGCTCGGCGTCGCCGGGCAGCAGATCGGCCAGGATGTGGGCCAGGTCGAGGGTGTATCCGAGACGTTCCGGCGTGGTCCAGTCCGGGTGGTAGACGGCGTGCTTCACCACCGGCGCCTGGAACGCCTGGTACGGGAAGCCGTTGAGGGTCACCACCTCCAGGCCCCGCGCGTCCAGCTCGCCCTTGAACCGCAGGCGCGCCCCGCGATCGGCGGCGAGCTCCGCGGCCACCGGCGCCGCCAGCCACAGCCCGAGGCCGAGCACGTCGGCGTCGAGACGACGGCGGATCTCCACCGCGTACGTGTCGAGCTGCGCGACGATGCCGGCGAGGTCCTCGGCCGGGTGCACGTTGGTGCAGTAGCTCAGATGCATCAGCTGCCTCCCCGCAGGATCGAGTTGCCCGCGAACGTGGGCGGTCCGCCGTCCGGGCCGTCCAGGTTCAACCGCTTCGACTGGCCGTAGAACTCGACCGGGTTGCGCCAGAACACCCGGTCCACGTCGTCCTCGCCGAAGCCGCCGGCGAGCATGGCCTCCGCGGTGCGCAATGTCAGCAACGGGTCCGAGCGGCCCCAGTCGGCGGCCGAGTTCACCAGGACGCGATCCAGCCCGTACCGGCGCAGAATCTCCACCATCCGCGGCGGCGACATCTTCGTGTCCGGGTAGATGGAGAACCCGGCCCACACCCCGGCGTCCAGAGCCGGCGCGACGGTCACCTCGTTGAGATGGTCGAGCACGACCCGGCCCGGGTCGATGCCGGACTCGGCGATCACCGCGATGCTGCGTTCGGTGCCGCGCGCCTTGTCCCGGTGCGGCGTGTGGACCAGCGCCGGCAGGTCGTGCTCGATCGCGAGGGCCAGCTGGGCGGCGAACGCCGAGTCCTCCTCGGCGGTCATCGAGTCGTAGCCGATCTCGCCGACCGCGACCACGCCGTCTTTCGCGAGGTAGCGCGGCAGCAGGTCGAGCACGGGCCGGCAGCGCGGATCGTTGGCCTCCTTGGGGTTCAGCGCGATCGTGGCGTGGTGCCGGATGCCGAACTGGCTCGCCCGGAACGGCTCCCAGCCGATCAGCGAGTCGAAGTAGTCGGTGAATGAACCCGGGCCGGTGCGCGGCTGGCCGAGCCAGAAGGCGGGCTCGACGATCGCCCGCACGCCGGCGGCGGCCATCCGCTCGTAGTCGTCGGTGGTGCGCGAGGTCATGTGGATGTGGGGGTCGAAGATGCGCATCAGACCTCCTGAAGTCGGGCCAGCAGTTCCAGGGCGTCGGCCGGGACGTCGCGTCCGGCGGCGGTTCTCTCCTTCGCGAACGCGGCGAGCATCGCGGCGAGTTCGCCGTCCGCGCGCTCGGTCAGCCCGTGCACCGCGGCCAGCGGGACACCCATGAACACACACTTGAGTACGCCGTGGCGCCAGGCCGCGTCGTCGAGGTGCCGGGCACAGGGCCCCAGGGCGGCGGCCACCAGCCGGGTGTCGTTGGTGCGCAGGGCGTCGTGCAGCAGCGGCACGCCGGCGTCACCGATCGGCAGCAGCGGCAGCGCCTTGAGCACGGCCCGTTTCTCGTCCGCGTCGCCGTACCGGTAGACGTCGGCGTGCTCACCGGCCGGGGCGGCGGCGAGCAGCAGCGCGCGGGCGGCCTCGTCGGCGGTCCAGCTCGGGGCCTCGTCGAGGGGTTCCCGCCCGCAGTTGCGGGCGGCCGCCGGGAACAGTGTGGACAGTTCCTTGCCGGCCCGGGGCAGCGCCTCGGCGAGCCAAGGGTCGTCCCTCATCGCGGTGCGGAGTTCTTCCAGGGTTGTCATTGCGCGGCCTTTCGCAGGAAGTCGAGCGACCGGGCGGCGATGGTGGGCGCGGCGTGCGAGTGCCGGGGCAGCTCGACCGCGACCAGGCCGCGGTAGCCGGTCGCGGCCAGGGCCCGCAGCACCGGCGGGAAGTCGATCTCCCCGGTGCCGAACTCGAGGTGCTCGTGGGTGCCCCGCCGCATGTCGTCGATCTGCACGTTCACCAGGTACGGTCCGGCCTCGGTCACGCAGTCCGGCACCGGCAGCGGTTCCAGGCAGCGACAATGTCCGATGTCGAGGGTCAGGCCGAAGCCGGGCGGCCGGCCGAGGTCCGCGTAGAGCCGGTGCCAGGCGGCGAGATCCGGCACCAGCATGCCGGGTTCCGGTTCGAAGCCCAGCGTCACGCTCGCCGACGTGGCGGTCTCCACCATCCGCGCGCAACCGGCCACGAGCCGGTCCCAGGAGTCCGGTGTGCCGGCCGGTTCGACGCCGGCCCAGAACGAGACGGCCTCGGCGCCCAGGTCGGCGCCGACGGCTACGGCGCGGCGCAGGTATTCCAGGCGGGGGCCCGGATCGTCGTGCATCAGCGTGGGCGAGTGCTTGTGCCACGGGTCGAGCAGGAACCGCGCGCCGGTCTCGATCACCACGGCCAGGCCGAGCCGGTCCAGCACGGCACCCACCTCGGCGGTGCGCCGGGCGAGGTCCGGCCCGAACGGGTCGAGGTGGTTGGTGTCCAGGGTCAGCGCGACCCCGTCGTAGCCGAGGTCGGCGATGACGCGCAGCGCCTCGGGCAGCCGATGGTTGCCGAACCCGTTGGTCCCGTATCCGAACCGCAGGTGGTTCATGTGGGTGACACCACCTTCGCGAGTCTTCGCGCCAGCGGCGCGGCCGCCGCGACCGCGAGGCCCGCGACGGGAGCGCCGGCCTGGGCGGCGAGGGCGCCCTGCAACGGCGGCATGCCGGTGATCCCGGTGCCGACCGCGGCCCGGATCCTCTCGGGTGACGGCTCGGCGGCCGCGCGGGCCTGCGCGGCGCCGTATCGCACCGCGTACC
>NZ_CAKUCL010000064.1 GCF_934643405.1 uncultured Actinoplanes sp.
GCCCGCACCCGTCCCGGTGTGGGGTCCGCGCTGGCCACCGGCGCCGCCCGCGGTCTGGGCGCGCTCTGGATGGGCCTCGCGCACAGCGTCGGCTGGGTGGCCCGTGGCGTCGGGCGGCAGGCCGCCACCGCCAAGGACATCGACCCCGAGCACCGCCGCGACGGTGCCGGGCTGCTCCTGCTCGGCCTGTCCATCCTGGTCGCGGTCGCGGTCTGGGCGGGCAGCGCCGGCCCGGTCGGCACCTGGCTGGCCGACTCGGTGCGCCTGTTCTTCGGCGGGCTCGCGGTCTTCCTGCCGTTGCTGCTGCTCTACGGCGCGATCCGGCTGATGCGCAAGCCGGCCGATCCGGAACACCGCGGCCGCACCCTGGTCGGCTGGACCGCGCTGATCGTCGCCACCGCCTCGCTGCTGCACATCGGCCAGCGCCCCGCCGACGACGTCGCCATGAACAAGGCCGGCGGCCTGCTGGGGTACGGCGTCGGCGCGCTGCTGGAACGGGCGGTCACCGCCTGGGTCGCCGTGCCGCTGCTCGTCCTGCTCCTGCTCTTCGGCGTGCTGGTGATCACCGCCACCCCGATCGCGAAGATCCCGGAGCGGATCCTGCTGCTGGCCGACATCATGCTGGGCCGCTCGACGGACCGGGCGCCGCTGCCCGACGCCCCGCCGGAGGGTGACGAGCAGGACACGGCCGAGACGCCGGCCAAGACCCGCCGCCCGTCGCGCCGCCGGCAGGGCTCGCTCGCCGACATCGGCCTCGGCCCGGACGCGGACGAGGCGCTGCCGGAGCCGGTCGCCGACGAGGACGACCTGATCCTGCACGACACCATCGCGGTGCCGAAGGTGCCGGCCAGCCGCAAGAAGCCGCAGGATCCGCCGGAACACTCGCCGCTGCCCACCCGGGCCGAGCAGCTGGAGATCGGCTCGGTGCCCGGCGACTACCGCCTGCCGCCGCCCACGCTGCTCGGCAAGGGCGCCCCGGCGAAGGCGCGCAGCCGCGCCAACGACGAGATCATGGCGGCCCTGACCGGCGTGTTCGAGCAGTTCAACGTGGACGCGGTGGTGGTCGGTTTCACCCGGGGCCCGACGGTCACGCGCTACGAGGTCGAGGTCGGGCCGGGCGTGAAGGTCGAGCGGATCACCCAGCTCTCCCGCAACATCGCGTACGCGGTGAAGTCGCCCGACGTGCGCATCCTGAGCCCGATCCCGGGCAAGAGCGCGGTCGGCGTGGAGATCCCGAACACCGACCCGGAGAACGTGTCGCTCGGTGACGTGCTGCGCTCGCGGGCCGCCACCGCCGACCACCACCCGATGCTGGTCGCGCTGGGCAAGGACATCGAGGGCGGTTTCGTCACCGCGAACCTGGCCAAGATGCCGCACATCCTGATCGCGGGCGCCACCGGCGCGGGCAAGAGCTCCTGCCTCAACTCCCTGCTGGTGTCGTTGCTGACCCGGGCCACCCCGGACGAGGTCCGGCTGCTGCTCGTCGACCCGAAGCGGGTGGAGATGACGGCGTACGAGGGAATTCCGCACCTCGTCACCCCGATCGTCACCAACCCGAAGAAGGCCGCCGACGCGCTGGAATGGGTCGTGCGCGAGATGGACATGCGGTACGACGACCTCGCGGCCAACGGCGTACGGCACATCGACGACTTCAACCGCAAGGTGCGCAGCGGCGAGATCACCGCGCCGCCCGGCAGCGAGCGGGTGATGAAGCCGTACCCGTACCTGCTGGTGATCGTCGACGAGCTCGCCGACCTGATGATGGTCGCGCCGCGCGACGTCGAGGACTCGGTCGTCCGGATCACCCAGCTGGCCCGGGCCGCCGGCATCCACCTGGTGCTGGCCACCCAGCGTCCGTCGGTCGACGTGGTCACCGGCCTGATCAAGGCCAACGTGCCGTCCCGGCTGGCGTTCGCGACCTCCTCGCTGGCCGACAGCCGGGTGATCCTGGACCAGCCCGGCGCGGAGAAGCTGCTGGGTCGCGGCGACGGCCTGTTCCTGCCGATGGGCGCCTCGAAGCCGACCCGCATCCAGGGCGCCTGGGTCGATGAGAAAGAGATCGCCGCGGTCGTCAAGTTCTGCAAGGACCAGCGCGAGCCGGAGTTCCAAGAGGGCGTCACCGACGCGCCGCCGAGCAAGAAGAAGCAGATCGACGAGGAGGTCGGCGAGGACCTGGAGCTGCTGATCCAGGCGATCGAGCTGGTCGTCAGCAGTCAGTTCGGCTCGACCTCGATGCTGCAGCGCAAGCTGCGGGTCGGCTTCGCCAAGGCGGGCCGCCTGATGGACCTGATGGAGACCCGCGGCATCGTCGGACCGTCCGAGGGCTCGAAGGCGCGCGACGTGCTGGTCAAGCCGGACGAGTTGGAAGAGGCTCTGTCTTCTCTCCGGGCCGACTGAGCGCTGCCGGCTCCCCGGGCGTACGAGGCCGTGGCAGCTTGGGCGCCGGGTCGCGGCGCAGCAGCTCGGCCAGCGTGGTCAGCAGCGCGGCGATCACCAGCACGGTGAGCAGACGCAGGTCGACCCGGTTCTGCAGGACGAACAGGTAGCTGCTGTAGGTGAGGAACGACGCGGACTGCAGCAGCGCGGGAACGAACCACAGCCGGCGCGGCACCCAGAAGGCGGCCACCACGGAGAGCACGTCGGCCATGAAGAAGTACCGCTCGTGCATCGACGGCAGCAGGAAGGGCGCCATGATCGCCGACGTCGCGGCCAGGACGATGATCTTCTGGTCGGTCAGCGCGATCCTCCGGGCCAGGACCACGAAGATCAGGACCAGGAACGCGATGCCGGTGAAGAGCACCCCGGCCGTACGAAGCTCGTCCCGATGCTGCGTCGGGCTCACGAACGACCAGACCGTCGGCGCGTTGAGCACCAGGTAGTCGAAATCGCCGGTCTGCTGCACGTAGATCTTCAGCAGCTCGCCGGCCGGGCGGCCGATCAGCCAGGCCGGCGTCGAGAACAGCACGCACACCGCCGGGATGGCGAGCAGCGCCCGCCAGGGCAGGCGGCCGACCAGCAGCAGCACGAGCAGGGCCGGGAAGACGAAGATCGCCTGGAGCTTCACCGCGAACGCGACGCCGACCAGCGCGCAGCCCAGCCACGGCCGCCCGCGGAGCAGGTGGTACAGCCCGGCCAGGGCGAACGCGGTGTAGATCGAGTCGCACTGTCCCCAGTACGCGCTGTCCAGCACGACGGTCGGCAGCAGCAGCACGGTCAGCCCGGCCAGCAGTGGCATCCGCCAGCCCCGGTGACGAAGGCTGACCAGCTTGTACGCGTAGAACGCGAGCACGCCGTCGAACAGGCAGGAGAACAGTTTGATCCAGGTGAGCAGGCCGGCCGCGGTGTGCTCACCGAGCCAGGTGAGGCCGACCAGCGCGTACAGGTAGGGCACGTTGTAGTTGGCGAAGTCGTATTTCAGCGCCCCCACGCCGCCGTGCGCCGTGATGAATTCGCCCCACGGCCTCAGGTAGATCGTGTAGTCGTGGGTGACCAGGCCGAACCCGAGAAAGCGCACCGCGCCGGCGAGCAGCACCAGCCCGATCGCCAGGAACGCCTCGGGGGCGATCGGCGGAATGCGTCTCGTCTTCGCGTCCACGGGTCGGTGGCTCCTTCGTCTCGCACGGCGGTCGAGCCGGGAGAGTAGTAGGGCGTGTCCATGATCACCGTCCCGTTAACGGTTCGTTCGAGGTTTGGTCGCCCAGATGTATTACCTTGTCGTCTCCCTGGGGTAGTGGCCGATTCGCGGTGACCCTGTCGCACAGCAACGTCCGGCCGACCGTCAGGAGCGCGGCGAGCATGAGTGCGGCCGCGACGGTCCGGGGCAGCATCAGCGAGCTGTTCCCGAACAGATACGGCAGGTAGGACAGCAGCGACGAGGCCTGCACCAGCACCGGCACGAACCACAGCCGCGGCCGGTGGACCGCCATCACCACGGTGAGCACGTCGGCCAGGAAGAAGTACCGCTCGTGCATGCCAGGGAGCAGGAACGGCACCAGGATCGCGAACAGGGCGGCGGCGGTCACGATCCGTTCATGGGTGAACTGCGGTGTCCGCACGAGCAGCACGTAGATCACCCCGACGATCACGGCGGCGGCCAGGATCAACCCGACCGTGCGGAGCGCCTCCACCCGGTGCACGGCCGGGACGAACGTCCAGACCGACGGCGCTCCGTAGGTCAGCGCGGTGACGATCCGGGCCTGCCGGTCCATGGCGTAGACGGTGAGCAGCTCGATCGGGTCGCGGCCGGCGATCACGGCCGGCAGATCGAGCACCAGGAAGGCCGCGGGAGCGGCGAGCAGCGTACGCCAGGGAATGCGCCCGGCCAGGACGAGCAGCAGCAGGAGCGGGAGGACGAAGACCGCTTGCGGCTTGATCGCGAGGGCCACGCCGCACAGCGCCACCGCGTGCCACGGCCTGTCGCGCAGCAGGAAGTAGACGCCGCCGGCCGCGGGCGCCGCCCACATCGCGTCGATCTGGCCGAGGAAGGAGGCGTTGAGCACAACGGTCGGCAGCAGCACCACGATCAGCGCGGCCGCCATCGGGACCCGGCTCGACGGCCACCGCAGCGCCGCCAGCCGGTAGGTGAAGAACGCCAGCACCACGTCGCCCAGGACGAAGATCGCCTTCATCCTCAGGATCAGTGGTCCGGGCAGCGACGCCACCACGGCCAGCAGATAGGTGAACGGGGCGTTGTAGTTGCCGATCCCGCTGCCGATCCCGTCCCGCCGTCCGGCCTGCCGGAGCTGGTGGTACCACTGGAAGAAGATGTTCATGTCGTTGGTCTTCTCGCGCCAGCCGGCCCAGCGGGCCAGGACCGCGAGAACGATCAATGCGGCGACGAGAACCCACTCCGTACGGCGGGTGGATTTGTGGTCGTTCGGCATGGCGCCGGACGGTACGGGGTGAAGGTGTCCGGCGGTCAAACAGCCGTGCGGGGGATCGGCCGGCGCCGGACGCCCGGTAACCTTTACGGGTGTCGGTAACGCCTTCCCCCCGCCGTGTCGCCCTGCTCACCCTCGGTTGTGCCCGTAACGAGGTCGACTCGGAGGAACTCGCCGCCCGGCTGGATGCCGGCGGATGGGAGGTCAGCACCGACGCGAAGGGCGCCGACGTCGTGCTGGTGAACACGTGCGGCTTCGTGGAGAAGGCGAAGCAGGACTCGATCGAGACGCTGCTCGCCGCCGCCGACACCGGCGCCAAGGTGGTCGCGGCCGGCTGCATGGCCGAGCGGTACGGCAAGGAGCTCGCCGACAGCCTGCCCGAGGCGTCCGCGGTGCTCGGCTTCGACGACTACACCGACATCGCCGGCCGGCTCGACGGCGTGCTGGCCGGGGAGAGCTTCGCCTCGCACACCCCGCGCGACCGCCGTGAGCTGCTGCCGATCACCCCGGTGCAGCGGCAGGCGGCGAAGGTGGTCGTGCCCGGTCACGCGACCGTCGACGAGCACACCCCGGCGCACCTGCGTCAGGTGTTGCGCCGCCGGCTCGACTCCGGCCCGGTCGCCAGCCTCAAGCTGGCCAGCGGCTGCGACCGGCGCTGCTCGTTCTGCGCCATCCCGGCGTTCCGCGGGGCGTTCGTCTCCCGCGACCCGCAGGAGCTGCTGGCCGAGGCCGAGTGGCTGGCCAGGTCGGGCGTGCGCGAGCTGGTGCTGGTCAGTGAGAACAGCACCTCGTACGGTAAGGACCTGGGCGACCCCCGCCTGCTGGAGAAGCTGCTGCCGCAGCTCGCCGCGGTGGACGGCATCGTGCGGGTCCGGGCGAGCTATCTGCAGCCCGCCGAGACGCGTCCCGGCCTGGTCGAGGTGATCGCCACCACGCCCGGCGTCGCGGCGTACTACGACCTCTCGTTCCAGCACTCCAGCGAGCCGGTGCTGCGCCGGATGCGCCGGTTCGGGTCCACCGAGCGGTTCCTCGAGCTGCTCGCGTCGGCCCGCAAGCTGGCGCCGTCCGCGGGCGCGCGCAGCAACTTCATCGTCGGCTTCCCCGGCGAGACCCGCCGCGACGTGGACGAGCTGGTCCGCTTCCTCAGCGAGGCGCGCCTGGACGCGATCGGCGTCTTCGACTACAGCGACGAGGACGGCACCGAGGCGGCCGGGCTCGACGGCAAGGTCAAGGAGGACACCATCAAGCGGCGGTACGACCGTCTGGTGTCGCTGGCCGACGAGCTGTGCGCGCAGCGGGCCGAGGAGCGTCTGGGCGCCACGGTCGAGGTGCTGGTCGACACGGTGGACGCGGGCGAGGTCGAGGGCCGCGCCGAGCACCAGGCCCCCGAGGTGGACGGCTCCACCACGCTGGTCGCCGGTGATCAGGGTGTCGACCTGGCCGCGCTGCGCCCGGGCGACCTGGTGCGGGCCCGGGTGACCGCGACCGAGGGCGTCGACCTGGTCGCCGTTCCGGTCGAGATGATCTCCGCGGCGCCGGTGTCCGGCCGGTGACCGAAGAGCCGGTCGGAGTTCCGGCACCCCGGGTGGTGTCGCCGTACAACCCGGCGAACGTCCTGACCGTGGTCCGGATCGTGCTGGTGCCGGTCTTCCTGGCGCTGGTGGTCGCCTCCGACCTGACCGGCACCGGCCCGCGCATCGCGGCGTGCCTGGTCTTCTGCGTCGCCTCGGCGACCGACTTCGTGGACGGCTGGATCGCCCGCCGCTGGTCGCTGGTGACCTCGTTCGGCAAGGTCGCCGACCCGATCGCGGACAAGGCGCTGACCGGTACGGCGTTGGTGCTGCTCTCCGCGTACGACCGGCTGCCCTGGTGGGTGACCATCGTGGTCCTGGTCCGCGAGTGGGGAGTCACCGCGCTGCGGTTCTGGGTCATCCGCTACGGCATCATCCCGGCCAGCCGGGGCGGCAAGCTCAAGACCGTGCTCCAGATCGCCGCCATCGCGTGGTACCTGTGGCCGGTGCCGTCGCCGGCCGACATGGTGGGCGTGGTGCTGATGGGGGCGGCGTTGGTGGTGACCGTGGTCACCGGTGCGGACTACGTGTTCCAGGCGCTGCGCCTGCGGCGGGGCGCGCGCACTCACTAAAATCGAGCGGTGGAGAGCTCTTCGAACCCCGATGTCACGGCAGCCGCGGCGGTGCACCGGCTGGTGGACCGGCGCGAGACCGTGGCCACCGCCGAGTCGCTGACCGGCGGGCTGGTCGCCGCCACGATCGTCGAGATCCCGGGGGTGAGCGCGGTCTACCGGGGCGGGCTGGTGGTCTACGCGACCGAGCTGAAGCACCTGCTGGCCGGCGTGCCGGAGGATCTGCTGGCCGAGCGCGGCCCGGTCGACCCGGACGTCGCCCTGGCCCTGGCCGAGGGTGCCCGGCAGCGCTGCCAGGCCGACTGGGGCCTGGCCACCACCGGCGTCGCCGGGCCGGAGCCGCAGGACGGCAAGCCGGTGGGCCTGGTCTATGTCGCGGTCGCCGGCCCGGACGGGGCGACCATGCGCGAGCTGAAACTCGAGGGCAATCGCGCGGATATCCGGTCCGAAAGTGTGACGAGCGTTCTACAGCTGCTGGCCGACCGGCTCGACGAGGCGGCTGCCAAGCCTTGAGCTGGGGAATGTTGCCGCGGTGCCGGATGTTGCACCGGAGTCTCGCCGCGGGGTGGTCCCGGAATTCGGCGGGGCGGGATGTCGGCGTGGCCCGCACCGGGTACGGTTGCGGGAAGCCTCCGGCGTGTGCCGGTGGCCCCGCCGCAGGAGGAGGTGCCATGGTCCTGCTACGCCGGGTTATCGGCGACGCACTTCGGGCGCGCCGGCAGGGGCAGCACCGCACGCTGCGCGAGGTGTCAACCGCCGCGAACGTCAGCCTGGGGTATCTGTCCGAGATCGAGCGCGGTCAGAAAGAGGCGTCCAGCGAGCTGCTCGCGGCCATCTGTGACGCGCTGGGCGCTCGCCTGTCCGAGGTGCTCCGTGAGGTCGGCGACACGATGTCGCTCGCCGAGGACATGGAGGGCGTGCTGGTGCCGGTGGACGAGAAGCCGGCCGACACCGCGGTCCGCAAGGTCGCGACCGACGGCGGCGTGTCCGTCTCGGTGCGCCAGGATTCGCCGCTCAAGGCGACCCTGCACGCCACCCGCAAGCCGCAGCGAGACGTGGTCTACGCGGCCTGATCCGGTTCTTCTCACAGGCCGGGTCGCCCTGACGGGCGACCCGGCCTGTTTCGTTCCCGCCTCCTCGCCCGGCTCGCATCCGGGATCGACCCTGAGCCGGTACAGCGCGTAGCCTCGAAGCCTGGGGGACACCCTGAGATCCCCCCGAGGTCACGTGACGCTGGTGGCGTCGAGCTGACACGATGGTGTTCGTGCCATCGCCGGCAGCTGCGATCTGCGTCGGTGGCGCTGAAGACTGAGCGACATTGAGGGGATACCGCGATATGGCGAACCCGTTCGTCAAGGGCTGGCGTTACATGATGGCGCTCTTCGGCGCGAAGATCGACGAGTACGCCGACCCCAAGGTCCAGATCCAGCAGGCCATCGAGGACGCCCAGCGGCAGCACCAGGCGCTCGTCCAGCAGGCGGCGGCGGTCATCGGCAACCAGCGGCAGCTGGAGATGAAGCTGTCCCGCCAGATGTCCGAGGTCGAGAAGCTCCAGGGCATGGCCCGCCAGGCGCTCGTGCTGGCCGACCGGGCCCGGGCCGGCGGTGACGAGGCGGAGGCGCAGAAGTACGAGTCGACCGCGCAGACGCTCGCCACCCAGCTGGTCTCCGGCGAGCAGTCGATGGAAGACCTGAAGACCCTGCACGACCAGGCGCTCAGCGCGGCCGGTCAGGCCCGCAAGGCGGTGGAGAACAACGCGATGGTGCTCCAGCAGCGCATCGCCGAGCGCTCCCGGCTGCTCAGCCAGCTCGAGCAGGCCAAGATGCAGGAGACCGTGGCCAAGTCGCTCGAGTCGATGTCGTCGCTCGCCGCGCCGGGCAACACCCCGTCGCTGGACGAGGTGCGCGACAAGATCGAGCAGCGCTACGCCAACGCCATGGGCCGTGCCGAGCTCGCGTCGAACTCGGTCGAGGGCCGGATGCTCGAGGTGCAGAAGTCGAGCCTCGACATGGCCGGCAGCTCGCGGCTCGAGCAGATCCGGGCCAGCATGGCCGGCGAGAAGCTCGGTGGCGCCACGCCGCAGCCCGCGGTCGAGGGCCAGGCCGCCGCCGCGCCGGCCGCCGACCCGGCCAGCGTCGCCCGGCTCGACGAGATCCGGGCCAGCATGAACCAGAAGCGGGGCGACACCACCGCGGCCGGCTGAGCCGCACCGACAGGACGACGGGGAGGGGACGGACGGTGGACGAGCGATCCAGGTACTTCCGCAGGCTCAAGCGGCTGCGCAGTTCGGCGCGCCGGTGGAGCGTGCTGGGAGGTGGCCTGGCCGCGGCCACCGCCGTCCTCACGCCGTATGCGGGCGTCGGCATCGCCGACGCGATCTGGGCCGGTTCCGCCGGTGCGTCGGTCGCGCTGGCCTGGTGGCGGTGGAGCGACCATCGCGAGCTGGCCGCGACGCCGGCCCCGCCGCCGCCCGACCCGGCCCTGGCCGGGCAGCGGCTGACCGCGGCGATCGAGCGGCTGCCCGCCGGCCGCACGGTGCTGAACGAGGTGCGCCGGCAGAAGAACCGGTACGCGCTGCGCGGCTCGGCGATCACCCAGGCCTGGGACCGGCTGGACCGCGCGTCCGCCACACTGACCGCCCTGGCCGGCCGGCTGCGCGGCCCGGGGGAGGCGGCCCTGCTGGAGGCGGCCACGGCCGAGCACTGGCTGCGTGACCTCGGTCAGCGGGTGGCGAGCGTGGAACGGGCCCTGCCGTTGAGCCCGCCCGACCAGCGCACCGCCCTCGCCGAGTCGCACGCCAGCCTGGCCGCGCAGTTCACCGAGGGCGTCGAGGCGTACGAGAGGCTGGTCGCGGCCGCGGCGAGCTACGTGGCCGAGGACGGGCACCCGGTCGCCGACGGGAAACATCCCGCGTTCTCCGGCCTGATCGACGCGACCGACCGCCTGCGCGGCATCGCCGAGGGCCTGTCCGAGCTCAAGCGCCCGCCGGCCACCACCCTCTAGGGCTGAGGCTGGCAGCGCGGGCACCAGTAGGTGACCCGCTCCTCCTGGTCGGCCTTCTGGATCGCGCTGCCGCAACGCCGGCACGGTTGCGCGCGCCGGCCGTAGACGTAACTGGTCTCGCCCCGGCGCAGCGAGCCGGTCGTGGTCTGCGTCCAGCGTCCCTTGTTCGAGGCGACCAGTTTCTGCGCGAGTTCCACCACGCCGCGTACGTCCTTGACGTCGGAGACCGGCGTCCACGGCCACAACCCGCGCAGGAACAGCGTCTCGGCCTTGTAGAGGTTGCCCACCCCGGCGAGGTTGCGCTGGTCGAGCAGGGCGGCCGAGATCGACACGTCCGGGCGGGCCTCG
The DNA here is from genome assembly GCF_934643405.1 of uncultured Actinoplanes sp. GTDB lineage: Bacteria > Actinomycetota > Actinomycetes > Mycobacteriales > Micromonosporaceae > Actinoplanes. Next base: position 10,375 of record NZ_CAKUCL010000064.1, read on the forward strand.
ACCCGGCGGGCCGCCTCGTCCGCGTCCCAGTCGTCGCCGAGCAGGTCCGGGCCGAGGTGGCCGAGCATCGACTCCTCCTCGGCGGTGGGGATCAGCGCGACCTCGTGCAGGTGATACCCGACCGCGACCGAGCGCGCGGACTTCAGCACGACCCGGATCAGGTGCGCCGGGCGGCCGGACCAGCGCTCGCCCGGCGCGAACGCCCGCCAGGCGCCGTCCATCCGCAGGTGCGAGTGCAGGGTGAGCGGCTTCGCGCCGTCCCTGGTCAGGCGCAGCAGCAGGTGCTTGCCGCGGCTGGCGGACCCGGCGACGGTCCAGCCGGTCAGGTCGGCGGTGGCCAGGCGCGGCACCCGGAAGTCCGAGCCGGTCAGCACCTCACCGGCCAGGGCGCGTTCGAGCACGCGGGCGGTGTTCCAGACGGTGTCCCCTTCGGGCATGCGTCAATCCTGCCCCTTCACACTCCCGAGAAACGCCGGTAACGCCGACTCGTCCAGGCCGGCCGCGGTTCGCTCGGCGCCGGCCCGGTCGATGCCGTGCAACGCGGCTTCCAGGGCGGCGCTGCGCACCGGGTCGACGGTGTCCGGGTCGATGCCGCGCCGGGCCGCGTACCGCCGGACCGCCGCCAGCAGCGTGGCGCCCTCCTCGACCCGCCCGGTGAGCACCAGCGCGTACGCCCCGGTGTGCATGCACGAGAGCACGTTGCCGACGTCGTCCTCCTCGACGAAGCGGCTCAGCGCCCGGCGCAGCATCACCAGCGCCTCCGCCGGCCGCGTCCCGGCCGCGTCGCCGGTGCCCGCGGTGAGCAACGCCCGGGCCAGCATCATCTCGCTCATCGCCGCCGTCCAGTTCTGGTGCAGCGCGGCGGCACGTTCCGCCGCCCCGGTGAGCACCGCCCGGCCCTGCGCGACGTGCCCGGCGTCCACCAGCGCCGGGCCGAGCGACATGGCGGCCGCGGGCAGGATCCACTCCTCACCGATCTCCCGGGCCAGGGTCATCGAGCGGCGCGCCCACGTCGCGGCCTGGACGACGTCACCGTTGGACCCCCAGAACAGCGCCTCGTAGTAGGCGGCCTGCGCCCGCAGGACCTGCCCGTCCCGGTCCACGGGCGGTTCGAGCAGGTCGCGGCCGATGGAGAAGTCCCGCAGCGCGCCCTCCATGTCGCCGGTCTGGAATCGCAGCGTGCCGACGCACAGCCAGGCCCGGGCCCGGTCGGTCGGATGCGCGTCGGGGGCCGCCGCCAACGCCGCGAGCAGCAGCCGAAGCCCGTCGCCGACCCGGCTGCCGCGATACCAGAACCAGTCCAGCAGGCCGGCCGTGCGCAGGGCCGCGGCCGGCGCGTCGGTCAGGTCGTGGGTGATCGCCGCGTGCAGGTTCGGCAGCTCCCGGGTCAGCCGGCGCATCGCGTGCCCCGAGTGCTCCCCGCGCAGCTGCGGGGCGAGCTGCTCGACGATCCGCCGCACCCAGGCCGCGTGCTTCCGGCGGCTGCCGTCCGGATCGGGATCGTGCTGCCGGCAGTACGCCCGGACGATCGCCAGCAGCCGGTAGCGGGTCGGCGTCACGGTCGTGTCGGCCACCACCACCGAGCGCGCCACCAGCGCCGACAGGCCGTCCAGGTCGTTCTCCAGCGCGCCCAGCGGGAAGCCGCCCTCGAACGGCCACAGCCGCAGCAGCAGCGCACGGTCGGCGGGGGAGAGCAGGTCGACGCTCCAGGCCACCGCCGCCTCCAGCGTCTGGTGCGGCGCGAGCGCGCCGCGCGGCACCGGGCCGAGCGCCGGGAAGCGGTCGTGCAGCATCTCCAGCAGGTCGCCGAGGCTGAGCACGCGGGCACGGGCGGCGGCCAGCTCCAAGGCGAGCGGGATGCCGTCCAGAGCGGCGGCCAGACGGTCCAGCTGGTCGCGCTCGCCGGGGGTGGGCCGCCAGCCGGGCCGTACGGCGGTGATCCGGTCGGTGAGCAGGGCCACCGCGTCCGCCGGCGGCAGCGGCGCGACCGGCAGCAGCCGTTCCCCGTCCACGCCCAGCGGCTCGCGGCTGGTGGCGAGCACGCGCAGGCCGGGGCAGCGGGCGAGCAGGTCCAGCACCAGGTCGGCGGCCGCGGCGACGAGGTGCTCGCAGTTGTCCAGCAGCAGCAGGCCGGTCTGCCCGGCCAGTGCCATCGCGACGGCGTCGACCGTCGCGCCGCGCACGCCGACGGCCGCGGCGACGGCGGCCGGGACCTGAGCCGGTTCGGCGACGTCGGCCAGCCGGACGAACCAGCTGTCGTGCGGCGAATCCGGGCGGCCGGGTCGCGTCCTTCCCGCCGCGTACTCGACGGCCAGCCTGGTCTTGCCCGCTCCGCCCGGGCCGACCAGGGTGACGAGACGGCTCTCCCCGGTCAGGCCGGCCAGAGCCGACATCTCCCCGGTGCGACCGAAGAAGTGGGAGAGCGGGCGCACGGCCGGCGCCGGCCGGGACGGCAGCAGCAGGCGCGGGTCCTGGGCCAGCAGACGACCCTCCAGCTGCTGCAACGCCGGACCGGGATCGATGCCCAGCTCATCGGCGAGCCGCGCGCGGACACGGCGCAGCATGGCCAGCGCGTCGGCCTGGCGACCGCTGCGATACAGCGCGAGGATCAAGAGCTCCCAACGGCGTTCCCGGTACGGCGTGGCCCGTACCGCAGCATCCAGATCGCCGACCACCCCGGGGGCGTCTCCGGTGGCCAGCCGGGCGGCCAGACGTTCCTCCACGGCCACATCGCGCATCTCGGCCAGGTGCGGACGCGCGTACGCCTCGGGGAGATCCGCGAACGCCTCGCCGTGCCACCTCGCCAGTGCCGCGTCGAAGACGCGCAGCGCCTCGCCCGGCCGTTCGTCGTCGAGCAGCTCCCGCCCTCGCCGCACCTCGGCCGCGAAGCGAGCCGCGTCCGTGTCGTCCACCACCAGCCGGTAGCCGTCGCCCACCCGGGTCAGCGCGTCCCGGCCCAGCACGCGGCGCAGCCGGGAGACGTACGCCTGGATCGACGCGGTCGGGTTGGCCGGCGGCTCGTCACCCCAGATCGCCTCGGTCAGCGCGTCCTCGGAGACGGTCCGTCCCTCGGCCGCGAGGAGAGCGGTGATCAGCCGGCGCGGCAGGGGACCGCCGAGGTCGACCGGCACGCCGTCCGCCTCGATCCGGGTCGCACCCAGCACGTGTGCGATCAACACCGCCGAAGCATATGAGTGCAGGCGGCTTGCAGGCAGTCTGCAAGCGGACGAGGGCAGGGTGGCCGACATGACGACGACAACCGCCGAACGCACCGACACCTGGGACATGATCATGGTGCACCGGGTGTTCCGCCGCGAATTCCACATGCTGCCCGCACTGGTCCGCGCGGTCCGGCCCGGCGACACCGCCCGCGCCGAGATCATCGGCGCGCACCTGGCCAACGTGGCCGCCGGGCTGCACCACCATCACAGGGCCGAGGACGAGCTGGTCTGGCCGCTGATGCTGCAACGCGCCTCGCTGCACGCCGACCTGATCAACCGGATGGAGGCGCAGCACGAACGCCTGCACCAGCCGCTGGCCCGCATCGACGAACTCCTGCCGCGATGGCGGGCAACGGCCGGCCTGACCGACCGCGACGAGCTGGCCGACATGATCGCGCAGGCGTCGGTGGCGCTGGACGAGCACCTGGCCGACGAGGAACGGGAGGTCTGCCCGCTGATCGAACAGCACCTGACACCGGCCGAGTGGGCCGCGGTCGGCGAGCGGGGGCGTTCGGTGATCCCCCAGGGGAAGATGGCGCTGGTCTTCCTCGGGGCGATCCTCGAGGACGCGACTCTCACGGAGAAGCGGCGCTTTCTCGCCGAGCTGCCGGCGCCGGCGCGTCTGCTGTGGCGGCTGGCCGGGCAACGGGTCTATGCGAAGTCGCGCGACCGGGTCCGGCAGGTGGCGTGAGGGACGTCGTCGCCCGGCGGCCGGGGACGGCCGTCCGGGCGACGTCTCAGCAGCCGCAAAAACACGGGACTTGGCCACGCCGTACGTTATGAGGTTTGTCGTTCCGCGATGCGGATGATGTCGCCGGGGCGTACGGAGAGGACGACGACGGCGCGGCCGTTGTTGACGGCGATCGCGGCGTGGCCGGCCGAGTCTTCGAAGACGAGCAGGTCGCCGGGGTCGACGTCGGCGAAGGTGGCGCCGCGGCGGGCCCGGACGCTGCCGTTGACGATGAGTTCGGGGCCGAGGCCGGCCAGGAGACTGCCGCCGGCCGCCAGTTGCACGTTGCCGAAACGGTCCACCGTGGCCACCTCGGCCTCCAGCCAGCCGTCACCGACGGTGATGACCGGATCGGGAAGGCGTACCAGAGAGTCCGGGTTCACCTCGGCGCCCGCCTGTGCGAGAGGTGCACCCAGAGCGATGCGCGCCGCGGCCGGGGTGAACAGATCGCGACCGTGGAAGGTGCGCGAGACGTCGCCCAGGAACCAGTCCTTGTTGGTCAGTTCGTGCACCGACTCGATGCCGCCGAGCGCCTCCGCCGCCCGGAGCAGCAGGCCGTTGTCCGGTCCGACCAGCACTCCGTTGGGTGTGCCGATGGCGATGCCGCGACGCGCGGTGCCCACGCCGGGATCGACGACGGCGACGTGCACGGCGGCCGGCAGATGGGGCGCGGTCTGCGCGAGCACGAGGGCGCCACGGGACACATCGGCCGGTGGCACGTGGTGGGTCACGTCGATGACCCGTACGTCCGGCGCGATGCGCGCGATCGATCCGTGACACGCTGCGACGAAGCCGTCGAACGTTCCGTAGTCGGTGGTGAGGCTGATCCATCCATACGCGGGCATGGTGAGAAACGTTACTGTCTCCGCACGCTTCGTGTGCGCCAGGTTCCCTGGGGCGCGCCGGAAGATCTCTGGCACTGTTGAATCCATGCGTCTCGTGATCTTCACCGAGCCCCAGCAGGGGGCAAGCTACGACGACCTGCGGAAGGTCGCCCAGACCGCCGAGTCGGCCGGCTTCGATGGCTTCTTCCGCTCCGACCACTACGTCACCATGGGCGGCGACGGCCTGCCCGGCCCGACCGACGCGTGGATGACGCTGGCCGGCCTGGCCCTCGAGACCTCCCGCATCCGCCTCGGCACGCTGGTCAGCTCGGCCACGTTCCGGCTGCCCGGCCCGCTGGCCATCGCGGTGGCCCAGGCCGACGCGATGAGCAACGGCCGCATCGAGTTCGGCCTCGGCGGCGGCTGGTTCGAGGCCGAGCACTCCGCCTACGGAATCCCGTTCCCGCCCGTCGCAGAACGCTTCGACCGCCTCGCCGAGCAGCTCGAGATCATCACCGGTCTGTGGGCGACGCCGGCCGGGCAGACGTACGACTTCCACGGCAAGCACTACCAGCTGTCGTCGTCGCCGGCGCTGCCGAAGCCGGTGCAGAACCCGCGGCCCCCGGTGATCGTCGGTGGCCACGGCAAGAGGCGGACCCCGTCACTGGCGGCCCGCTTCGCGGACGAATTCAACGCCCCCTTCGCCAAGATCGAGGACCTGCCGGCGCTGTTCTCCCGGGTCCGTGACGCGAGCGCGAAAATCGGCCGGGCGCAGCCGCCGGCCTTCTCGGCCGCGGCGGTCCTGTGCGTCGGCAAGGACGATGCTTCCGTACGCCGTAGGGCTGCGGCGATCGGCCGAGAAGTGAACGAGATGCGAGCCGGCGGCGGCATCGTGGGCACCCCCGCGGAGGTCGTCGACACGATCGGCCGGTACGCCGAAGCGGGCGCGTCGAGGCTGTTCCTCCAGACGCTCGACTTGAGCGACCTGGACCACGTGGAGTTGGTCGCGTCCGAGGTGGCGCCGCAGCTCTGAGAGGTTCGGGGGGTCCGGGGTCGCAGCTTCGGGGCGGCCGGCGCCGGGGCCGCAGCGTGCATGTGGAACGCAGCTTGCGTCGGGATTGCAGCGTGCGTCTGGGGCGCGGCTTGCGTCGGGATTGCAGCGTGCGTCTGGGACGCAGCTTGCGTCGGGATTGCAGCGTGCGTCTGGGACGCAGCCTGCCCCGGGACTGCAGCGTGCGTCTGGGACTGCAGCGTGCGTCGGGACTGCAGCGTGCGTCCGGACTGCAGCGTGCGTCCGGAACGCAGCGTGCGTCCGGACAGCGGCCCGCGTCTCCGAGCGCAGCCGGCGTCCGGGGTGACGGCTGGCGTCGGGGCTGCGGCGGGCGTCTTGCATGCGGCTGACGTCTTGGGCTTCGGCTGATGTCGGGGGTGCGGCTGGGGTCTTGGGTTTCAGCCGACGTCGCTGCTGCCCCTGGCGTCCCCGGCTGCGGCCCGCGTCCCGGATCCGCAGCACCCGTCCCCCACGGCAGCCCGCGTCCGGCCGCGGCCCGCGTCCGGGGTTGCGGCCTACGTCCCGGACCGCAGCAACCGTCCCATACCGCAGCCCGTGTCGGGGTGTGGCCGGCGTCCGGGATTCCGGCCTGTGTCTCGGAACGCTGTGGCCGGCGTCCGGGGTTGCGGTCTGCGTCCCGGACCCCAGCACCCGTCCCACCGCAGTCCGCGTCCGGGGGATGGCCGGTGTCCGAGGGCTGCGGCTGGCGTCCAGGGTCGTAGCTCGCTTCAGCGGTGCGGCCGGCGTCCGGGCAGCGGCCCAAGTCCGGCCTGCGGCTGGCGTCTTGAGCTGTGGCTGGCGTTCGGCGGGCGGCGGGGGTGCGGCTGGCGTCTCGGCGGGTGGCTGGCGTTCGGCGGGCGGCGGGGGTGCGACCGGTGTCTTGGGTTGCGGCTGACGTCGAGAGTGCGGCGGGCGTCCTGAGCTGTGGCCGTCGTCCGGTCTGCAGACGACGTCCAGGCGTTGCCCGCATCGGAGCTGCGATCTGCTTCCGGGACCGCGGCCCATGTTTGGCGCCGGTGCCCGACCGCGACGCCTCGCGTCAGCTAAGGCCAGCTCCCATCGCACGCCCGACCTCGGCTGACCCTCCTCTCCCACCTACAGCTACGCCGCTGTTTCGGAGGCCGGCGCCTGCGGATCGCCGGAGTGGGGCAGGCGAAGGTGAGAGTCTGCTTATCCTGCGGTTATGCGGGCAATTCGGCAGGCATAGTGGCAACCCGGCTATATGTGGCCCGGGACGATCGCGCTTCGGTCGTCTCCCGCGCCCGTCTGCGCATGCCGGGCGGTCGTCGAGTGACGCATCCGTGGCCCGCCTTGATCGAAACGGTCACCGGCGGGCCGCTGGAGTCGGCCGTCCGCTCGGCGCCGGGGGTTCGGCCGGAACGGCGTTGGGTCTCGCTCGCGGAAACGGCGACTGTGGTGCTGCCACCCGTTCTTGCCGGATCGGCGACCGCGGCATTCGCTCCGGTGGAGGCGGGTTTCGCGGTGGGCGGCGGCCTTCTCCTGGCCTTGTCGGTTCTGGCGCCTCGCCTTCGTCGCCTGCGCGCGGCCCGATCCTGGATTCCGGGCTCCGCCGTGGTCCTCACCTCGGAGCGCCCGGCCTTCCAGCGGTTCGTCGCCGTCGCCGACCGCATCAGCGAGACCTGGCCCGCCCTGGGTTCCCTGGTGAACCCGGCCGACGCCGAGCAGATGCTGGCCGAAGCCCTCTGGGAGGCGGCCGGCGTTCTGGCCCGCCGCCAGCTGCTGGCCGAGGCGCTCGCCGACCTCAACCGCCCCGACTTCGCCGCCCTGGACCCCGAAGATCCGACCGGCCGCGAGCTGATCGCCCAGCGCAACGCCACCAAGTCCGCACTCGCCGACATCGACATCGAACTGGCCCGCCGGGAGACCAGCCTGCGCCGAGCCGAACAGGCAGGCCGCGACTTCATCCGCGACCAGGCCATGCGCCGAGCCATCCGGTCGGCCGAGAGGTCCCGCCGGCCGGCCATGCCGGACTCCCCGGACGCCGCCACCGAGCTGGCCGACAAAACGCGCTCGGTACTGACCGCCTACCGCGAGCTCACCGCAGACCTAACCCAGTGACCACAAGCCGAGACCGACTTGGCCGGCCCTGGGCGTCTCGGGTGAAGCGGGGGCTGGAGCCAGGGGCCCGGGCCAGGAGCCGAGATTGGGAGCAGGGGCTGAGGTTGGGGCAGGGGCCGGGATTGGGGTTGGGCGCCCGGGCCGAAGCCGGGCCGGGGCCGGGGCCGGGCCGGAGCCGCGGCTGGGTGCAGGAGTCGGAGCCGGGACGGAGCCGCGGCTGGTGCAGGCGCCGCAAGCCAGGGGCGCCGGGGCGGACAGGCAACCTCCCGCCCGGGGCTCCCGGTCCCGGCCCCGGGCGCCCCGGCTCCCGGCCTCGGCCGCCCAGCCTCCGGCTCAACCCCGCAAGCGCAAGCCCCGCGGCGTGGCCCGGAACCCGGCCGCCGTCAACGCCTCGCGCAACGGCGACGTGTTCACCGACTCGCCGTCCGCTCGTTCCACCGACATCGCGCCGAGCGCCCCGGACCGGACCGAAGCGCCCAGCGCCTGGCCGGCCGCGATCAGCGCCTCCGGGTCGTCGGTGAAGGAGAGCAGCGTCCGGCCGCCGCGCTCGACGTACAGGACCAGCTCGCCGCCCACCAGCAGGACCAGCGCGCCCGCCTTGCGGCCCGCCCGGTGGCCGGCCTTCGCGGTGGGCTCGCCGTCGCCGCTGTCGACCACCCGCTCGGGCCACGGCAGGGCCGCGCCGTACGGGTTCGCCGGGTCGGTCGCGGCCAGCACCACGGCGCCCGCGGCGGTTCGCTTGGCCAGCTCGGCCGGCTCGGACAGGCCGCGCAGACGGTCGACCGCGCCGGGCACCGCGAACTGCGCCGCGCCCAGGCCCTCGACGAAATAGCCGCGGCGGGCCGCGCCGCGTTCCTCGAGCGCCCCCAGCACCGGGTAGACCGCGGCGAACCCGCCGGTCACCCCTTCGGCCATCACCGCGCCGCGGGTCACCACGCCATGGCGTTCGAGCAGCAGGTCGGCCAGGGCGGCCGCGCGGCGGGTCGGGTCGAGGTCGCGGTCGGGCAGGCGGGACCAGCGGCCGGCCATGTTCGGCGGGCCGCCGCGTGCCGGCATCGTGGGGCGGCCGGGGCGGCGGTACCGGGTGCGGGCCGGGACCGCCTTCGCGCGGTGCGCGCCGCTGCCGCCGAGCAACGCGCGCAGGGGAGCGAACGTGTCGTTGGTCAGATGGCCGGCCCAGACGAGGTCCCACACGACGGCGGCGAGCGCGGTGTCGTCCGTCGCGCCGACCCGGTCGGACAGCGAGCGGAAGAACAGCGCCTGCCCGTCAGCGAGAGCGTCGAGCACCGCCTGGTGCGTCGGGGTGAGGGCCAGCTCGTCATCGGCCGGGGGCAGCAGCAGGGGCGCGCTGTCCGCGTACGCCAGCGTCACCCACCCGTCGTTGGACCCGATCGCGCCGGAGCCGGCCCACAGCACCTCGCCGCTGCCGCACAGCTCGTCGAGCTGCGGCGGCGCGTAGTCGGCGACGCGTGCGGGCAGCACCAGCCGTTCCCACGCGGAGGCCGGCACCGCGAAGCCCTGCAACTGCTCGATCGAGGCGGCCAGCGCGTCCACACCGCGCGCGTTGCCGCCGATCTGGTGCCAGCGCGGCAGGAACGCGGCCAGCACCCGCGGCGGCACCGGCTCGATCTCGCGGCGCAACGCGGCCAGCGACCGGCGCCGCAGCATGCGCAGCACCTCGGCGTCGCACCATTCGGTGCCCGCGCCGTCGGGGGAGAACTCACCGGAGCCGACCCGGCCGGCCGCGCTCAGCCGTTTCAGCGCCTGCTCGACCACGAAGACGCCCAGCCCGAACCGGGCCGCGCAGGTCGCCGCGAGAAACGGCCCGTGCGTACGGGCATACCGCGCGACCAGGTCACCCAGCGGATCGCTGACCGGCGCGAGGTAGGCCTCGGGCAATCCGACCGGCAGCGCGACACCGAGGGCGTCGCGATAGCGCCCGGCGTCGTCGATGCCGATCCAGCGTTCCTCGCCCGCGACCCGGATCCGGATGGCCCGGCGGGCCGCCTCCAGCTCGAGGGCCCACTCCGGGGAAGCGCCGCGGGCCGCCAGCTCGTCGGAGGACAAGTCACCCAGGAGGCGCAGCAGCTCGGCGGTGTCCTCCGCGTCGCGCGGCGTCCGCCGCGAGGTCAGCCACTGCAACTGGGCCGAGGTCTCGGCGACCACGTCGGGATCGAGCAGCTCGCGCAGGTCGACCCGGCCCAGCAACTCGCCCAGCAGCGTCGAGTCGAGCGCCAGCGCCGCCGCCCGGCGCTCGGCCAGCGGGGCGTCGCCCTCGTAGAGGAACGCGCCCACGTAACCGAAGAGCAGCGAGCGGGCGAACGGCGACGGCCGCGGCGTCTCCACCTCGACCAGACGCACCTTCCGCCCGGCCACCTCGCGCATCAGCCCGACCAGGCCGGGCACGTCGAAGACGTCCTGGAGGCATTCGCGGGCGGCCTCGAGCGTCACCGGGAAATCGGCGAACTCGCGCGCCACGTCGAGCAGCTGGGCGGACCGCTGCCGTTGCTGCCAGAGCGGCTGACGACGACGCGGATCGCGGCGGGGCAGCAGTAGCGACCGGGCTGCACACTCGCGGAACCGGGACGCGAACAACGCCGACGTGCCGACCGACTCCTCGACCAGCTGGGCGATCTCCTCCGGGTCGAACGCGACCAGATCGGCGCCCGGCGGTTCCTCCGCCGTGTCCGGCAGGCGCACCACGATGCCGTCGTCGGAGGGCATGACCTGGCCGTCCACTCCGTACCGCTCGCTGAGCCGGCGGGCGATCGCCAGCGCCCACGGCGCGTTGACCCGGGCGCCGAGCACACAGTGGACGGTCATCCGCCAGTCGCCGATCTCGTCGCGGAAACGCTCCACCACGACGGTCCGGTCGTCCGGCAGGTTGCGGGTCGCCTCGCGCTGCTCGTTGAGGTACGCCAGGAGGTTGCCCGCGGCCCACTCGTCCAGCCCCGATGCGCGCAGTGCCGCGGTCGCCTTCTCCTCGTCGGCGCGCACCAGCGAGCGCAGCTGCGCGCCGATCGCCCGGCCCAGCTCGACCGGCCGGCCGAGGGCGTCGCCCTTCCAGAACGGCATCCGTGCCGGGGCGCCGGGCGCCGGGGAGACCAGCACCCGGTCGGGCGTGATGTCCTCGATCCGCCACGAGGTCGAGCCGAGCAGGAACACGTCGCCGACCCGCGACTCGTACACCATTTCCTCGTCCAGCTCGCCCACCCGTGACGCGCGCTCGGACCCGGCCAGGAACACGCCGAACATGCCGCGGTCGGGGATGGTGCCGCCGCTGGTGACCGCGAGCCGCTGCGCGCCCGGCCGGCCGGTCAGCTCGTCGGTGCCGCGGTCCCACACCAGGCGGGGGCGCAGCTCGGCGAAGGCGGTCGACGGGTATCGCCCGGACAGCATGTCCAGCACCGCGTGCAGCGCCGAGTCGGGCAGCTCGGCGAACGGCGCGGCGCGCCGGACCAGCGCGGCCAGCTCGTCCACCTGCCACGGGTCGAGCGCCACCATCGCCACGATCTGCTGGGCGAGCACGTCGAGCGGGTTGCGCGGGTACCGCAGTTCCTCGATCGCGCCGTCGGCCATCCGGTCGGCCACCACGGCGCAGGAGACCAGGTCGCCACGGTGCTTCGGGAAGACCACGCCGCGCGACACCGCGCCCACCTGGTGCCCGGCCCGGCCGATGCGCTGCAGGCCGGCCGCGACCGAGGGTGGCGCCTCGATCTGCACCACCAGGTCGACCGCGCCCATGTCGATGCCCAGCTCGAGGCTGGAGGTGGCGACCACGGCCGGGAGCACGCCGGACTTCAGCGCCTCCTCGATCTGTTTGCGCTCCTCGCGCGAGACGCTGCCGTGGTGCGCGCGGGCCACCACCGGCGGGGCGCCGCCGGCCTGCCCGGACTGCGCCATGATCTCGGCGGGCGGCCGGGCCGGGACCGGCAGCACCTCGCCGGCCCGCTCGGCGGCCAGCTCGTTGATGCGGGCGCACAGCCGCTCGGCGCCGCGCCGCGAATTGGTGAAGACGATGGTCGACCGGTGAGCCTGGATGAGGTCGAGCACCCGCTCCTCGACCGCGGGCCAGATCGACGGTGTGTGCCGGCTGCCGCCCGGGTCGTCCGGGTCGACGTCGGGCACCTCGTCGAGGCGGGTCATGTCCTCCACCGGCACCTCGACCGCCACCTCGATGGTCTTGGCGCTGGGCGGCTGGACGATCTCGACGTCGTGCGCGCCGCCGAGGAACCGCGCGGTCTCGTCGATCGGCCGGACCGTCGCGGACAGCCCGATCCGCTGGGCCGGCCGGCCCAGCAGCGCGTCCAGCCGTTCGAGGGACAACGCCAGGTGCGCGCCGCGCTTGGTGGCCGCGACCGCGTGCACCTCGTCGATGATCACCGTCTCGACACCGCGCAGGGAGTCACGCGCGGCGGAGGTGAGCAGCAGGTAGAGCGACTCGGGCGTGGTGATCAGGATGTCCGGCGGGGTGCGGGCGAACAACCGCCGCTCCTCGGCCGGGGTGTCGCCCGTACGCATGCCGACCGTGATCTCCGGAGGTGGCACGCCGAGCCGGCCGGACGCCTGCCGGATGCCGGTCAGCGGGGCGCGCAGGTTGCGCTCGACGTCGACCGCGAGCGCCTTGAGCGGGCTCACGTAGAGCACCCGGCAGCGCTTGCGCGCATCCTCGGGGACCGGCTCGTGGGCCAGCCGGTCGAGCGACCAGAGGAACGCGGCGAGCGTCTTGCCGGAACCGGTCGGCGCCACCACGAGCGCGTTGCGACCGGCGCCGACCGCCCGCCACGCCCCGGCCTGGGCGGCGGTGGGCTCGGCGAACGCCTGCCGGAACCACTCCCTCGTGGCCGGCCCGAACTGCTCGAATACCTCTCGCACGACCCCATCCTCCCTCGGGGGTACGACAAAAACCCGCACGCATATCGGACCTTCGGCCCGCCCATGTTGCCGCCGCGGACCATGTGCGGTCAGATACAGGGCGGATATACATGGTCACCACTGGAAACCGAAGCGGGCACCAGACAGGAGGCTCCGTGTTCCTCAGTGCATCTCGTCGACGGCGCCTCGGCGGCGCGACCGCGGCCCTCGCGGCTTTCGCGTCCGTCACCCTTCTCGCCACCCCGGCCCGGGCGGCCGGCGACGGCTATGTCCGTCTCGCCCACCTGTCGCCGGACACGCCGGCGGTGGACGTCTATCTCAAGGCCGAGTCGAGCGCGGCGAAGGAACAGACCTTCCGTGGCGTCGCGTACGGCGCGATGTCGCAGTACCTGCGGCTCCCCACCGGGAACTACCAGGTGGCCATGCGCAAGGCCGGCGCTCCGGCCGGGGAGAAGCCGGTGATCACCACCGAGGTGGGGGTGGCCGACGGCGCGGCCTACACGGTCGCCGGCGTCGGACGCTTCGCCGATCTCGGGCTGCGCGTGCTCAGGGACGATCTCCGGCTGCCCGACGCGGGCAAGTCGAAGGTGCGGGTCATCCAGGCGTCGGTCCAGGCGCCGGTGCTCGACGTCGCCGGCCGCAACGGCAGCAAGATCGCCGACAACGTCGAGTTCGCCACGACCACCGGCTACCGGGAGGTGCGGCCCGGCAGGTGGAGTGTCGAGGTGCAACCGGCCGGCGGTGGCCGGTCCAGCACGCTGCCCTGCACGCTCGGCGCCGGCAGCGTCTATTCGCTGCTCGTGCTGGACGACGGCAAGGGTGGACTGAAACCGCAGCTGCACGTCGACGCGGAACGGCAGGGCACGGTTCCGCTCGGCGGCGTGGCGACGGGTGACGGCGGCACCCAGCCGGCGTCGCGCCTGCCGATGGCTCTGCTCGTCGCCGGCTTCGCGGCGATCCTCGCCGGTGGTCTCGCTGTCGTGCTCCGGCGGCGGCTGCACACCTCTTGAGTACGCCGTGACGGCCGACCCCGAAGCAGAGGCGCCCGGTCCGGCCCCTCGCGGCGTCGCCAAGGTGGTCAAGCCGCCGGGGGTGCGGGCCTTCGCGTCGGTCCCGGGTGCGCTCAGCGTGCCCCGGCGACCGGCGCGGCGCTGGCCCAGCCTCGCCTCGCGGGCGGTGGAGTTCCCGCGACGGTTGCGAAAAGACCCACCCGAGCCTCCACCCGCGACGACCCCGCCACTGCGGCCGGCCGTGCCCGCCGCGACTGTTCACACCGTACGGGAGAAGCCGCGGAAGGGGAGCCACGGCCTCCTCCTTCCGGTCGTCGTCGGCGCGGTGGCCGCCTTCGCGGCCGGCAGCGGATATCTCGCCGTGACCGACCGTCCCCTGGGCCGGGACCCCGGCCTGGGCCGATGGGCCGCCGTCCCGGCGACGGCGACGGCGATCGAGACCGCGACCGCGACCGGCACGGGCAGACCGGCCGGTGATCCGTTCGGGAGCGTCACCGCGGCACCCTCCGGACCACCGACCAGATTGCGCATCGCCGCGATCGGCGTGGACACCCCGCTGGAGACCCTGCGGCTCGGCAGCGACGGCGCGTTGCAACCGCCGAAGTCGTTCGGCCGGGCCGGCTGGTACGCGGACGGCACCGCCCCCGGCGACAACGGGCCCGCCGTCCTCGCCGGTCACGTCGACTCGAAGGCCGGACCGGCGGTCTTCTACCGGTTACGCGAGCTCACCGCGGGCGACCCGATCGAGGTGACGCGCGGCGGCCGGACAGTGAGGTTCGTCGTGGTGCGCACGGCCTGGTATCCGAAGGCGAAGTTCCCGACCGCGCAGGTCTACGGCCCGACACCGGACCGTCAGCTGCGTCTGATCACGTGCGGCGGGGTTTTCGACCACTCGCTGCGGTCATACAAGGACAACCTGGTGGTCTACGCGGTGAGCGGGTGATGACGTTCCGTCCGCGGGTTCCGCTTGATTATTCTGGCAACAGTCGACGGGTGGGGGCGTTATGGCGGTCAGACGCATGCTCGTCGCCGGCCGGTACCGCCTGAACGAGGTGGTCGGAACCGGTGGCATGGGCCGGGTCTGGCTCGCCCGCGACGAGATGCTGGACCGGGACGTCGCGGTGAAGGAATTCGTGCCGCCCGACTGGATGACCGAGGCCGAGAAGGATCGCCTGCGCGACCGCACGCTGCGCGAGGCCCGCAGTGCCGGCCGGCTGAACCATCCGCACGTCGTCCGGGTCTACGACGTCGTCCACGAGGACAATCAGCCGTGGATCGTGATGGAGTACGTCCGATCGCGCTCGCTGCACCAGGTGATCAACGACGACGGTCCGTATTCGCCGGCCGCGGCCGCCCGGATCGGCCTGGCCGTGCTGGACGCGCTGACCGCGGCGCACCGGGCCGGCGTGCTGCACCGCGACATCAAGCCGCACAACGTGCTGATCGGACACGACGGGCGGGTGGTGCTGACCGACTTCGGGCTGGCCACCTTCGTGGACGACGGCTCGGTCACCGGCCCGGGCCTGGTGGTGGGCTCGCCGCAGTACGTGTCGCCGGAACGCGCCCGGGACGGCGCTTCCACGGTGGAGTCGGACCTGTGGTCGTTCGGTGCGACCCTCTATGCGGCTGTGGAGGGGCGGTCGCCGTACGCGAGGGAAAGCGCGATGGCCTCCCTGATGGCCCTCGCCACCGAGCCGCCGGACCCGCCGGAGAAGGCGGGTCTGCTCGCGCCGGTCTTGACCGGGCTGCTGCGGCACGAACCGCAGGCCAGGCTGACCGCGAGCGAGGTCGACCGGCGGCTGCGGATGATCGTCGCCGCCACGCCCGGCACCCCGACCATCCCCGCGCAGCGCAAGGGCGGCAGTTCGGCGTTGCAGGCGTCCACGCCGGCCGGTTCCGCGGTGGCGGTGCGGACGCCGCCCGAGCAGACCACGGGCGCCGCGGCCGATCCGATCTCGCCGGCGCCCGAGCCGCGCGCCGAGCCCCCGTATCACCGGCCGAAGGTGGTCGTCGCCGGGCTGATCCTGGTCGCGGTGCTGGGCGCCGGGGGAGTCCTGACCGGTTATCTCGTGCAGCGCAACGATGGCAAACCGGTTGCCGGGCCCTCCGCCGAGGCCGTCGCGCCGCTGGTCGCGTCGGGCTTCTCGCCGGCCGTGTGCGGCGCGCCGGTGCCCTCGTCGGCACCGCGCCTGCCGCAGCGAGGCGCCGCGCGCGGCGTCAACGGCTGGGAACTGATGCGCGGCTGGTCGTACTTCACCGACGGCTCCGGCTTCCACATGCCGGTGCCGGACGGCTGGACCTGGCAGAAGCTCGGCACGACGTACTGCTTCCGTGACCCGGCCGGCGGGCGCGTGCTCAGCCTGGACACCGCGCGCAAGCCGTCCGGCGATCCGGTGACGGCGTGCGAGCAGGAGGAGAAGCGGCTGGTCGCCGCCGGTGCGCTGCCCAGCTACCAGCGGATCGGCATCGAGGAGAAGCCGCTGCTCGAGAAGGCCGCCGACTGGGACTACACGTACGCCGACGCCTCCGGCCTGGGACTGCGCGCCCGGACGCGCTGGTTCGCCATGAACGGCCGGGCGTTCGCGCTGAGCTGGGCCACCCGCGAGATCGACTGGCCCAGCGACCTCGCCAAGATCAGTATGGTGCTGAGCAGCTTCTACACCGATCGCGCCCGGCCGGCTCACAGCTAGTCTTCAGCCGGCTTTGCTAGCGTCCTGCCCGTGATCGGCAGTATTCGGCCGGGCTCGGCCCGGCTTCTCGTCTACCGACCCGGCTCCTCGGGCCCGGCCTCGTTCTCCGGCCCGGCCCGCCACCAGCCATGTTGATCGTCATCGGTCTTCTCCTGGTTCTCGTGGTCACCGCCGTGACGGGCTATTTCGTCGCTCAGGAATTCGGTTATGTGGCCGCCGACCGCGGGCGCCTGCGCCGCGATGCCGCCGAGGGCGACAAGGCCGCCGCGCGGGCCCTGCGGGTCACCGAGCGCCTGTCGTTCGTGCTCTCCGGCGCGCAGCTCGGCATCACCGTCACCGCCCTGATCGTGGGTTACGTCGCCGAGCCGTTCCTGGGCAAGGGGCTGGCCTCGCTTTTCGGCTTCCACGGCCCGTCCGAGGTCATCTCGGTGGCTCTCGCCCTGGTCATCGCGACCGTCGTGCAGATGGTGCTGGGTGAGCTGGCCCCCAAGAACCTCGCGATCGCGCGGGCGGAAGCGCTGGCCAAGGCGCTGAGCCGGTCGACGCTGCTTTATCTGGCCGTGTTCGGCCCGGTGATCCGGCTGTTCGACAAGGCGGCCGCCGGCCTGCTGCGACGCCTCGGCATCGAGCCGATCGAGGAGTTGCCGGAGGGCGTGACCGAGGAGGACCTGTCCCAGATCATCGCGGAGTCGCGGAAGGACGGGCAGCTCTCGCCGGACCTGTCCGCGCTGCTGGATCGGGGGCTGGACTTCCGGGGCCGTACGGCTGCGGAAGTGATGGTTCCGCGCGTCGACGTGGTGACCGTGTCGTCGTCCGCGGTCGCCGCCGACGTGGTGTCCTTGCTGGATACGGGTCGTTCGCGCTTCCCTGTCCGGGGCGACTCGTCGTTGCATGACATCGTGGGTGTCGTCGGCATCGCGGACGTTTTGTCCGTCCCACCGCCCGATCGTGCCCGTGTTCCCGTTTCCGACATCTCGGTCGCACCGCTTCTGGTGCCGTCCTCCCTCCGCCTTCCCGCCGTGCTCGACCGGCTGCGAGCCGGGCATCGGCAGATGGCCTGCGTGGTGGACGAGTTCGGCGGTTTCGCCGGGATCATCACCCTGGAGGACATCGCCGAGGAGCTCGTCGGACCGATTCGCGACGAGGACGATCTTCCGGAACCGGCTCCGGTACGGCAGGACGACGGCTCGTGGCTGGTCCCCGCGCGCTGGCGGATCGACGAGATCATCGATGCCACCGGCGTCGCGCTGCCCACCGGCGACGAGTACGACACACTCTCCGGCCTGGTCCTGTCCCGTCTCGGCCGGGTGGTCCAGGCAGGCGATTCGCTCACTCTCGACTCCCTTTCCGTACGGGTGGAGACCGTCGACCGCCACGTACCGCAGACGGTGAGGATCTCCCGATGAGTGCTCTCTGGGTGACTCTGCTGCTCGCCGGCAACGCGTTCTTCGTCGCGGCCGAGTTCGCCCTGGTGGCCAGCAAGCGGCACCGGCTGGAACAGGCCGCCGCGACCGGCAGCCGGGCAGCTCGCGCCGCGTTGGACGGCACCCGGGACCTGTCGTTGATGCTGGCCGGCGCCCAGCTCGGCATCACTCTCTGCTCGCTGGGCCTGGGCGCGCTCGCCGAACCGGCCCTGGAACACCTGATCGGCCCGGCGCTGCACTCCCTGGGCGTGCCCGAGATGGCGGGCCACGTGATCGCCTTCCTGATCGCGTTGCTGGTCGTCACGTTCCTGCACCTGGTCGTCGGCGAGATGATGCCGAAGTCCTGGGCGATCACCCACCCCGAGCGGTCGGCCACCCTGCTGGCGGTGCCGTTCGTGGCCTTCACCCGCCTGGCGCGGCCCGCGCTGCGGTTGCTGAACGCGCTGGCCAACGCGGCGTTGCGCCCGTTCGGCGTGCGGGCGCAGGACCAGGTGCCGGTCGCGCACGGCCCGGCCGAGATGCGGATCCTGCTCGACCGGTCCGAGGCGGAGGGTTCCCTCGCGACGGAGCAGACCCAGCTGCTGACCAGCATGCTGGAGCTGGGTTCCCTTCGGGTACGGGACCTGGTCGCCCCGGTCTCCTCGCTGGTGACCGTGCCGGCGTCGGCGGACCCGGCCGAGATCGAGCTGGCGTCGATGGCCAGCGGCC
The DNA here is from genome assembly GCF_934643405.1 of uncultured Actinoplanes sp. Lineage (GTDB taxonomy): Bacteria > Actinomycetota > Actinomycetes > Mycobacteriales > Micromonosporaceae > Actinoplanes. The sequence continues at coordinate 28,987 of NZ_CAKUCL010000064.1, forward strand.
GTTCCCGGATGGGCGTCACCGCCGACGGCGACCGGATCGTCGGTGTGGTGCACGTCCGCGAGGCGGTCCGGGCCGCCACCGAGGGCCGCGCGGTGACCGCCGCCGAGCTGATGGACCCGGCGTTCGTCCTGGACGCCGACCTGAGCGTGGTGGAGGCGGTGACCGCGATGCGGGCCGGCCGGGCGCAGCTGGCCTTCGTCGCCGACGTCGGCTTCGTCGCGCTGGAAGACCTGTTGGAGCAGGTGATCGGCCGTTTCGACGACGAGACCGACCCGGTCCCCGCTGCCTCGTCCCCGAAGTTCATGCCACCCCGTTTGTTCAAGGAGGAATGACCCGGTGGTCTTCAAGAAGATGATGCGAGCGTTCGGCGTGGGCGGCCCGTCCGTGGACACGGTGCTGGCCAACCCGAACACCCGCCCCGGCCTGACGTTGAACGGCCAGGTGCGCATGGCCGGCGGCGACCACGACGTGACCATCGAGCAGATAGTCCTGGGCTTGGTGACGAGGGTCGAGTCGGAACACGGCGACGGTTTCGTGGAGTTCCACCGCGTCCCGGTCGCCGGCATGTTCCAGCTGCGCCAGGGCGAACAGCGGGAGCTGCCGTTCTCGTTCCCGGTCCCGTGGGAGACCCCGGTGACCGAGATGTACGGCCAGCGCCTGCGCGGCATGACGATGGGCCTGCGCACCGAGCTGGTGGTGGCGAAGGCGGTCGACAAGGGCGACCTGGACGAGGTGCTGATCCACCCGTTGCCGGTCCAGGAGCGGATCCTGGAGGCCTTCGGCCGGTTGGGTTTCCGCTTCGCGAGGGCGGACCTGGAGCACGGCCACATCTACGGCGTGAACCAGCAGCTGCCGTTCTACCAGGAGATCGAGTTCTACCCGGCGCCCCAGTACGCGGGCAGCATCAACGAGGTAGAGGTGACCTTCGTGGCCGATCCGTCCGGCGTGGAGGTGATCCTGGAGTTCGACAAGCGGGGCGGTTTCCTCCAGCCCGGCCACGACGCGTACGGCCGTTTCCGCATAGCCCACGCCGACGCCGACACCACGGACTGGCCGTCGGTGGTCGACTCGTGGATCCGCGAGGCGGCGGGCCGCTACGAGGGCCTGCGGGGCGCGGCAGGTTTCGGCGCCGCCGGTTACGGCGGCGGTCCGGGCTTCGGCGGCCCGGGTTACGGCGGCGGTCCGGGTTACGGCGGCGGTCCGGGTTACGGCGGCGGTCCGGGTTACGGCGCCCCCGGCTATGGGCCCCACGGCTACCACGGCCACACCCGCCACCGAGGCCACGGCCCCGGTTTCGGCGCGGTGGCAGCAGGCGCCGCCGGCGGCGTACTGGGCGGCATGATCCTCGGCGAGGCCATCGAGGAGGTCTTCGAAGACGAGCCCGACGACTTCGACGAGTAGCCAGAACCCGTGGCGCTGCGCCGCCCGCCGCCGCGCAGCGCCACACCCCACCGCAAGTCCGCCCCCGCGCCCGACGCCACCCGCTGCCGCCGCCTGCGTTTCCGCGCGCGGTTAACGAGCCTGGCGCGGTTCCCGTGGCCTTTCGGCAGCTCGGCCGGCTTTCTCGGTCCCCGGCCCGGCCGCCTGGCCCGGCTGCTGGCCCGGCCGCCTGGCCCGGCTGCAGGCCCGGCTGGAGGCCCGGCCACCGGGCACGCCCGGCCCTGGCC
>NZ_CAKUCL010000065.1 GCF_934643405.1 uncultured Actinoplanes sp.
TCGAGGGTAGTCCCAGACTGACTCCATCGGGTGCCTTCTCGCTGAGCTCGAACCGGGAGACCGGTGGTCGCCCGCGGTGTTCCGACAAACGTACCGGGCAGCACGGCGCCGTGCGGCGGCCTCACCCGGTGGCCGGCCCGTGCGGCTTGCCGAGGCCGGCCTCACGAGCCCGCACGATCGCCTGCGCCCGCTGGGAGACGTGCAGCTTGGTGAGGATCGCGGACACGTTGTTGGCGATCGTCTTGCTCGACAGGTGCAGCAACCGGCCGATCTCCGCGTTGGACAGCCCGGCGGCCAGATGATCGAGAATCTCCCGTTCCCGGGGGGACAACTGCGGGAACGGGGTGTCCCGTACCGGCGGCGCGGCGAACCAGCGGCGCAGCCGGCCGGCGAGCGCCGCACCGAACACCGGCTGGCCGGCCGCCGCCGCGCGGACCGCCGCCAGGATGTCGGCGCCGTCGGCGCCCTTGATGAGGTACCCGATCGCGCCGGCCCGGATCGCGGCGAAGACCGTGTCGTCGTCCTCGAACATGGTCAGCACGAGGACCGCGGTGGCCGGCTGCCGGGCGGCGATCTGCCGGGTGGCCTCGGTTCCGTGCAGGCCGGGAAGCTGCAAGTCCATGATCACCACGTCCGGGGCGAGCTGCACCGCCTGCCGCACCGCCTCGCGGCCGTCACCGACCTCGCCGGCCACCTCGATGTCGTCGGCGGTGGCAACGACCGCGCGCAGCCCCTGGCGGACCATCGGGTGGTCGTCGGCGAGCAGCACGCGGATCATGGGAGGCCCGGCGGGAGGGGGAAGGTGGCGGTGACGCTGCCACCGCCGGCGTCACCGGGGCCGGCGCGAAGCGTGCCGCCCAGCTCGTCGGTCCGCTCGCGCATCGCGGTCAGTCCGATCCCGGGTGTCCACGGTCCGGGCGATCCGCCGTCGTCCTCGACCCGCACCACCATTTCCTCGGCGGTGCAGGTGAGCCGTACCCGGCAATGCCGCGCGCCGCTGTGCCGGACCGCGTTGGTCACCGCCTCGACCGCGATCCGGAACGCCGCCACCTCCACGGCGGCCGGCAGCTCGGGCAGGTCCGGCGCGTCGACGGTGACGGCCGTGCCGGAGCCGGCGCCCAAGCGGTCCACCTGCGAGCGCAGCGCCATGGTCAGGCCCAGGTCGAGCGCGGGCGGACGCAGGTCGTGCACCAGGCGGCGCAGGTCCGCCAGCGCCTGAGCGGTCGCGTCCTTGGCCTCGGCGACGTGCCGCTCCGCCTCCTGCCGGTCGGTGGCCATCCGGGCGCGCGCCGCGTCCAGGTTCAGCCCGATCGCGGTGAGCGCGGGGCCCAGCCCGTCGTGCAGATCACGACGCAGCCTGCGGCGCTCCTCCTCGCGGGCGGTGACCAGACGCTGCCGCGAACGCTGGAGCGCGGTGGTCAGGCCGGCCGCGTGGACCGCCACGCCGACGTGCCTCGCGACGTCTCCCAGCAGCCGGGTGTCCCGTTCGTCGAACGCCTCGTCGCCGCGCCGGGGCGAGGCGACGAGGTAGCCCTCCACCTGCTGCTCGTACGCCAGCGGCCAGCGCTGCTGGACCGGGCCGGACCGGCCGTGCCCGGCCAGGCTCGTGCCGTCCCACCGCTCGATCGCCACGTACGGCAACCGCAACGACGTCGCGATCGACTCGACGAGCGAGGCCAGCACGTCGCCGTGCGTCACCGCGTCCAGCCGGCGGCCCAGCTCGCGCAACGTGCGGTACGGATCGGCGCGGTCGCCGTAGAACAGGCGGTCCACCAACCCCTGCACGCGCCGGGCCAACGGTGCGAAGACCACCGCGATCACGGCGGCGGCCACCGGGGCGGCGAAGCGGGCGGAGACGACCCGGACGAGTACGGCGGTGACCGCCACGTACCCCACCACGACCAGTACGGTGACCACCGCGTACGCGACCGACCGGCGCAGGATCGTGTCGATCGCCCACAGCCGGTACCGCAGCACCGGTATCACCATGGTCGACACGAACACCGGGCTGTCCACGACGACGAGGAATCCCAGCCGATCGGTGGCCGCCAGCGGGAACACGGCCAAGGACACGAGAACGCCGGCCGCGCGCCACTTCAGCTGCTGGCGCTCGACGCCCTCGGCTTGCCGGTACCGCCACACCACCCCCAGCCCGGCCAGGAGGCCGAGAAACACGACCACCGGGGCGACCACGAGCAACCCGTCGGCGACGGCGCCCATCCTGGTGCCACCGGTCAGCGGGTGGTCCAGAGGGGGCACTCCGTCCACCAGGCCGGCCAGCGAACCACCGAAGAACCCGCCGGCGAGCACCAGGACGGTGCCGGCGACGATGGCGCATTCCAGTACGGCGCCGCCGCGCGACGCCGGCCGGCCGGTGGGGAACCGTACGTTGATCAGCCCCTGGACCGCCACCGGCAGGAACGCGAAGGTCAACGGCGTCAGCCCCCACCGGGTCAGCGCGCCCCGGTCACCGTGCGCGAGCGCATGCGCGGCCGGGAACGCGACGATCACCTCCATCACCACGAGCACGGCGACGCCGGCGAGCAGCCAGCCGAACGGAAGGTCCGGCCGACGGTCCAGGATGACGGCACCGGCGACGCCGTACGAAATGATCGTCACCATCGGCTCGACCCACGCCGGCAGGCCACCGTGCCCGATCGGCTGCGCACGGTCGCCGGCGGCCCAGACGGCCAGGAACACCACGCCCAGCAGGACAGCGGTGAGCGTCGCCGCCGCCCAGCGGCCGGCGTCGTACCTGGCTACGCGCGGTTGAGTGCCGATGCGCCGAGCATGCCCAGGCCTCGTCGGCCGGCGCAACAACCGTCGTTCCCGGATGCGCGGGAAATCCTCCCGCGAGCGCGGGAACCGGCGCCCTGGTGCGACCACCGCGACCGGCCGGACGCTGATGGCATCGCCGCTGCGGCGGCGGGGGCCACACGCACACCATCGATGAAGGGTTACCGGAAATGCAGATCTTGACGCAGGCGGACGCGCCGGTCGCCGCGGAGCCGATCGAGCCTCGGCTGCGCCGGGCCGGCTTGGCGGCGGCGTTGCTCCTCGCGCCGTGGGCGATCGTCGCCACCAACGCCGGATGGGCGATCGCGCAGAACGACGGCGCCACGGACGAGACCGGTGCGGACCAGCTCGCCGCGGCCGCCGCCCACCCGACGTTGCTGCACGCCACGGTGCTGCTCGGGATGATCGGCGCCCTGCTGATGATTCCGGCCGCCCTCGCCGTGGCCCGGGTCGCCGCCCAGGGCGCCGCGAGGCTGAGTTTCGTCGGCGGAACGCTCACCGCCGCCGGGTACGCCTGCTATCTCGCCGTCCTCGCGCCCGATCTGCGGACCATCGCCGCGGCCCGGCTCGGCAACCAGGTGGGTGGCTACGCGGCCGTGGTGGACACCGCCCAGCAGGACACCTCGACCGTATGGGTGTTCCTGCTGTTCGTCGCCGGCAATCTGATCGGCACGTTCCTGATCGGCCTGGCGCTGTGGCGATCCCGCGCCGTGGCCCGGTGGATCGCCGTCGCGGTCATGGCCTGGCCGTTCCTGCACATCGCCGGACTGGCCCTGACCGCCGAGGTGTTCGAGGTCGCCGGCGCGGCCGTGCAGGGTGTCGCCTTCGCGGCCGTCGCCACGCGCCTGCTGCGGCGGGTGGCGGCCCGATGAGGCCGGTGGTTCAGGGCTGCCGCCAGACCGCGGCGCACGTCTCTATCCATGTCGCGAGGTCGGGCACACGGTCGATGGTGAGCAGCGAGCACGGCGGGCAACCGGCCAACGGCGTGACACCGTCGAAGTCGTGGTCCGGGGCGAAGAGGAGCAGCCCGCCGTCCTGGCGGTGCGCGAGCGTCAGATTGCCGTTGGCCTCGACCGCCGCGGGGTAATAGTCGTCGGGATCGATGGGGATCTCCAGGCCCTCGTGTTCCCAGATCCACGCATAGGCGTCGAGGGGATCGGCGAGCGATTCGCGCTCCGCCTCGGCCGTGAGCACCTCGTTCTGGTTCATCCACCAGGTGACCGGCGCGCCGAAGCTCTCGATGATCCCGCCGCAGACCTCCCAGAAGCGCTTGTGAAGCTCCGGGACGGCCTCCGTGGCCCCGGGGCGTGCGGGCCGGCACAGCCAGCCTCGCCGGTCATGACGCGGACCCCAGGCCAGCAGTTCGTAGGCGCTGCCCGCGACCGACACCGGTGTCAGGGTCGCCGATCCCAGCAGGCCGGACAGCACGGGCAGGCCTGGGATGGCCGGCCGGTCCCAGGGCCGCGCGTCACCCGGTGTGGCGGTCTGGCCCGGCTGGACGAACCACGTGACCTGACGGAGAAATCGCTCCCAGTCATTCATCGCCATGATCATGCCACGATCCACCGACGAGGTCGTGGTTGACTTTCCCGCGCGGGACCGCCCGGGCCGGCGGGACCGGCCCGGGCGATCTGCTCACTGGTAGCGGTAGGCGTGAATGATGGTCTGCCTCACCGTGTTGCCGGCCGAGTCGGCGGCGGACGCCCGCAGGGACGCGTAGCCCGTACCCCTCGGGTTCTGGATCAGCGCGATCGCCTTCTCGCCCGTACGGACCGCGGGCACGCGGTGCCATGTCTTGCCGTCGTCGAACGACGCCTCCACGGTCAGGCTGCGGGTCGACGCCTTGGCGGCGCCCACCTGCCGGTCCAGCGAGATCGGCAGGACCAGCGCTCGGCCCGCCCCGGCGGTGTGGTTCACGTCCAGGTCCGGCGTGAACCGGATCGCGGTCAGCGGCAGGCGCTCCGTCCTGTTCTGCTCGGCCACGTGCCCGGAGCGGAACGTCCACTCGGCGTCGACCAGCGTCGACAGGGTGAACTCCGGCGAGCTGTGGAACGTCGCGTGCAGCCGGTAGTCGCCGGCCTCGGCCGGGACGTCGAACGCCTGCGGCGTCTCGTTCGCGCTGCCGACCTGCGTGCCGTTGCGGTAGAGCCGGACGTCGACGCTCCCGTCCCGTACGGCGCGGAAGCCCTCGTGGCCGCTGCTGTCACCGTGCAGCGGGCCCGGACCACCGATGGTGTCCCCCCAGTAGCGGGTGGCGAACTGCTGATCGAAGTCGGGCTGCGGGAAGACCGGGCCGGTGATGCCGTCGGCCCACTTCACGTGGTACGTGCGGCCGGGCTGATAGCCGACCCAGCCCGAGTCGTAGTACGTGTAGCGCTTCTGGGCGTTCGTGGTGCCCCACTCGGCGTCCTGGTCGCGGTTGAAGTACTCGACCACGGTGCGCGGGGCGTCGTAGAAGTACGCCAGCGGGGAGGCCCGTCGCTCGCCGCCGATGCTGTAGACGGGCGAGTTGCCCGGCGCCCGCGGCACCGACACCCGCTCCACCGGCACGCCCGGCACGTCCGCGCCGACCTGGGAACGAACCTCGGCGAGGTCACCGCGGCGCAGGTCCTTCTTCTTGCCGGCCAGCATCCGGCCGCGCTCGTAGAAGTAGGCGCGGTAGACGGCGGGGCAGTTCAGGTTCGTGCCATCGGCCGTCTGCGCCCACGAAGCGGACACATACGAGACGAAGCCGTCGGCCTTGCCACTGCCGGTGGCCGGTCCGGTCCGGATGGCAGCCAGCGGGACGTTCATCAGCGCGCTGAACGGGTCGTTGCTGCCCCAGATCTCCGGCTTCTTGGTGCGGATCGTCCAGCCGACCTCGCCGTACGCGGGAATGGCCTTCTTGTCCGGCACGGTGATCGCCATCGGCTTGGCGTTCCCGACGTCCATCGTGATGGTGCGATCCGCGGTGAGCGTCACCGCGGGGTCGGCCAGCATGGTGACCGCCTGCGGGTTCTGCGGGCTGCCGGTGAACAGGTAGGACTCCACCACGTAGCGGCCGCTGGGCAGGCGGATCTGGGCGCTCTCGCCGACGTGGTCGACCTCGCTCACCTTCTGGTCGTCCAGATCGGTGATCAGCGTCGCCCACACCTGGTCGTCACCCGACCCACCCGGCGTATGGATGGTCAGGGTGTGCCGGGCGATGTCCATCGCGATCGGCGTCTCCACCCGCGTGGTGCCCGAGGTGGCGACGACCTGACCGCCGAACGACTCCGCCGCCGTGGTCGCAGTCGCCTGGGCGGTCAGCGTGACGGCGGCGGTCCCGCCGGCGGGCACGGTGACCGTCGAGGCGCTCAGCTGGAACAGGCCGGCCGGCGCGTTCGACCTGATCGCCAGGTTCAGCGTCACCGGCGTCGCGGCCGAGTTGGCGTACGTGATGGTCCGGGTCTGCGCCGAGGTGCCGCGTTCGAACCCGACGCTGACCGGGTCGGAGGTGACCGTCTGCGTGATGCCGCGCGCCACGTCCACCAGACCGGCGCCCTGCTCGTAGGGCCCGAGGTCGTCGCTCGGCGAGGCGGCCGCGGTCAGCGTGGACTTCAGCTGGGCGGGACGCCAGTCCGGGTGCTGCTGCGCGAGCAGAGCGGCGGCGCCGGCCACGTGCGGCGTGGCCATCGAGGTGCCGGACAGAGACGTGTACGCGTCGTTGCCGTCGATCGGGCCGAAGGTGCCGTCCGCCGAACGGGCCGCCACGATGGCGACACCCGGTGCGGTGATGTCCGGCTTGACGGCGGCGTCGGCCGAGCGGGGTCCACGGCTGGAGAACTCGGCGAGGGTCTTGGTCTTGCTCACCGCGCCCACGGTGAGCGCCTCGTCGGCGCTGCCCGGTGAGTTGATGGTGACGTCGCCGTAATCGCCCTCGTTGCCGGCCGCGACCACGAAGAGCGTGCCGTACTTGGCGGTCAGGTCGTGCACGGCCGCCTCGAGCGGGTCGATGCCCGGGGTGTCCGAACCGCCCAGGCTCATGTTGGCGATGTCGGCGCCGTGCTCGGCGGCCCAGTTCATGCCGGCCAGGATGGCCGAGTCGGGGCAGCCCTCGAAAACGCAGACCTTGGCGTCGAGCAGCTTCGCGCCGGGGGCGACGCCGCGGTACTTGCCGCCGGAGGCGGCGCCGGTGCCGGCGATGGTCGAGGCGACGTGAGTGCCGTGGCCGACCGCGTCGGTCAGGTCCGTGCCGGTGAAGTCGGCGGTCTCGGTGACCTGCCCGGCCAGGTCCGGGTGGTTGAGGTCGATGCCGGTGTCGATCACGGCGACCTTGGTGCCGGCGCCGGTCAGCCCGGCCTGCCAGGCGGCGGGCGCGCCGATCATCGGGACGCTGACGTCCAGGGTCGGCTTGCGCAGGCCGTCCAGCCAGACCTTGGAGACGCCGCTGCGCAGCTTGCCCGCGTCGGTCAGGCTCTTCCACAGGTCGGCGGGGGCGGAACGGTCCTGGGCGTAGGCGGTGATGCCGACGTCGGGAAGGGCGCGGGTGAGTTTCGCGCCGGCCGGCTTCGCGGTGCCCTGGATCAGCAGCGGGAGCGTCCTGCGGGTGTCGTCGTAGCCGAACTTGAGCAACGTGGACACGTCGAACAGCCGCTCGTCCAGCCGGCCGGCGGCCAGCAGACCGGCCGCGTCGCCGGGGACCACCCGCACGTTGTCGCCCGCGCCGGCGGTGACGAACGGGACCTTCTCGCGCCCGGGACCCGGGTCGACGGCGACGGCGGTCTGGCCGGCGACGTTGCTGACCCGGACGGTGTCACCCGTGATCAGGGTGACCGCCTTCGCTTCGGCGGCAAATGCCGGTGCGGTCGTCGCGGTGGCGCCGGCCGGACTGGCGGTCTGCGCGACGGCGAGGCCCCCGCCGGGCAGCGCGGACCAGGCCGCGATGCCCGCGAGGGCCAGCACCGACGTGATGCGGACCAATCGCATGGTTCTCCTTTGTCGACAGCGCCGTGTGGCGCTTTGATCGGGGAACCTACGTGAGCCACGCGTCTCGATCGATGAATGTGAGAAGATCCACTTAAGTGAAGGACAGGGGTGGATCTGTCGTATAAGGGCGGTCTGTGCGGTGACATCGCGCCTGCTCAGGCCGCGCTTCCGGGTCCGTACGGCGTGGCGGCCGGCCCCGATCGGCGGGTGGTCCGCCGCCGACGTGGGCATCGGCCCGGCCGCCGCCGTTTCGAGTGCGGCAAACGGTGGGTTGTCAATTCGGGGCCGCCCCCGGCGATTTGACACCTGGAGGGTGCCCGGGTATCGGGAGTCCATTGTGTACCGACGGAGTTGTCCCGAATGGGGTCACGGCTCACACCCGCGCTCCTGCAGTGGGCCTTCGCCGCCGCCGGATCCTCCGCCTCGGGCTGCCGCTGCTCGCGACGCTGGACCCGCAGGAACGCGTGGCCCTCATCGGTCACGAGCTCGGCCACTTCGTGAACGGCGACGTCCGCCGCGGCCCTCGCACCCTGACCGCCGAGACCACGCTCGCGCGCGTGGCGCAGCTTTTCGCCCCACCGGTTCACGGCTATCGCGGGTTCATCGACGCCATCTCCCGGTCGATCGGCAGCTTCTTCTCCCGTACGGCGTTGCTCCCGCAGGTCTTGCTCCTCTGGACCAGCCTGCGCGACTCCCAGCGCGCCGAATACCGGGCCGGCGAGCTGGGCGCCCGGGCGGGCGGCACCGCGGCCGCGATCCGGCTGGCCGACCACCTGGTGCCCCGCGAGCCGATCGACACGGTGATCCGCCGGGAGGCCCCGGGCCGGCCACGGCATCCCGGCCTGGCGCGCGGCGGCCGCCACCGCGCGCACCAACCTCGCCGGACAGATCCCGGTGCTGCAGCCCTTCACCGACCGGGTGCGCCGGGTGCCGGCCGAGAGCTGACCACCCGGCGAACACCGGGTGCGCCACCGTGGCGACGGGTCAGGGCTGGTCGGGGCGCTGCGGCGTGGACAGGACGTCCGTGGGTGCGGCCGGAGTGGACAGGACGTCCGTCGGCTGTGCGTTGCCGGACGAGACCGGGAACGGCTGGGTCGGTGGCGGCTCGGTGGAGGCCTGCGGCGCCGGCAGCTGAGCCGCCTGCTGCGGCCCATGATGCGCCGCCGCAGCCTGCTGCGCCGCGTAATGCTGCGCTGCCGCCTGCTGCGCCGCGTAATGCTGCGCTGCCGCCTGCTGCGCCGCGTAATGCTGCGCTGCCGCCTGCTGCGCCGCCACCGCCTGCGCGGCGAACGCCTCGTTCGCCCTGCGGAACTCCACCGCCTGCGCCTTGTCCACCACCCGGCCGCCAGCGATGAAAGCCCAAGCCGACCGGGTCAGCAGGACGGTCCCGGCGATGATCGCGCCGAAGGCGACGAGGAACGCCGGTCCGCTCAGATCGTCCGACATGGACGGCGCCGCGAGCGCGAGCACGAACCCCACAGCAAGCAGCGGGAAGCCGATGAACAACGTCTTCGCGTGCTGCGACCGGCACCGCGCGCAGAACGGCCACGCCGGCGCGCTGACCCGCTTGCGGGTGGCGGCGACGACGATCGCGAAGACGATCACGCCGGCGAGAATCGTCACGTAGCTCCAGCCCGGAATGGCGGAGACGAAACGGGCCGGCTTGTGTGCCACGGCCGGCTCGCCGTGCGGGGCGCACACCGTCGGCGTGCCCCACCCCGTCGATACGTACGCAGCAGGAATGCGAACACCAACCGCCACCACAGCCTCCAGCCCTCAACGTGACAGCGACATGATCCACGTTGATCGACGGCGGCCACACCCGGGGTCCACCGCGTCAGGCGATGGCGTACCTCATCACCGCGCCGATGTCGTGCCTCATCGGTGCCTCTCCCGGCCCGAGCAGGATCAGATCAGCGCCGGTGCCGGCGATCGCCCGTACCAGAGCATCGTCCGCACGCACCTTGATCGGCGACGAGACCCCCGCCTCCCGCAACGGCTCGTCGGACGTGGCGACGCCGGCCGGGTCCGCGGGATCGATCCACAGCGTGTCGGTCGAGGTCGGATGGTTGACCAGCAGGACCGTGTCGACCTGGCCACCCTGAAGATGTGCTGCCACCTCGCTGAGCCCGGAGGCCGCGGTCCCGTCGGCGAGCTGCGCCCGGTACCGATCCACCGCGTCCTGGGCGTGCTGTGAGGCCACCGACGCGATCGCCTCGGCCAGCGCGCTGTCGTCCGGCCCGGACTGCCGCGAACCGGTGTCCGCCTTCACCACCCGCGACTGCCACCTTTTCGGCAGCTGCCGGATGAAGTCCTCGACCGCGCGCACGTCGCCGCCCACCACGATGACCTCGGCGTCGACCCGGTCGGCGAGGCCGGCCGCCGCGGTCACCACGTCGCCGGCGTTGCGTTTCCACGTTTCCTCGACGGCCTCCTGATACCGCAGGTTGCGCCATCCGCCCGCGTGCACCTTGGTCATCGGGAACTGCTCCGAGCCGGTCACCTTGCGGTGCCGGGGCACGCCGCCCGCCGACACGGCGTCAACATCGGCTCCGGTACGGTCGGCAATCACCCGGACGTACGAAACCTCCTCGTCCCGCATCGCGAGGAGTGGCATGAGGTGGGCCAGCACCCCGAAGGTCGCCTCGTCGGCGGGCGGCGGCGCGGGGAGCGGCTCCACCACCGGCGGTTCCCCGGCCCGCGCGAAGATCGCCAGCCCGTACCGCCCCGGCTGCTGCGGCTGGTCGTGCAGCGCGTTCTCGACGGCGAGAATGATCTCCTCGTCGCACCCCTGCCCGGCCAGGGACGCCTTCAACGCCTGCCAGCGCAGGTCGACCTGGTGGCCCCGGCTCTGGTCGTCGTGGCTCGCGTCGAGATAGACCGACGCCCACGGGCCCGGGTTCTCGGCGAGCGGCCGCAGATGGTCGAGTTTCATTGCCGGCACCTCCGCACACGTCAAGACCGTCTGCTACCCATGGTGAGCCGGTTGTCACAGGATCTCGACGAAAGGTGCCGTGCCTCACGAGACCGGTAAGGGGCGGGCCTCCGAAGCGGCCCGCCCCCACCGAACGAGACAGCTAGTAACCGTACGCCTGGAACTCCGCGACCCGGACGTTCAAGGCCTGCGGGCTCGCGGTCGCACAGTCGGTCGCCGCCCGCGGATCGTTGTCCTGCTCACCGCGGTAGGCCGGCGCGCCCGTGCACTGGTTCGTCACGACCTCCAGCCGCAGATGCGTGGCGGTCGTCGGGTGGAAGCCGAACGACCTGATGATCAGTTCCGGGGCTCGCGGCCGCGGGGCGCCCGACGGGAAGGCGTCGCGCGGGCTCACGTAGACGGTCCGGAAATCGGCCGCGTTCGTGCAGGCGACGGTGGCCGACGCCGTACACGCAAGCACCTTGAACTGCCGCAGCGCCGTGACCCTCGCCTGGGTGCCGGCATCGGCGTCGCCGGTGACCGGCGGCCGCAGCATCGCACTGACCTGGACCCGGTCGATCCGGTGGACGCCGCCCGCGAGATCCACCGTGACCTGCTTGCCCGCGACCGGGCTGTTCAGCGAGGCCCAGTTCGTGGCCTCGTCGTCGTCGGTCACCTGCGGCAGGTTGATCCCGTCGCCGGTCACCGTCGCGCCCGACGAACCGGACGCCAGGTTGTGCGGCATACGCACGTACAGCGTCCGCGGCAACGACCTCGCCCCGACGCGGGCGTGGCCGTAGCCGGGCGCCTGCGCGATGAACGAGTACGTACCCGGGACCATGCTCACCCGGTCCGGCAGGGCGGTCGCCGGGTCGGTGTCCGCGACCGGCACCGCGCGTGCCTGGTAGTCGCCGACGAACAGCTTGGCGTTCGGCACCGGCCGTCCGCGCTCGTCGAGCGGACGGAACAAGACCGAGGCCTCCCTCGCGTACGGCGAGGAGAAGCTCGGCGTCGGATCGGCGTCACCCGCCCCGTTGCTCGCCGCGTTCTCGCCCAGGCCGCGCTTGGCGAAGGCGTTCCACAGCAGCGCCTGGTTGGCCCCGCCGAAGCGGACCAGATCGGCGCCCAGCATCGCGTCGCGGGCGTCCACCATGCTGTTGGCGCTGTTCGCCATCAGCAGGAACGAGTCGAACACCAGCTGCACCCAGCGCCGGTTGCCCGGGCACCTGGTCACCGGCGTCCTGCCGTTGGCGCAGGACTTCTGCAGCGCCGGCGTGCCCGCGCCGTACTTCTTGATCATCGCGCTGCGGATGTCGAAGTTCGTCGCCGTCCAGACCTCGCCGGAGGCGTGCACCTGCAGGCCGACGAAGTCGTAGTCCACGCTGCTGTAGTTCAACGGGCTGCGGCTCATGTTGTAGTTGCGGATGCCCCTGACCGGATCGCTGGTGACGTACTGACCGATCGTGTACGCCTGGGTGCCGCGCGGGGCGTAACCGTGCTCGTTGAGGTACTCCATCGCGATCTGGTCGGACCAGCTCTCGCTCATGCCCTGCGGCGTGCTGACGCCCATGTCCGGCCCGGCGACCATGCGGTTGGAGATCGCGTGGGTGTACTCGTGCCCGATCACCGACATGTCGTAGTCACCGTCGACGCACGGCGCGTAGAAGCTGCCCGCGATCGGCTGCCACAGGTACATGTTGGTGATCGGTGCCTGGCCGTCCGGCGGGGTGATCTGGTTCGCGTTGTCGCGCGCCGCGAAGTCGGGCGGCCCGCCGCTGATCCCGCCGGCCTGCGCGTTGCCCTGCTCCGGGTCGTCGCCGAGGCCACCGGGCCGCAGGTTGTCGTCCTGCATGTTCCAGGTGCTCTCGGTGAAGCCCAGGTAGTAGGCGAAGTCATGCATCCGGTTGTGCATCCCGAACAGGTTCGCCCGGGCCGCGTCGATGTCGTTGCGCTGCGGCGAGTCGAAGACCGCCGGCGAGCACTTCTCCCGGTACCACTGATTCGTCCACGGGTACTGGTAGTTGCGGTCCGGCCGCGGCGTCGCCGTCTCGGTCCCGACCGTGAACGGGTCGCTCGAGTTCCAGTTCTGCACGGCGATCGCGTTGTTGCCCACGGTGGTGAAGGTCGGCTGCCCGGTGGCCGGGTCGACGTCCCAGGGCAGCGGCGACGCCGGTCCGCCCACCACCTCGTCACAGCCGCGACCGGGCGTCCAGCACCAGGTACGGCGGGTGTCCGCGGACGAGTAGTCGGTGCGCGGCGACGACGGGAAGACGTCCCACTTCGGGTTGTCGCTGTCCTCGTCGACGATGTCCTCGCGCACCAGCACGCCACCGTCGCGGGCATCCACATAGGTGGTGTACGCGGCGGGGTCGCTGCCGGTGAGATTCGCGCCGAGAGTGACCTGGTACGCCGCGCGGGCGCCCTGGTCCGGGGTGGGCACCGCGACCAGCTTGGTCGACATGATGGTCGCGCCGGGCAGGCCGGCGTCGGTGGCCGCGATCTTCTGCGCCTCGGCGGCGGGCAGCGTGGCCGGTGCGGGCGCGGCCGCGTCGCGGGCCAGCGACGAGCTCACGAACCACACCTTGCCGCCGTTGACGCCCACCGACAGCAGGCCGTCGCGCCCGGCGACCAGGTCACCGAACTTCTGACGGAAGACGACGGCGGCGCCGGATCCGATCGGCGCGGAGGTGAGCAGCTCGAGCGCGTCGGCGCCGCGCGCGGTGAGTCCGAGCACGTCCCGGTTCGCGTCGATGTACGCGCGGGCGGCCGCGACGGGATCGGCCGGGAGCCCGGCCGCGAGGGGTTGACTGGTGGCGGTCAGCGCCGCCGGGGTGCCGAAGTTGTTCCAGCGGGCCTGGGCGCCGGCCGCGGCCTTCTGCTGTCCGGCGGTCGGGGCGATCCGGCCCCGGCGGTTGTCCCTGGTCTTGTCGTGGTGGTCGTCTTGCACCTTCGTGTAATCGGCGTGGGCCCGGGCCGGGTTCGCAGGCGCCGCGTTTCCGCCGGTTGCGGCGGTGAGCACGAGCGCGGCCGCGATGAGGCCGGTGGTGGTCCCCGCCATCGCACGGGATGGGGTGCGCACGGTCCCTCCTCAGTGGAGCGGTTGGAGCCGGTCTCTGGCATCCGACCGCACCCAGGCGGGACCGCGACATAGGCCAAACATCTAAAAACATCAATTGTGTACGGCGTCGGCCACGGCAATTAGTGCACTTCGGACCGATCAGGCAACGGTTCCGCGTCCGTCCGCCCGGGGATCGGCCGCCGCGTCGAGGTGGGAGCCGCGCAGCCGGGCAACCTGGACATGCCCGGCGCCGTCGTGCAAATCCGGCATGGTGGTCACGGTGAGGCCCAGCCCGTGCGCGGCCGCCGCCAGGCCGGTCGCGTCCGGTATGCCGGGTTCGAGCACCAGCGCGGCCCCGTCGATGATCCAGCGTGGCCGCCCGGCGGCGGTTGCCGGATCGCCGTCCAGCGCCTCGTGGGCCGCCTGCGCCAGGATCCACGGCTGGGAGCGGCCGCCCTGGCAGCCGAGCGCGAGCACGGTGTCCCCCCGCACGGCGATGACCGGGCAGAGGGTGTGCGGCGGCCTGGACCCCGGGGTGGCCCGCCCGGGATGCGCCGGGTCGAGGCTGAACATCGACCCGCGGTTGTGCAGCACGATCCCGGTGCCGGGGTCGAGGAGCCCGGCCCCGAAGCCGTGGAAGTTGCTCTGGATGAGCGATACGGCGAGCCCGTCCGAGTCCACGGCCGTGACCGCGACGGTGTCCCCGTGCCCGTCGCTGTCCTCGGCGCCGCTTTCCCCTTCGGCGCCTTTGCCCGGATTCATCAGGCCATTGACGTCGATCGGGCCGGTGCGCGGGTCGCCCAGCAACGCGTCCCGCGCGCGCCGGGCGGCCAGCGACCCGCGCAGCAGGTCGTCCGAGCCGAGCACCGCCAGGAACGTCGCACCCTGGCTCGGCGGGGGAGCGGCGTACCAGTCCGCCCCGTACCTCCCGGCGACCAGCGGCTCGACGATCTCGGCCCGATGCGCCGCTAGATCGTCCGCGGTGAGCGGGCTGCCGAAGTTCTTGAACCCGGCGGCCAGCTTCTCGCCGAGCGGGCCGCGATAAAAGCTTTCCCAGTCCTCCGCGATGGCCTCGAGCGACTCGGCCAGCGCCGGCTGCACGAGCCGCTCACCCGCGAAAATGCCGGACAGCCCGGGGTCCGCGGCCACCCGGTCGGCTTCGTCGCGCAGCGCGCGGGCCAGTCCGGGGCTGACCGCCACACCGTCCCGCGCGTAGGCGACGGCCGGTCGCATGATCGCGTCCCGGCCGAGCCGGGCGCCGAGACCGGCGATCCCGGTCCAGCCGGCGACGACACCGGGGACGGTGACGGGAAGTGGTCCATAGGTGGGCATCCGGGTCGCGCCGGAGGCCCGCAGTGCGTCCGCGTCGAAGGCGGCAGCCGCCGCTCCCGCGGACAGAACGGTCCGCACCCGCCCGTCGGCGGTGCGGACCATCGCGATGAGGTCACCGCCGATCGAGCATTGATGCGGGTACACCACGGTCAGTGCCGCCGCGGCGGCGAGCGCCGCATCGAGGGCGTTGCCGCCCGCCGCCACCGCGGTTCGCCCGGCGTCCACGGCGGACCCGTGCGGCGCCGCCAGCGCCACCCTCAACGTAGTCACGATCTCCGATGTTAGACCGGGACCGGCGCGCCGAGCAGGGCCAGCCAGTTCGACCACATGGCGTCGAGCCGGCCGGTGTTGTTGTAGAGCTTGGCGAACATGACCGTGCCCTCGAGCTGGGCGACGAGCCCGCGAGCGGCCTCCTCGGAGTCGGCCACCCGCACCTCGCCCCGCGCCGCGGCCTGATCGATCACGACGCGCACCATCTGGACCTGCGCCTCGAAGATCTCCTGCAGCCGTGCCCGGATCGGCTCGGTCTGGTTGCTCAGTTCGAGCGTCAGGTTGCCGAACAGGCAGCCGGACACCGACCCGCAGTTCTGCTGCCCGGTGCGCTGGAACTCGGCGGTCGCCTCGAACAGCCGGCGCAGGCGCGCGAGGGGGTCGTCGTCGCCGTCCAGGATGCTCGACCACTGCGCCCGCTGCTCGTCCCACTGCTGGTTGACGACCGCGATGGCCAGGGCCTCCTTGGACTCGAAGAAGTAGTAGAAACTCCCCTTGGGCACGCCGGCGGCCTTGCAGATCTCGGCGACACCGATCGCCGAGTACCCGCGGAGCTCGATCAGGCGTTGCGCGGCTTCGAGGATCTTCTCCCGCGCGTCACTGCTTCGTCCCATGCCATCCACCCTAGCCAGGCGGTCGTCTATTACGGAATGATGCGGCTCACGTGGTAGTGAGCGAGCCGCCAGTCGCTGCCGTCACGCACGGCCACGACGGTGAGGTTCACCGGGAGCGGGTCGCGGTCGGTGAAGCCGAACTCCACCGCGACGTACCCGAGGACGACGTCGTCGGACAGCCGGCGCGTCTCCTGGAACCGATAGTCGGCGGTGAGGCCGACGGGCTGGCTGTCGTAGTACTCGGCGACACCCTCGCGGCCCACCGAGTAGGGGTGGAGCCCCTGGAAGATGCCGTCCTCGGTGAAGAGGCCGGCCACCTCCCGGGAGTTCCGCGCCTCGATGCCCGACTTCCAGCGGTCCAGAACGTCCTGCAGGATCTTTTCCTCGTTGTTCATGACCTTCTCCTCACGAGGCGAAACCGGGCTGACGAGTCACTTGCCGGCGGCCGAACCGCCGTCGACGTGCAGGATCTCGCCCGTGACGAACTGGGCGTTCTCCAGGTAGATCACGGCGTCGGTGACGTCGGAGATCTCACCCATGTGGCCGACCGGGTGCAGCGCCGAGAGGAACTCGTGCGTCTCCGGGGCGTGCATCGGGGTCTTGATGACGCCCGGGGCGACCGCGTTGAAGCGGATGCCGGCCTCGGCGTACTCGATCGCCAGGGACAGGGTCGCCGCGTTCAGGCCGCCCTTGGTCAGCGCCGCGGTGAAGGCCGGCACCCGGCGGTCCGGGTTCTCGGCGAAGTTCGTGGTGATGGTGACGACGTGGCCGCCCCGCCGCATGACCTTGAGGGCCGGCTGGGTGACGTTGAAGAACCCGTTGACGTTGATGCCCAGGTTCTGCGCGTACTCCTCGGCCGTGTAGTCGGTGAACGGCTTCGCGGTGAAGACGCCGGCGTTGTTGATCACGGTGTCGACCCGGCCGAACTTCTCGATGGCCTGGTCGACGAGCCGCCGGCCCACGGCCGGGTCGGAAATGTCGCCCGGAACGGCCAGCACCTGCGGGTCATCGGAGGGGGTGATGTTCCGCGAGTTCGCCACCACCGCGTAGCCCAGCTTGCGGTAGGCCTCGACCAGCCCCGCGCCGATGCCCTGCGAAGCACCCGTGATGATCGCGACCTTGGTTCCGTACTCGTTGCTCATCTCTGACTCCTCATCGGTGTTTGCTTGTGCCTCCAAGAACCTAGACGACCGGTCTACTATTCGCCAACACAAGGTGTCCTCGGCCACACGGCCCGCGTCCCGATTCTGGGGGTGGCGTTGATTTCGGAGCGCATGTTAACGTTCACAAACATTGATAGATGTCAGGCTCCCCCCTGCCTTTCCCCGTACGTCGGAAGAGGTCAGAGAATGGCACCAGCATCTCCCCGGAAAGTCGCCGTCGCCCTCGCCGCCGTGGCCGCCCTGGCTGCCGGGCTGCTCACCGGTGGCGGCGTCGCGCAAGCGGCCACCAGCCAGCCCTGCGACATCTACGCCGCCGGCGGCACCCCCTGCGTCGCCGCGCACAGCACCACCCGCGCGCTCTACGGCACCTACAACGGGCCGCTCTACCAGGTGCGGCGCGCGTCCGACAACGCCACCCGGGACATCGGCCTGCTCAGCGCCGGCGGGTACGTCAACGCCGCCACGCAGGACTCGTTCTGTGCCGGCACCACCTGCCTGATCACGATCATCTACGACCAGACCGGGCGCAACAACCGGCTCACCCAGGCGCCACCCGGCGGGTTCAGCGGTCCGGCCGCGGGCGGGTACGACAACCTGGCCAACGCCACCGCCGCGCCGATCACCGTGGGCGGCCACAAGGCGTACGGCGTCTTCGTCGCGCCCGGCACCGGGTACCGCAACAACAACACCAACGGCGTCGCGACCGGCGACCAGCCCGAGGGGATGTACGCGATCTTCGACGGCACGCACTACAACGGCGGCTGCTGCTTCGACTACGGCAACGCCGAGCGCAACAGCCGGGACAACGGCAACGGCACGATGGAGGCCATCTACTTCGGCAACATCAAGGTCTGGGGGTACGGGACGGGGAACGGCCCGTGGGTGATGGCGGACCTGGAGAACGGGCTGTTCTCCGGGGTGAACCAGCGGTACAACGCCAACGACCCGACGGTGAACCACCGATTCCTCACCGCGATCGTCAAGGGCGAGCCGAACCACTGGTCGATCCGGGCCGGCAACGCGCAGTCGGGCGGACTGTCCACGTACTACAACGGCGTGCGGCCGAACGTGGCGGGCTACAACCCGATGAAGAAGGAGGGCGCGATCATCCTCGGCATCGGCGGTGACAACAGCGTCGGCGGGGCGGGCACCTTCTACGAGGGGGTGATGACCTCGGGTTACCCGTCCGACGCGACCGAGAACTCGGTGCAGGCGAACGTCACCGCGGCCGGGTACTCCGTCTCCGCCGGCCCGTCGCTGACGATCGGCTCGACGGTCTCGCTGCGGGCCACGACGGCGTGCTGCACGACCCGTTACCTCAGCCACTCGGGCAGCAGCGTCGCGACCTCGGTGGTGAGCTCCTCCAGTTCGGCCACCGACAAGGCCAACAGCTCCTGGATCGTACGGGCCGGGCTGGGCAACAGCTCATGCGTGTCGTTCGAGTCGAGGAACACGGCGGGCAACTACCTGCGGCACCAGAACTACCAGCTCTACCTGCACGCCAACGACGGCAGCGCGTTGTTCGCGCAGGACGCGACCTTCTGCCCGCAGGCCGGGCGCAACGGTCAGGGCAACTCGTTCCTGTCGAACAACTTCCCGGACCGATACCTGCGGCACTACAACAACCTGGTCTACATCGCCAGCAACGGTGGGTCCAACACCTTCGACGCGGCGACCTCGTGGACCGACGACGTCAGCTGGGTGGCCACCGCTCCCTGGACGCCGTGATTCCGGTCGGGTGGCGGGTCGTCGATCCCGCCACCCGACCGTTCTAGCCGGCCGGGACGGGTGCCACCGGGCGGACGGCGGAGAACTCCGTCTGCTCATAGCGGCAGCCCGCGAGCAACAGCAACCATTCGTCGCAACCCTGCCACGGCCACACCTCTGCCGCGCCTCCGCGAGTGACTCGCGGTCCCTCTCCCGTACGGGCTCGGGAGTCCGGTGGCGCACCGGCGTAACCGGGGATCCAGACGTCGGCGCAGAGCTCACCGGCCGACCCCATGCCGGCCAGGCCGTACGGGTTCTCCGCGGCCGCGGTGCGGGCCTCGTCCCCGAAGTCGTCCAGCAGCTGGTTCTCGCCGGGCTTCTCGTCGCCGTGGAAGTTCAGCGTCGTGGTGCCCGCGCGGGCGGCGTACTCCCACTCGGCCTCGGTGGGCAGCCGGAACGGCATCACCGCCAGCAGGTCGTCGAGCTCGTCCTCGAGGCGTGCGGCGGTCGTCACGGTCCGGGCGTGGTCGTCCTGGTAGTCGGGCAGCCAGTGCCGTACCTGGGCAACCGTCAGCGGATGCCGCGCGATGAGGAACGGCTCCACCCGTACCTCACGCACCGGCTGCGCGTCGCTCGCGCCCTCGAAGAAGGGCTCGAGGTCGTCCTCGGCCTCGCCGCGCTTCTCGATCGCGCGCACCGCGTCCAGCTCGGCGTCCGAGAAGCCCATCCGGAACGTGCCGCCGGGCACCTCGCGGAACACCACTCCGGAGGGTGCGTGCCGCCACGCCGGCCGCCCGGCGACGGTCTCCATGATCCACATGGGGCGCGAGATTAGCAGCCGCGTTTTTGTCAGACCCCTCCGATACAACTACGGCCACTCGTTCCTCCAGGAGGTCTGGTCGTGACAACTGATGTCGCCTACGAGCGGCGCAGCGCGGCTCCGGTGATCCCGCCGGCGGCGCCGCGCAAGCTCACGAAAGTGCCGTTCGTCGAGCTCGCCGAGGGCCGGTTGCAGGGCGTGGTGTCGAGCGGGTCGGATCCCGCGCGGGTCTACGTCTCGTCGATCACCGCGGGCGACCACGGCCTGAGCTGCGACACCAACAACAACCGGCCGTGCGGCGGTCTCAGCGGCAGCGATCCGTGCAAGCACCTGCGCGCGCTGGCCGACGCCGCGGTCGCGCAGTACGGCGTCGACCGTGTCGCCCGCTATCTGTTGGCCGACGGTGCCGATCTGTGGGCCGGCATGCGGACGACCCGCGCGCCGCACCGGGCCGCCGAGGTGTTCAGCAGCTTCCTGCGCCACCTGGCATATCTGGAGCTGCCCCCGAGCACCGATCCGCTGCCCGAGCTCCAGTGGTTCCCGGCCACCGCGGCGGTGCGCTGATGCTCGCCTCCCTCGCCGACGAGGCACTGTCCGTGGTGGACGGCCTGGACGACGCGCTGGTCGACGGCCTGGGCCGGATCGTCGAGTCCGCGGCCCTCGACGCCGTCGCCGCGGCCGTCGCCGGGTCGCCGCTCGCCGGCGTGGCGGCGGACGCCGTCGGCAAGGTCGTCGCGGGCACGGTCCCCGATGAGCACCTCGCCGTGCTGGCCGGCGTCCGCGCCGCGCTGCTCGGCGCGGCGCACGACGCCCTGCTCGCCCAGGTGGACACCGCGCTCGGCCGGGTGCGCGAGCCGTGGCCCGCCGTCGCGCCGGGCAAGCCCGCCGGTCACCTGCTGGCCGGTGCCCGGTCCTGGCTGCGGGAGCTGGCGATCGCCGGGTGGCGCGGCGTCGACCACGAGCTGGCCGGCGGCGGCACGCAGGCGGTGCGGGCCCTGCTGGCCGAACCGTCGGCCCGCCGCCTCGCGGTGCTGCTCGACGGCTTCGCGGCCGAGCTGCGGGCCGCCGCGCCGGTCGCGACGCTGCCGAGCGTTCCGGTGCGACGCTGGGCCGACCTGTGGATGCGGGCGTTGCTGCTCACCCAGGACGGCTACCCGTCCGCGGGATCGGCGCCGGTGCACGGGCGGCTGCTCGTTCTCGGCGTCGACCTGCACGAACATCCGACGGTGTTCCAGGCGCAGGCGCACGGTGTGCTGGAGACGCCGGACGGCGGCGTCCGGCTGGTAGGGGCCGCGGTGGCGGCGGCGAAGGTCGACACGATCAGCGGGCCGTCCGCGTGGCGGATGCTCGGCGCGTTCCCCGTCTTGCGGGCCGCGCTCGCCGAGCACCGGGTGGTCGAGGTGACGGGCATGCCGATCACCCCGGCCGGCGATCTGTTGTGGGACGAGTCGTGTGCCGCCGCGGGGGAGCCGGCCGACCCGTTCACGACCGCGCGGGTCCGCCTGTCCGGGGCGACCGCACCGCCGGTGGCGCCACTGGACCGGCATCCGGCGATGATCGCGGAACCGGTGCTGCTCGACGGGTTCGAGCTCGGCGGCACCGCGATCGAGGCCGATCTCGACCGGCTGCCGTCGTCCGGCCCGCTCACGCCCGCGCTGGTGTCCGCGGCCACCGCCTGCATCGGGCTGCTGCGCTGGGAGGGTGGCCGATGGGTGGTGCAGCCGCTCGCCGTACAGACGCTGGTCGGCAAGAAGCCCGTGGCGGTGCACACCGGTGACTGGGCGCTCGGGCCCACCGAGGCCAGGGCGGCCAAGGCCGAGGCGGCCGCGGGCGCGGCGGTCGACATCCTGCGCGAGCGCGCGGGAAGGTTGCTGCGCAGATGAGCGCGGCGGGAAACAGGCGACAGATCCTGTACTGGCGGCTGCTGGCCCGGCTCTTCGACCCGCAGGAGCAGGCGGCGCTGGAGTCGGCGAGCGTGGCGATCGTCGACGACCTCGGCCTGCCCGCGGCGCTGCTCGATCCGACCGTCTCGGTGGACACGGTCGTGCAGCGGTTCCCGCGGCTGCGGGCCGAGTTCGACGGGCTGATCGACGGTGCGGGGGAGGACCGCGAGGGCGAGGTGCGCCGTGCGGCGCTCGTGTCGAAACTGCTGCTCAACGTCTTCGCCACCGGATCGGGGGAGGTGACGGCCGGGCAGCTCGCCCGGTGGCAGGCGGATGCCGGCTGGTTCCAGCGGGCGGCGGGTCCCTCGGCCGGGATGCGGCCCCTTCTCGCCGGCATCGAGGGTGACCTGGTCAAGCGGATGCGGCTGCGGGAGGTGCTGGCCGACAACCGGCTGGCCAAGCAGCTCACGCCCAGCATGTCGTTGATCGAGCAGCTGCTGCGCGACAAGGACAACCTGGACGGTGTCGCGCTGGCCAACGCCAAGGCGCTGATCCGCCGGTTCGTCGACGAGGTGGCCCAGGTGCTGCGCACCCAGGTCGCGCAGGCCAGCGCGGGCACGGTCGACCGGTCGGTGCCGCCCAAGCGGGTCTACCGCAACCTCGACCTCGACCGCACGATCTGGAAGAACCTGCCGAACTGGAGCCCGCGGGACGAGCGGCTCTACGTCGACCGGCTCTACTACCGGCAGACCGCGAAACGCACCACGCCGGCCCGGCTGATCGTGGTCGTCGACCAGTCCGGCTCGATGGTCGACTCGATGGTGAACTGCACCGTTCTCGCCTCGATCTTCGCGGGCCTTCCGAAGGTCGATGTGCACCTCATCGCGTACGACACCCGAGCTCTTGATCTGACGCCGTGGGTGCATGACCCGTTCGAGGTGCTGCTGCGCACGAATCTGGGCGGTGGCAACGACGGCCCGGTTGCGATGGCCATGGCGCGGCCGAAGATCACCGATCCGCGGAACACGGTGATGGTGTGGATCTCGGACTTCTACGAGTTCGGCGCGTCGCAGGCGCTGTTCGACGGCATCGAGGCGGTGCACCGCTCCGGCGTGCGGTTCATCCCGGTCGGCTCGGTCGACAGCTCCGGCACACAGAACGTCAACCCGTGGTTCCGGCAGCGCTTCAAAGACCTCGGCACGCCGGTCGTCTCCGGCCGCATCCAGAAGCTCGTCGCCGAGCTCAAGAACTTCATCGCCTGACAGGAGACCATTCCCATGAGTGACATGCTGCGTGCCCCGGCCGAGGTCAAGTACGCCGACGAGCTGGACTGGCTCGAGTCGGTCGACGACGGGCCCAAACCGTTCTCCTGGCGCCTGAGCCCCAAGATGGTCCGCCTGTTCATCCTCGGCTCCGAGCGCGCCGACGGGCTCGACCGCGCGATCGGTCAGAAGTGGTTCGGCGACCGCAGCTTCGTCGAACGCGCGATCGTCACGCTGGCCTCCGACCGCGGCCTGCTGCTCATCGGCGACCCCGGCACCGGCAAGAGCTGGCTGGCCGAGCTGCTGGCCGCCGCGATCAGCCGCAACTCCACGCTGGTCGTGCAGGGCACCGCGGGCACCACCGAGGACCACATCAAATACTCCTGGAACGTCTCGATGGTCATCGCCAAGGGCCAGTCGCGCGCCTCGATGATCCCGTCGCCGATCATGACGGCCATGGAGGGCGGGGTCATCGGCCGCTTCGAGGAACTGACCCGCTCGACCAGCGACGTGCAGGACGCGCTGATCTCGATCCTCTCCGAGAAGTACGTGTCGATCCCGGAGCTGGACGACGACAACATCGTGTTCGCGAAGCCCGGCTTCTCGATCATCGCCACCGCGAACAGCCGCGACCGGGGCGTCAACGACCTGTCGTCGGCGCTCAAGCGACGCTTCAACTTCGTCCGCATCCCCGTGGTGACGAACAAGAAGAGCGAGGCGGAGATCGTCCGCTTCCGCACCGAGGAACTGCTGCGCCGGCACAACATCGAGCTGGAGGTGCCGCCCACCCTGCTCGACGTCCTGCTGCAGAGCTTCGCCGACCTGCGCGCGGCCGCGTCCTCGGCGACCAGCGACGACGAGCGGCTGGAGTCGGCGCTGTCCACCGCGGAGCAGATCGGCGTGCTGGAGGACGCGATCCTGCACAGCACGTTCTTCGGCGCGCGGGCCCTGACCGCCGAGACGCTGGCCGGTTCGCTGGTCGGATCGCTCGCCCGGCGCAGCCCGGAAGACCTCGCGATCCTGAACAAGTACTGGCACGGCGTGGTCGAGCCGCGCAGCAAGGACCAGGGCGGCCAGTGGGACGGCTTCCTCGCCGGTGGTCGTCAGGCGATCGCGACCCTGTCGTGAACGGTCCGTTCGACGCGCTGCGCGCGCAACTGCTCGGGGCGGCCGAGGCCCTCGCCGGGGGCCCGGCCGTGCTGCCGGAGATCCTCGCCGGCATCGTCGACGACGTCGACCACGCGCTGCGCGAACCCCTGGAGATCTTCCCGGTCTGCCATCATTCGCCGGCGTCCGCGCTGGCCATGGTGCGGCGGCTGCGCGAGAAGCAGCCGAAAGTGATCTACCTGGAACTCTGCGAGGACCTCGGCCCGCTGCTGACCGAGCTGCGCAACTGCCGGTTGCCGGTCGCCCTGCAGGCGTTCGCCTCCGAGCTGGACGGCTTCCCGGAGGATGCGGCGCCGCTCAGCGTCATCGCGCCGATGACCGAGTCGTCGGCCGAATATCAGGCGATCGCGTACGCCCTCCAGACGCCCGGGGTCGAGCTGGTGCTGGTCGACCGGCCCACCGACCACGTCTTCCAAGGGCAGCCGGGGGACGGTCCCGTTGCCGAGGCGCCGGACGAGCAGGCCGACCTGCACGGCGACGCGGTCGGGGTGGAGATCGGCGACCTGCGTCCGCGGTTCGCCGAGCTGGAGGAGCACCTGCTGCGCCACGGCCGGGTGCGGCACTGGTCGGAGTGGTGGGACCAGTACGTCGAGCAGCCACTCGCCGGGGCCGACCACGACACGTACCGGCAGGTGATGGTGCTGATCGGGAGCCTCTTCCGGCGGCTGGCGCCGCACGACGACCGGCGGTACGCGAGCGACGAGGACCGCGAGCGGCACATGTGGACCCGCATCCGCGAGCACCTGGCCGCCGGCGGCGCCGACCGAGCCGAGTGCCTGTACGTCTGCGGCGCCTTCCACGCCGCGAGCCGGGTGCCCGAGGCCGGGTCGGACCCGTCCGCGCCCGGCTTCGCGATCCCGCCGCGCACCGCGACGAAGTGGCTGTACGGGCTGATCCCGTCGAGCCATTCGGCGATCGAGGCGCAGTTCGGTCTGGCGCCCGGCTCCGTCTCGATCGCGGCGGCCACCTGGCAGAAGGCGCTCGGCAGGACCCGGCTCGTCCCGTTCCGGCTCGGCGGCAAGCAGCAGCCGCTGCCGGCGCCGGCCGCGTCGACCGGCGCGGTCACCGACCAGCTGAGCGGCTATCCGTCCGGGCCGGTGGCGTTGCACGGGCTGGACGAGGAGGAGCTGCGCGGCTGGTGCGTCGACATCGTCCGGCTGGCGCGCCGCAACGGATACCTGGCGAGCACGGCGGACGCGATCGCGGTCTTCGAGACGTCGATCCTGCTGGCCGGCATGCGGGGGCGGGCACGGCCGACGCCGTACGACTTCCAGGACGCCGCGGTGACCTGCATCGAGAAGGACACCGTGCCGGGCCGGCGCGACGTGCGGCGGCTCTGCGAGATCATGCTCGGCGGCGACCGGATCGGCCAGGTCGGGTACGACTCGCTGCCGCCGCTGGCCCGCGACGTCCACGACCGGCTCGCGCCGCTCGGGCTCGACCTGGAACAGCGCACGATCAAGCGGGCGCTGCTCGACCTGGCCGCCCGGCCTGAGCTGGCCCCCTGCTCGACGCTGCTGTGGATGCTGCGATACCTGCTCCCCGACCAGGCGGTCCGCCCGATCATGGGTTCGCGGCGGCTCGGCGAGAAGAACATCCAGGAGAGCTGGGACCTCGACCTGGGCCGTCACCAGCGGACCATCATCGAGCTGGGGTACGAGGGCGTCACCGTCGAACAGGTCCTGGAGCAGCGGCTACGCCGCGCGGCCTGGAGCCCGGACGCGACGGCGGCCACCGCCCTCACGGCGGTCGAGCATTCGCTGCTCCTGCTGTCGAGCCCGCGGCTGACCGACGAGCTGGGCGCCCGCGCGGTCGAACTGCTGGCCGCCGAGCGCTCGGTCGACGAGGCGCCCGCGGTCCTGCGCCGGGTCCGGCGGCTGCTGGCGTACTACCGCTCGGCGGCACCGGTGCTACCCGCGTGGTGCGAGCGGTTCGTGGTCGAGGGATACGCGCACTACTGCACGCTGTTGCCCACCGCCTTCGTCGAGGAGGAGACCGGGGTGCGTCAGGTCGGCGCGATGCTCGGTTTCCTCTTCGGCATGGAGAGTCTCGCGTTGTCTCTGGGCTGCGACCGCACACAGCTCGACCTGGCCGTGCGGCAGGCGCACCCCGAGACGCCCGCGAAGATCGCCCTGCTGTGGGCGGCACGGCACCAGCTGGGCGCCCTGCCGTTGGCCGCGCTGCGCGCCCGCGTCGACGAGTTGCTGGCCAATCCGCTGGTGGTGCCCGCGTTCCCGCAGTACGTGAGCGGTTTCGTCCAGGCGCTGGAGCCGGTGCCTCGGTTGGCGCCGTTCGTGGTCGAGACGCTGTCCCAGGCGTTCGGCCGCCTCCCCGACCGGGTGCTGCTGCCCTGGCTGCCCACCCTGCTGACGACGCTGAAGGAGGAGGCCGGCGAGCTGATCCCGGTCCTGACCCGCGAGGCAGGCCGCACCTTCCCCGGAACGCTGGCCGCCCTCGACGCCTGGACCCCACCGTGGGCCGCCGCCCCACCCCCGGCGGCGGCAGCCGACGAGCGCCCCGGCGCGGCGGCGTTCGTGGCCGCACAGCCCGCCACAGCCGACAGCGTGGCAGCGCTGCTCGGCTGCGACGGCTCGTGGTCCACCACCGCCGATCCTTCGGCGGGCGCCGGTTCTTCCGCGGCCGTCGACCCCTTCGCGGGCGCCGTTGCGGCCGGGCGTGCCTTGCTGGCCGCCCATCCCGCAACCGCCGAAGCGGTGGTGATGCTCATGGACGATTGACGTCCCTCGCCCGGGCGGTGCGGTGCGGCTCACGGCCTGGCTGATACGTCAGACACTGCGGTGAACTGCCTCTTCGGGTTTCACTCTCTTTTCGCTGGAATCCGGACGCGGAGGAGGGGACGGACGTGGCTTTTCCGGGCCTGGGGACGCTGATCGACGCGGCGGCGATCGTCGCCGGGGCGGGGGTGGGCACCCTGGCCGGCCACCGGCTCCCGCAGCGCGTCCGGGAAGCGGTGACCGATGCCCTCGGGCTGGTCACCGCGGTGATCGGCGCCCTGAACCTGGTGTCGCTGACAAACCGTGACTTCACCACCGCGGTCGGCGCCGGCGGTACCACGTTGGTGCTGCTCGGGGCCATGGTCCTCGGCACGCTGGCCGGCGCCGCCGTGCACCTGGAGGGCCGGCTGGAGTCGGCGGGCGCGTGGCTGCAGAAACGGCTGCTCCGCGACGCGGCGCCGGGAGCGAGGGCGGCGTTCACCGAGGGCTTCGTCAGCACGTCGCTGGTCGTGGCGATCGGTCCGCTGGCGATCCTGGGGCCGTTGTCGGACGGTCTCGGCCGGGGCATCGAGCAGCTGGTGGTCAAGAGCGCGATCGACGGCACGATCTGTGTGGCGTTCGCGGCGTCGCTGGGCTGGGGCGTGGCGGCCGCGGCGGTGTCGGTGCTCGTGGTCCAGGGGGCGGTCACGGTGATCGGTGCGACGCTGGGCTCGTTCATGCCGCCGGCCGAGATCGCGGCGATCACGGCGGTGGGCGGCGTCCTGCTGCTGGGCATCGGCTTGCGCCTGATGTCCATCAAGTCGGTGCCGGTGGCGAACATGCTGCCGGCGGTGCTGATCGCCCCCGTCATAACGTGGTTGGTCCCGATGGTCACCTGACCCCGCGGCACGGCGGACACCGGCGGCGTCGGTCTGGTGGGTGGCCGGGATCGGGCGGCGGGGCGGCCGGCGGCGTCGCGCTTTGGAGGGCGACCCGGCGCGGGCCCGGCGGCCGGGCCGTCAGCGCGGGAACAGGGGAATGCCTGCGGCCCTCGCTGCCTCGGCGTAAGCCCTGGCCAACGAGTCGGGGGTCTCGTGGGCGTTCAAGCCGCTCGGGTTGGGGACCACCCACACGGTGGCGCCGGACAGGTCCGCCGGCTGCCGGCCGGGGACCGCCCTGGGCAGGTTGAAAGCTGTCCGGTAAGCGGTTATGCCCAGCATCGCGACCACTCGCGGGCGGACCCGGGCCACCCGCTCGGCCAGCAGCACGGCGCCGGCCCGCAGTTCCGCCGGGGTCAGCTCGTCGGCCCGGGCCGTTGCCCTGGCCACCAGGCTGGTGATGCCGATGCCGCGGGACTTCAGCTGGGCCACGTCGGCCGGGTCGAAACCGGCCGAGGCGTCGATCACGTGGTCGGTGATGCCCGCGCGGAACAGGGCCGGGTAGAAGCGGTTCCCGCGGCGGCCGAAGTGGCTCTGGGTGGCCACCGTCCAGAGACCCGGGTTGATGCCGACGAACAGCAGGCGCACGTCGTCGCCCAGCAGGTCCGGCAGCGTGCCGCCGCGGTACGACTCCAGCTGCGCCCTGGTGAAACCCACCGGCACACCCTAGTCGGCGCCGGCTGCCGGACGTGTCACGCACTCTTGCGCAGGGAACGCCGGCCCCGTTCAGCGTCTCCGGGAGCGGGCACCGCCTGACGCCTCTCGTCATCCCCTCTGACCCGGGCCGCGATGTCCTCGCGGACCTCCTCGCTCAACTGCCGCAGCTCGGGCGCCGCGGGCTGCCGCGTGATGTAACCCTGGACGTGGCGGATCGACAGGTCGTAGATCTGCCGCAGGCTGACCGGCGACTCGTCGTCGACCCCCTCGACGATCACCACCCGGGAGGAGTCCGCCTTGCCGTGTTCGTGCTGGTGCCGGGCGATCGTGTCGATGAAGCGAAGCTCGTCCAGGGCGGTGGTGTGGTGCAGGATCGCGCGGTCGACCTTGATCTGGGTCAGCGGCAGCTCCGCCATCCGGGACAGCGAC
Source organism: uncultured Actinoplanes sp. (assembly GCF_934643405.1). GTDB lineage: Bacteria > Actinomycetota > Actinomycetes > Mycobacteriales > Micromonosporaceae > Actinoplanes. Next base: position 28,672 of record NZ_CAKUCL010000065.1, read on the forward strand.
GCGTAGTCGGACCCGAAGTCGTCCACCGCGAACGACACGTTGAGGTCGCGGCCGATCTCGGTGAGCCGCTTGTGGAAGTACGCATGCGGCTCGAGCGGCCACTTCTCCCCGGCCCGCGGCTTGATCGGGTCCTGCTCGGAGATCTCCAGCGTGACGCCCTTCGGACTCAGCTCCGAGGCGGTCAGCGCGCCCCGCAGCGTTTCCACGTACGCGTCGCTCAGCAACGACCGGACGGCCACGTTCACCGACACCGGCTTCGGGACGTCCCACGGGCAGTCGACATGCGCCCGGGCGTAGGCGGCCAGCGTCTTCGCCACGATGATCTCGTCGCGCTCGACCACGAGGCGGTCACCCCACGGGTGCGCGGCCTGCAGCAAGGCGACCGGCGCGCTGCGGTCGGCGGGCGCGCTCCGGGCCAGAGCCTCGTAACTGTGCACCCCCACGTGCTTGCGGACCTTCGCGATCGTGATGATCGGCTGGAACACGATGGTCAGTGACTCCAGCGCCTGGCGATGCAGGTGCCGGAACCGCTCGTACAACGCCAGCGGAAGCCGGCCGAAGGACTCCCGCAGGCCGGTCAGAATGTGGATCTCCGCCTGGTCCGGCGACGCCGCCACGTCCGTACGCCAAACGGTTTGCAAGATCTTTGCCAGAGGCTCACCGAGGCCGAGCAGTTCCGGCGCCGGGTTCACGACGGCGAGCAGCACCACCTTGCCGTCGTCGCGCTGCAGCGGCACGGACAACACGACGTGCCGGCCGTCGGTCGCGTGATGGCCGTACCACAGCGGATCGAGCGGATCCCGCGCCCGGATGAGATCGCGCAGGTAGTCCAGGTCGAATCCGGCGGTGCGGTCGATCGTCTTGAACCCGGGCGGCGCATGTTCGAGGACGGCGACGGAATCGGCATCCATCGCGGCCGTCAGGTAGTCGACGGATTCCCGCGAGTCACGGGCCGCGCGGCAAACCCGATCGATCAAGTTCCTTATCGTACGGACGAAGGGGTCGAGCGTATGGGAAAGCGGCGACACCTCGATGTAAGCGGGTGTGGCCGCGTGCCGCCCGCGCGACGGCAGACCGGGCGACGTCAGGACCGTGGCCTGGCCCCAGTTCTGGGTGAAGAACCGCGGCCGCGGCCGGATGTCCTGCGCCATGACGTAGGTGCCCAGGCTCAGGAACGTGACCTCGCCGTCGATGCCGGCCGCAGCGCCTCGCAGGGCTTCGAGCGCGTGGTGCGTGAGAACGCCGTGCCCGAGCGACGGATCCTCGCGGGCGGTGGCGTCGTCGGCGGTGGCCATCAGAGCGGTGTACCGGGCCTGCTCCCGGCTGCCCACGCTGATCATGTCGATGTCCCGGCCCGGCGCGGCCGGCAGCGTGCCGGCCCGGCAGCAGTCGAGGATCAGCAGCGCCTTCCCGGCGAACTGCTCGAGCACGTCGCGCTTCAGGAACGTCATGCGCAGCCCGGCGTCGGGATCACCGGCCAGGACCGACTCGTCGAGGTCCGGCGTGATCAGGTACGTGTCGGTGGCCCGGCTCCAGTCCGGCACGAGCGAGTGGCCGGCGAAGAACACGACGAGCACATCGGAGGCCTGCGACTGCGACACGACGTCACGCAGCGCGGCCTTGACCTCTGCGGCCGTGGTGCCGGGACCGACGAACAACCGGGCGTCGGCCGGATCGAACCCGCCGGTCCGCGGATGGCACAGCACCGCGTGCAGGGCGCGGGCGTCGTCCTCGGCGTGGTGCAGCCGGGGCAGACGGACGGAGTCGCCGGCGTCGTCGACGCCGATGACCACCGCGAAGCACCTGTCTGCCATCGAATGTCTCCGAGTCCGAGCCTTGCGGCGTGCGGCGATGATAGCGATCTCGCGCCGCGATGAAGCCGGCCGGGGGCCGGTTCGGGTCCAATGTCGAGTATGGCTTTTGTTCACGTGCAACTTGCAGAGAGGCGAAACCGCTTCCGGCC